>NZ_JBIFFK010000003.1:0-456913 GCF_043557045.1 Sulfitobacter sp. 1A15258 | reverse complement strand
AAGATGCAGACCATTCTCTGTTTGTTGTGCTTCAGCTACAAAGTAGCGAAAGCCGTCCAAACAGTGAAGCTGACACTCCATCATCGGGCCGAAACCCTAAGAGCGCGATATACAGACGTTGATCCATCGAATGAACCAAACCGCCCACATATCTCTTCAGATATCAAATTTTCAAACAGCGTTGAGACAAAAGAAACTGAGATGCGCCCTAACTTCTTGGCGCGCCCCGCCTCTAATACCTCGAATTCTTATCCGCCTCGTGATCCGAACCACCGCGTCTCCGCTGCCGTCCGCCCCGTCTGGCGCCCCAGCGGTGCGTCTCAGCGCCGCCGGTAGAGGGGGTTCTAAGGTTAGTGAGACAAAGCCGCAAGCCGTTTTTTGAAGTTTTGTGCAGTTTTTGTGAAAGCCTTATAGAATCAGGTAAAAACAAGGCGTTATGGCATGCGAGATACTGCAGAGGTTAACGCAAACTCTCCTAATATGCCCTCGTTATGTTAACGCCATCAGTTATCCACATGCCACAGCCCGGAATCGCGCGTTTCAGACGCGTGAATCATGACCCCTGTTGCCCTTTCCGAGTCGCCCATCCCCGCGGGCCTTTCTGCCAAAGGCCCCTTAACGGCAGCCGATAGATCAAAAGCGCCGCGACAAGGCCGGCATAGACCAGCGGCTCTAGCTGAAACCCTTTCGCCAGCCATAGGAAATGTAGTGCTGCCAAGAGCGCTGCCACATAGGTCAGCCGGTGGAGCTTGCGCCAACGCGCCCCCAGCTTCCGCAGCGACCAATTGTTGGATGTGGCCGCCAGCGGCACAAGGCAGAGGAACCCGGCCATGCCGATGGTGATATAGGGACGTTTGATAATATCCGCCCAGATACGCGACAGCCCCTGCACGTCGAGCAGCGCCCAGACAGTCAGATGCGCCAGCGCATAGACGAAGGTCATCACACCGAGCGCCCGGCGAAAGCGCAGCAGGTTCACCCCAAATACCCGGCGCAACGGGGTGATCACCAGACCGGCGATCAGTAGGCGCAGCGCCCAGAGGCCATAGAGGTGTTCGAGCCCCTTTACCGGATCGCGCCCCAGCCCGCCGGCAAGCCCTTGGTAAAAGAACCATGGGATGGGCAGGGCCAGCAGGAGATAGACAGCCCAGGCCGGGATGCGGCGGGCGGCTTTGTTCAGGGCCTCGGTCAGGCGCGTCATGCTGCGGCCACGCCAGAGAGCGGCGCTTGGGCGAAAGGACGTGGCATATATATCGCGGCAGGCATCAGAAGTTCGCCGTCAGGTCCATACCCTCGTAAAGCGACGCCACCTCTTCTTCGTAGCCGTTGAACATCAGCGTCGGCTGGCGCCGTGCGAAGAGCCCGCCGCCGATGGGGCGCTCATCGGCCTGCGACCAACGCGGATGGCTGACCTTGGGGTTCACATTGCTGTAAAAACCATATTCCCGCGGCGCGGCCTTGTTCCAACTGGTGGGCGGCTGCGTGTCGGTGAGCGTGATGCGCACCACGGATTTGATGGATTTATACCCGTATTTCCACGGCACGACCAACCGCAGCGGCGCGCCGTTCTGGTTCGGGATGTCTTTGCCATAGATGCCGGTGGCCATGATCGTCAGCGGGTGCATCGCCTCATCCAGCCGCAGCCCTTCAACATAGGGCCAGTCAAGCACGGGGAAACGCAGGCCCGGCATCTCTTCGGGGCGGTAGGCGGTTTCAAAAGCCACATATTTCGCGCCGGATTGCACCCCGGCCATATTGAGCAGATCGGCCAGTTCGAATCCGTTCCACGGCACCACCATCGACCACGCCTCGACACAGCGCAACCGGTAGATGCGCTCTTCGATGGTCATCGCCTTCATGATATCCTCGAAAGCGTAGTCGCCGGGCTTGTCGACCATGCCCGCGATGGTCACGGTCCAAGGGGCGGTCGTCAGCGCGCCTGCGTATTTCGCAGGATCGTCCTTACCGGTGCCGAACTCGTAGTAATTGTTGTATTGGGTGATGTCTTCGTAGTCATTCGGGGTCAGCCCCTCTTGGGCCGCGGCCCCCTGCCCCAGCCCGGCAAGACCCAGCCCCGCCATCGCACCGCCCATGATCTGCCGCCGGTTGAGGTATTGCGCCTCATCGGTCACGTCACGGTCCGTCAGTCGATTGATCCAGCGATTGGCCATTTCAGCGCTCCCTACTATACTCATGCAAAGTTAGCGCCCGCCGGAAGTTGCGCCAAATCCTTTCGCCCGGATTTCAGCCAGCACACTGGAATGTCAGGCGCCGTTATTCAAAGGAGTGCCGCCATGATCCGTTTTCTTTTCGCCGCCGGTCTGATTTGGGCCAGCGCCGCCCAAGCGGATGAGATGGTCACCTATACCAGCGACCAAAGCTTTGGCGATGTAACCTTCGGGGTGGAGAACGCGATCCTGAACCAAGGGCTCATCCCCGAGAATGTCAGCCATGTCGGTGAGATGCTCGACCGCACCCGCGCCGATGTCGGCTCTGACGTGGTGCTGTTCGAGGCGGCGGAGGTGTTCAGCTTCTGCTCGGCCGCGCTGTCGCGCAAGGTGATGGAGGCGGATGTGATGAACATCGGCTTTTGCCCCTACGATATTTTCGTCATGCAACTGCCCGAGAGTGAAGAGGTGACCATCGGCTACCGCGCCTTTCCCGATGGCGCGATGCAAGAGGTGCAGAGCTTGCTCGACAAGATCGTGAAAGAGGCGATCGGGGAAGAGTGAAAAGGACATCGCCCTTTCTGGGGGCGTCAGGTTCTTAAATTTGAGCGTAGGCTCCGCATGGCACGCAGGCGATCTGCCATGAGAAAATCTCACAAGATCGCCCTCCGGGGGAAGAGAGAGCGATGCCCGGCGCGCCTCCGGGCGAAAAGTTTCTGTCTCCGATCGCAAGAAGGGCCGGAAAACCCGGCCCTTCTCTTCATCTATTAAGGTTTAGTGCACCGTTGCGTCATCCGGCTTGGGCCGGTTCGACGCGGCCACCTGATCGCCGATGATCAAGCCATCGGCCCCGGCGCGGACGGTGACGGTGTCGCCGTCCTTCACATCCCCGGCCAAGAGCATCTCGGCCAGCGGGTCCTGCACGGTACGCTGGATCACCCGCTTCAAAGGACGCGCCCCGAAGACCGGGTCATAGCCCTCATCCGCCAGCCATTTTCGCGCGGCGTCGTCGAGATCGAGTGTGATCTTCCGCCCCGCAAGTCGCTTGAGCAGCCGTGCCATCTGAATATCGACGATCCCGTCCATGTCCTTGCGACCCAGACGGTCAAAGATGATCGTCTCGTCCAGACGATTCAGGAACTCGGGCCGGAAATGCGCCCGGACCGCATCCATCACGTCACGCTTGGCCGCCGCCATATCGCCGCCCTCGGGCAGTTGGCTCAGCGCCTGCGCCCCGAGGTTGGAGGTCAGCACGATCAGCGTCTGCTTGAAGTCGACCGTGCGGCCCTGACCATCGGTCAGCACACCATCGTCGAGCACCTGCAAAAGCACGTTGAAGACATCGGGATGCGCCTTTTCGACCTCATCGAAGAGCACGACCTGATAGGGCCGACGCCGCACCGCTTCGGTCAGCACACCACCCTCGTCATAGCCGACGTAGCCCGGAGGGGCACCGATCAGACGGGCCACGGCATGTTTCTCCATGAACTCCGACATGTCGATGCGCACCATGGCGCTGTCATCGTCGAAGAGGAACTCGGCCACGGCCTTGGTCAGCTCGGTCTTGCCCACACCGGTCGGCCCGAGGAAGAGGAAGCTGCCCAACGGGCGATTCTCATCGTTGAGCCCTGCCCGCGCGCGGCGCACCGCATTGGCCACGGCCTTCACGGCGGCGTTCTGCCCGATCACCCGGTCGTGCAACTGCTCTTCCATCCGCAGCAGCTTGTCGCGTTCACCTTCAAGCATTTTACCCGCAGGAATGCCGGTCCAGCGCTCAACGACGGAGGCGATCTGGTCCGGGCGCACGGCCTCTTCGACCATCATGTCATCCTCACGGCCCTCGGCGGCTTCAAGGTCGCGTTCCAACTGCGGGATCACGCCATAAGATAGCTCGCCCGCGCGCGCGAGGTTGCCTTCGCGTTTCGCGATGTCGAGTTCGGCCCGCGCTTGGTCGAGCTTCTCCTTGATGTCACGCGCCCCGGCGAGCTTGTCACGCTCGGCCTGCCACTGCGCTGTCATCTCGGCGCTGCGGTCTTGCAGATCGCTGAGGTCTTTTTGCAAAGCCTCCAGCCGATCCTTGGACGCGGCATCGTCTTCCTTCTTCAGCGCTTCCGCCTCGATCTGCAGCTGCAGGATCTGACGGTCCAGCGCGTCGAGTTCCTCGGGCTTGCTGTCGACCTCCATCCGCAGGCGGCTTGCCGCCTCGTCCATCAGGTCGATCGCCTTGTCGGGCAGGAAACGGTCGGTGATATAGCGATGGCTCAGCGTCGCCGCCGCGACCAACGCGGTGTCGCTGATGCGCACGCCGTGGTGCAGCTCGTACTTCTCCTTAATACCGCGCAGGATCGAGACGGTGTCTTCCACCGTCGGCTCCTGCACGATCACCGGCTGGAACCGCCGCGCAAGTGCCGCGTCTTTCTCAACATATTTGCGGTACTCTTCGAGGGTGGTGGCACCGACACAGTGCAATTCCCCCCGCGCCAGCGCAGGCTTCAGCAGGTTCGACGCATCCATCGCGCCATCGGCCTTACCGGCACCGACCAGCGTGTGCATCTCGTCGATGAAGAGGATCACCTCGCCCGCGGCTTCGGTCACCTCGGTTAGCACGGCCTTCAAACGCTCTTCGAACTCACCACGGTATTTCGCGCCAGCGATCAGCGCCCCCATGTCGAGCGCGAGCAGACGCTTGTTGCGCAAGCTCTCAGGCACGTCACCATGCACGATGCGCAGCGCCAAGCCTTCGGCGATGGCGGTCTTACCGACGCCCGGCTCACCGATCAGCACAGGGTTGTTCTTGGTGCGGCGGCTCAATACCTGCATGGCACGGCGGATCTCTTCGTCCCGGCCAATGATCGGGTCGATCTTGCCCTCTTCGGCCCGCGCGGTCAGGTCGAGGCTGTATTTCTCCAACGCCTCATAGTTGTCTTCGGCGGTGGCGCTGTCGGCCTTGCGGCCCTTGCGCACATCATTGATGGCGGCGTTCAGCCTTTGGGCGGTCACCTGCCCCGCTTCCAGCGCCGTCTTCGCGCCGGATTTCACCATGCACAGCGCGGTCAGAATGCGCTCGACAGTGACGAAACTATCGCCTGCTTTCTTGGCAATCGCTTCGGCCTCGGCCAGCACCTTGGCGGTGGTGCCGTCCAGATAGACCTGCCCTGCATCGCCGGTGACTTTTGGGATCTTGCCAAGCGCCAAATCAAGCGCCTGCACCACGCGCGCACCGTCGCCGCCCGACGCGGCGATCAGATTCCGCGCAAGTCCTTGGTCGTCATCCAACAACGCTTTGAGGACATGTTCCGGGGCCAGCCGCTGGTGGCTTTCCCGTGTTGCAATGGTCTGCGCCGCCTGAATGAAGCCGCGCGATCTTTCCGTGAACTTGCTCAAGTCCATGGGTCTCTCCTTTTCTACAAGCGCTCTAAAATGCCGCGCCCGATATGTGGCACGCGGCGGTCTGAGCCTCGGTATCAATTTGGGAAGCGGTGTTGCCGGTTCAAGACCATCCAGATGCAAAATACCGCCGAGAGCGGCGCCGCCAATAGGAAGAAATCAGCCAATAAGGCAAAAATACGGCAACTTTGAGACATAAAATACATCCCTATGTTACTGATATAAATACATTGTTAACCTTTATCCACAGAAGCTGTAACCATAATGAAACCATTTTGCCACCTCTCGCGTTTACCCAGCAGAGGAGAGCAGGACGAAGCAGCCTGCCAAGGTTCAGAAGAACGCAAGAGGTGAAACGATGCAGACGCGCCCGATCCAGTTGACAGATGTCACCTATAATGCGGCCACTCAGTGTTTCGAAGCGCTGGTGACCGTCCAAGACGGGGAGCAGCTGCGCCGTTACGCCTGCGCCATCGATGCCCCGATCACCATGTCATACCACGATGCCGCCGACGGGCTGTCCCGTCAGGCACTTCGCCGCCACGCACAAAAGCGTGGCCTGAGTTCCGAAGTCCTGCGCCACGTCCCCGCACAGCGGGCCGGACGCCGCAGCTTCGACCCGCTGCGTTGGCTGGAAGAGGTCATGCACCTCCCCGGTCGCGACGCGGCTTGACCCCCTTCCGCGCGGCGCCTGCCTGCCGCGCGGCTGCCCGCGGACCTGCCGCCACCTCATCTGTCCCGATGTGGCGTTCCGCAAACCAGAGACCAGTGCCTGCCTGCTAAGTCTCTGATCACTTGGCCCGGACCCGCTCAGCGGCGTTCGGGCCTCTTTTTTGCGCCCTACCCGCATGAATGATGGACTTGCCCCGCGCTGCGGCGTAGGTCAAAGCCGTTTGAAATTTGGCAGGAGCCCTCGCATGTCTGATGACCGTCTGATTGTCGCCCTTGATGTTCCCCATGCGGTCGCGGGGCTGGAACTGGCCGAAAAGCTCGGCGATGCCGTGGGCTTTTACAAAATCGGTCTAGGGATGCTGACCGGCGGCGGCTTGGCCTTGGCCAATGAGCTGAAGCAAGAGCATGGCAAGCGCATCTTCCTTGATATGAAACTCTTCGACATCGGCGCCACCGTCGAGGCGGCGGTGCGGGGCCTTGCGCAGTTCGATCTGGATTTCCTGACCGTCCACGGCGACCCGCATGTGGTGGCCGCGGCCAAACAGGGGGCCGCGGGCACCGATATGAAAATCCTCGCCGTGACCATCCTCACCTCGCTGGACCGCGCCGATCTTGACGCCGCGCTGATCCAGCCGGGCGATCTGGGCGATCTGGTGCTGACCCGGGCGGGCCGGGCGCTGGACGCGGGCGCGGATGGGGTCATCGCCTCCCCCCAAGAAGCCGCGGCGATCCGCGCCCTGCCCGAAGCGGGCGGCAAGCTGATCGTCACCCCCGGCGTGCGCCCCCAAGGGGCCGCATTGGGCGACCAGAAACGCGTCGCCACACCGGGGCAGGCCATCGCGGACGGGGCCGATCACATCGTGGTGGGCCGCCCGATCTGGCAAGCCGAAGACCCCGCCGCCGCCGCCCGCGCCGTGCTTCAGGAAATTTTCTGAACATTAACAGGGGCCTTCCCTCGCCTGTAGCAAATCGACCACAGCGCGCCGGGTTGCACCACGCAGGTGGCCATCAATGTTAGGCGAAAACCGCATAAGATGTTATGTTGAACTCAGGTGATACTCCCCGACGAACTGGTTCTTCCTGATGTTCGTCACCTCCCCCCGCTCACGCAGGCGGGGGGCCTTTATTTGCCCTACATCCTCCCATTCGCGTGCTCTGCAAGATAGACCCGCAAGCGGTCCTGAAAGGCGGGCACCGCGCGAGGATGGTTGAGAAACTCCGCCTCGGTCATCAAGCGCCAGCGCTGCCCCTCGTCGCCAAAAACGATCTGGGCCTCTGCCTCGGCAGGCAAGCGCGCGACGAAGAACCATTTGATCCGCCCGCCCTCGTCAAAGCTGCCCTCCCAGATCACGGCATCTTCAGGCACCACAATTCCCAGTTCTTCGCGGCATTCGCGCAGCGCGCAGGCCAGCGGTGTCTCATCCCCCTCACGGCCCCCGCCGGGCAAATCCCAGTGATCAGCAAAGAGCAGCCCCGGCAGATCATCACGCAGGATCACGGCCAGCTTCTCCCCAAGGTAGAGCGCGAGCTTGGCGCCATCAAAGACCATGTTCAATCCCTCGCGATCTGTTTAGAATCGTCGCCCGAACCCTGCCCTCCCGGTGTACCCATGGCTACCCTCTGTCGCGATTGTCTGACTGAAATCCCGCCGGCGCGGCGCTGTCCGCGCTGCGGCAGCCCGCGCGTGCTGTCCCACCCGGAACTCTTTGACCTCTCCATCGCCCATATGGATTGCGACGCCTTCTATGCCTCGGTCGAAAAACGGGACAATCCCGAACTCGCGGGCAAACCCGTCATCATCGGCGGGGGGCGGCGTGGGGTCGTCTCGACCGCTTGCTATGTCGCGCGCATTCGCGGCGTGCGCTCGGCCATGCCGATGTTTCAGGCGCTCAAGCTCTGCCCCGAGGCGGTGATCATCAAGCCGCGGATGGAGGTCTATGTCGAAGCCTCCCGCGCGATCCGCGCCATGATGGAAGAGATGACCCCGGCCATCGAGCCGCTGTCGCTGGACGAAGCCTTTCTCGACATGACAGGCACCGCGCGACTGCACGGCCAGCCCCCGGCGATGATGCTGGCGCGGCTTGTGCGGCGGATGAAAACCGAACTAGGGCTGACCGGCTCCATCGGGCTGAGCCACAACAAGTTTCTGGCCAAAGTCGCCTCGGACCTCGACAAGCCGCATGGGTTTTCCGTCATCGGCGCGGGGGAAACGGCGGACTTTCTGCGCGACAAACCGGTGGGCATGATCTGGGGCGTCGGTGCCGCCACCCAGACCGCGCTGGAAAAGGCCGGCATCCGCAGCTTTTCCGATCTCCTGCGGTGGGAACAGACCGATCTCATCGCGCGCTTTGGCAGCATGGGGGACCGGCTGTGGCATCTGGCACGGGGCCAAGACACCCGCCGCGTCTCGCGCCACCGCCCGGTGAAGTCGATCAGTAATGAAACGACATTCTCCGACGATACGGGCGATGCGGAGATTCTGGACGGCCATATCTGGCGTTTGGCAGAAAAGGTGGCGGACCGCGCCAAGGCGAAAGAGATGGCGGGCCGGGTGGTGACGCTCAAGCTCAAACGCACCGATCATACCGTCCTGTCGCGCCGCCTCTCGCTGCATGATCCGACCCAATTGGCCGACCGGATTTACCGCACCGCCCGCGCCCTCTTCGACCAAGTCGATCACCAAAGCGCCTATCGGCTGATCGGCGTGGGCATCTCCGAGTTGTCGGGCGCCGAGGGGGCGGATATGGCGGGCGATCTGCTCGACCCCGGCGCGGCACAACGCAGCCGCGCGGAACGCGCCGCCGATAGCATCCGCAGCCGTTTTGGTGAAAAGGCCATCGTCAAAGGCCGCGCGCTGCGCTGAGCCTACTCCGCGGCGAGCGGAAGCCGCTCCTGCCCGATCTGCGCCACCTCAGCCACCACACGTTGCAACGCCGCCTGTACCGCCTCGAAAGCGCCATTGGGGCGAATCAACCGCTCGTTCATGTAAAGCGCGCGGTCGATTTCCACCTGCACCGCATGCTGCCCCCGGGACGGGCGGCCATAGGCTTGGGTGATATAGGCCCCCGCAAAGGGCGAATTGCGCGTCACGACGAAACCCGCGTCGACGAAGGCCGCTTCAATCCGGTCGACCACCTCGCCCCCCGCCGCCGCGCCGAAACGATCCCCCAGGACGACATCGGGCCGCCGCATCCCACCACGGGCCACGCCGTCCATCGCCTCATGTGGCATGGAATGGCAATCGACCAGCACCGCTTGGCCATGGCGGCGATGCGCCCCGCTCAGCAACTCCTGCAATTTCGCGTGATAGGGCCGCCAATAGCTGTCGATTCGCAACTGCGCCTCTTCTTGGGTCAGTTTGCCGCGATAAATCGCCCGGCCATTGGCCACCACGCGGGGAATCACCCCCAGCCCCGAGGCCACGCGCGGATTATGCCCCTGCCGCGGAATGCCTTCGATGACCGACGGATCCAACTCCTCCGGCGCGCGATTGAGGTCGATATAGGCCCGCGGGGCCCCGGCTTTGATAAAAGAAGCGCCATGCAGCGGGGCGCAGTCGAACAAGAGATCAACAAAGGCATCTTCGGACGAACGGATCGCATGTTCGTCCAAAACCGACCGCCGCAGGAAAGACGCCGCATAATCCCGCCCCGAATGGGGCGATGCGAAGACCACGCAAGAGCGGTTTCGGTCCGGATGCAGTACTTCGTAAGCGGTCATCGGCATAATAAATTCCTCTAAGTCGAACATAGCGTGTTTATTCCGCGCCAAAAGCCCTTGATCCCGCCGCCGACTCCTTTTATAGCACCCCAACGGCGCGAAATTTCGCGCCCCATTTAGTTTTGGGGCCGATACGGAAACGCTGAAAAGTGGGTGATTAGCTCAGCGGTAGAGCACTTCGTTGACATCGAAGGGGTCACTGGTTCGATCCCAGTATCGCCCACCATTTATTCATCGACCCGCCCTTGGCGGGTTGCCCGCAACCCAGGCGCTGGCCCGCGCCACGACATGAGGAGACGACCATGAAGGTTCGCAATTCGCTCCGCTCGCTCAAGAATCGGCATCGCGATTGCCGTGTTGTGCGTCGCAAAGGCCGCGTTTACGTCATCAACAAGACGCAGCGCCGGTTCAAAGCCCGTCAGGGCTGAGCTTCGCAGCTTTGTAGAATTAAAGGCCGCTCCTTCCGGGGGCGGCCTTTTTCGTTGCGGATAACTGCTTGCAACCCCGGCGCAAAACCCCACCTTCAAGGCAGGCTTGAATAACAAGGAAGACCATCATGTCGGACACGCCCGAATATACGCCCCCCAAGGTTTGGAAATGGGAATCAGAGAGCGGCGGCAAATTCGCCAGCACCAACCGGCCTATCGCTGGTGCGACCCATGACAAGGAACTGCCGGTCGGCGAACACCCCTTCCAGCTTTACTCCCTCGCCACGCCCAACGGTGTCAAAGTCACGGTGATGTTCGAAGAACTGCTGGCGGCGGGTCACAAGGCGGCGGAATATGACGCATGGCTGATTGATATTTCCGAGGGCGACCAGTTCGGCTCCGGCTTTGTTGAGGTGAACCCCAACTCGAAAATCCCCGCGCTGATGGACCGTTCCGGCGACGCGCCGCAGCGGGTCTTCGAATCGGGGGCGATCCTGCTCTATCTCGCCGAGAAGTTCGGCGCCTTTCTGCCCCAAGACCCCGCCCGTCGGACCGAGGCGCTCTCGTGGCTCTTCTGGCAGATGGGCAGCGCGCCTTACCTCGGCGGCGGCTTTGGCCATTTCTATGCCTATGCGCCCGAGAAGTTCGAATACCCCATCAACCGTTTCGCGATGGAGACCAAGCGCCAGCTTGACGTGATGGACAAACATCTGGCCGAGCATGAATATTTCGCCGATGAATACTCCATCGCCGATATGGCGATCTGGAGCTGGTATGGGCAGTTGGTTCTCGGTCGGCTCTACTCCGCGGCGGAATTCCTCGACGTGACCTCTTACAAGAACGTGATGCGTTGGGCCGAGGCGATTGACGCGCGCCCTGCCGTGACGCGAGGCCGGATGGTCAACCGCGCCTTCGGCGATGACCTGTCGATGCAATTGCACGAGCGTCACGACGCCAGCGATTTCGACACCAAGACCCAAGACAAGATCGCCAGCAAAGACTGACCCCGCAGCCCCCGGCCCGGTTTGGCCGGGGGCTTTCCAACCAATTCTGGCGGAATTGGTTGCAGGAAAGGGTGAAATCTGTTTCTTACTATTTCAGTCAAGTTATCCCAATGGAACAGGACCCTGATATGACCTTCTGCAAAACATCGACTGCCGCCGCCGCGCTGATGGCGCTGGCCCTTCCTGCGCTGGCCGATGGCGAGTTGAACCTCTACTCTTCGCGTCACTACGACACCGATGAGCGGCTCTACTCCGACTTTACCGAAGCGACCGGCATCACCATCAACCGCATCGAAGGCAAGGCCGACGAACTGCTGGCGCGTATGGAAGCCGAAGGCGCGAATTCCCCCGCCGACGTCCTGCTGACTGTGGACACAAGCCGCCTCAAGCGCGCCAAGGACTTGGGCCTGCTGCAAGCCGTCGAGAGCGAGACGCTGGAAGAGCGCATCCCCTCCAACCTGCAGGACGACGACAACCAGTGGTTCGGCCTGTCGCAGCGCGCGCGGATCATCTTCTACAACAAAGAGACGATGGACAACCCGCCCGAGACCTACATGGACCTCGCCGATCCCGCGTACAAAGGTCAGGTCTGCATCCGCTCCTCGACCAATACCTATAACCAGACCCTGCTGGCCTCCATCGTGACCCATGAGGGCGAAGAAGCCGCGACCGAATGGGCGCAGGGCGTGGTCGACAACATGGCGCGTGCACCGCAGGGCGGCGACACCGACCAGCTGCGCGGCATCGTTTCCGGTGAGTGCGACATCGCGGTCTCCAACAGCTACTATTTCGCCCGTGCGATCCGCACCGATGTCGATGGCGTCAGCGCCGATATCGGCAAGATCGGCGTGATCTGGCCGGATCAGGAAGGCAACGGCGCGCATATGAACCTCTCGGGCGGCGGTGTGGCCAAGAACGCGCCGAACCGTGAGAACGCGGTGAAATTCCTTGAGTATCTCGCCTCGGATCAGGCGCAGGTCTACTTCTCGGCGGGCAACGACGAATTCCCCACCGTGGAAGGCGTGGAACTGGCCGACAGCGTGAAGCAGCTGGGTGAGTTCAAGGCCGACGACGTGAACCTGTCGGACGTGGCCGAGAACATCGGCACCGCGCAGAAGATCTTTAACTCGGTCGGCTGGGAATAATCAGTACGACAATCGCGCAGGAGGCGGGCTTTCGGGCCCGCCTTTTTTATGTGCTGTGCTGCCTCCAAACGCCCCGCCCGGCGGCACGCCGGGCATCGCCCTCCCTCCCCCCCGGAGGGCGATTTTGCAACGCTGGATCCTGACGCAGGGCCTGCGCCTTTGGCAATGACATTGCAGAAAGCAGGCCGATCATCGCCCCCCAGGGAGGGCGCTGCCCTCATCGCCAGACGGCCCGGCGTCAAGCCGCAGGCGCCGGGCCATCGCCTGCCCGTCCCCACGGGGAGGCGATTTGGTGAGGCTAAGTGCAACCTCGCGAACGCACATCACGGTTGAGCCACAAAGTGGCACGAAGCCACGTCTGCATCGCCACCCCAGGCGCTGGCCCTCGCTATCTACCGCTGACGCCCCACCTGTCGGCAGATCAGGATCACCGGCAACAGCCCCATTGCCACGATCACCAAGCTCGGCACCGCCGCCCCATTGAGCCGCTCATCACTGGCCAAGCGATACGCCTGCACCGCCAGCGTGTCATAGTTGAACGGCCGCATGATCAGCGTCGCGGGCAGTTCCTTCATCACGTCGACGAAGACGATCAACAGCGCGGTCAACAGGCTCGGCGCGAGGATCGGCAGATGCACCCGGCGCAAAGTACCCAGAGGCGTCTGCCCCAGCGAGCGCGCGGCGGCATCCATGTTGGCATGCACCATGGACTGCCCGCCCTCGTAGGCGCCAAGCGCTGCGGCCAGAAAGCGCACCAGATAGGCCAGCACCAACAGCCAGATCGACCCGGTGATCAGAAGCCCGGTGGAAATGTCGAAGGTCTCGCGCATCCAGGCGTCGAGCGCGTTGTCGAAGGCCGCGAAAGGCACCAGCAGACCCACCGCGATCACCCCGCCCGGCACCGCGTAGCCAAGCCGCGCCACATAGGCCGCGCCCTGCGAGACCCGTCCCGGGCGCAGCCGCCGGTAGAACCCCACGCTGATCGCCGCCAGCACCGTCAGCACCGCCGCCACCGCCGCAAGCGTCACCGAATTGCGCATGAACCCGAGGTAACGCGGGCTGAAGAGGCTCTGCTCGCTCTCGATCCCCATGGTCACGAGGATCACCACCGGCAGCACCGCCCCGAAGAGCACCGGCACCCCGCACAGCACGATCGCCGCCGCGGCCTGCCAGCCTTTAAGCTCGGCCGGCGGCGCGGACTGGGTACGGCGCGCGGGGTCGTGATACTTGGCCTTGCCGCGTTGCGCCCGCTCCAGCATCGCCAGCAGCAAGGCAAAGCTCAGCAGACAAAGCGCCAACTGCGCGGCGGCGGCGCGGTCGAACATGGAAAACCAGCTAGTATAGATACCCGTGGCGAAGGTCTGAACGCCGAAATAGGCCACGGTGCCGAAATCCGCGATGGTCTCCATAACGGCCAACAAGACGCCCCCCGCGATGGCAGGACGTGCCAGAGGCAGGCTGACCTTGAAGAACGCAGCCCATGCGCTCGACCCAAGCGCGCGGGCGGCGAGAAAAGTCGTCCCGCTTTGCTGCAGGAAGGCCGCGCGGGCGAGCAGGTAAACGTAAGGGTAGAGCACCAGCACCAGCATAGCCGCCGCACCGCCGAGCGACCGGATCTCGGGGAACCAGTAATCGCGCGGGCCCCAGCCGGTGACGTCGCGCAGCACCGTCTGCACGATGCCGGGGTGGTCCAGCACATGGGTATAGGCATAGGCCAGCACGTAGGCCGGGAAAGCCAGCGGCAGCACCAGCGCAATCTCCAGAAACTTCGCCCCCGGAAAACGCGTCATCGTGACCAGCCACGCGGCCCCCACACCGATGGCGAAGGTGCCCAGAGAGACCAGCAGCACCAAGAGGAATGTCGTCACCGTGTAGCGGCCCAGCACCGTGTCGATCAGGTGCTGCACCGTCTCCGTCCCGCCGCTGAGGGCAGCGATCAGCACCGCCAGCATCGGCAGCGCGCAGAAGAGGGCTACTGTCAGGGCAACACCCGAGAGCGCACGCAGCCCGTCGCGAGCGCGGCGCAGGTGAGGTGTCTCAGCGGAGGCGGGGTTCAGCGTCATGCGCCCTATTTCGACGATTTCACTCGGAAATGCCAGAGGGCGCGACGCCGCGGCTCAGTCGTAGCTGCGGGTATCTTCGATCACCAGCCCGTCGCGCGGCAGGCTGCCGGGGGCGACCAGTTCGACACGGCCCTTGAGCTTGAGCAGATCGGCCACGGATTGGGCATAGGCGTCCTTGTCCTCTCCGGCGGTCTCGATCTGCACCGTCATGACATCGGCCTCGCCTTCGCGGCTGGCGATGACGCGGGCCTTCTCGATCTCGTCGTGCTGGGCGACCAGCGCCGCCACCTGCTCGGGCCGGACGAACATGCCCTTGATCTTGGTGGTCTGATCGGCGCGGCCCATCCAGCCCTTGATGCGCATATTCGTGCGCCCACAGGGGCTTTCGCCTTCCAAGACCGCACTCAGGTCACCAGTGGCGAAGCGGATAAGCGGGTAGTCGGGGTTCAGCGTGGTGACCACGACCTCGCCGACCTCGCCGGGAGCCACGGGAATGCCGGTGCCGGGGGTGACGATCTCGACGATGACCTGTTCGTCGACGATGAGCCCCTCCATCGCAGGGCTTTCATAGGCGATATTGCCCAGATCCGCCGTGGCATAGGATTGCAGGCAGGTGATGCCGCGCTCCTGATAAAAGGCGCGCAGGCTGGGGAACAGGGCCCCGCCGCCGACCGCCGCCTTGGTGATGTTCAGCGTCACCCCCATGGCATCGGCCTTCTCGAGAATCACCTTCAGGTAATCCGGCGTGCCGGCATAGGCGGTGGAGCCCACGTCGCGCGCCGCGGTGACCTGAAGCTCAGTCTGGCCGGTCCCGGCGGGCAGCACAGTGGCGCCAACGGCGCGTGCGCCGCTCTCAAAAATCATGCCCGCGGGGGTCAGGTGGTAGCCAAAGCAATTGTGCACCACGTCACCCGCGCCGATCCCGGCGGCATGCAGGAAGCGCCCCATGCGCCACCAGTCTGGATCGTTGCTCGACGGCTCGTAGATCGGGCCGGGCGACTGGAAGACATGAGAGAAGTCATGCACCGGCTTGGTGGTGAAACCACCGAAGGGCGGCTGGCCGGCCTGCGCCTTGCCCAGTTCGGATTTGCGGAGCACCGGCAGATCGGCAAGCGCTTCGGCAGAGGTGATCTGCGCGGCATCCACATCCTTCAGCGTGTCGCCATAGCCCGCCAAGCTCTGCGCGCGGGCGATCTGCTGCGGCAAGGCCTGCGCCAAATCGGCCGCCCGTTGGTCGGCGCTGCGGGTTTCCAGATCATCGAAATGGGGCTTGGTCAGCATCCCTGTCACTTTCCTGCTATGGCATCACTGGAGAGGGCATAGGCCCGCTCAGGTCTCGTCTTGGTCTTTCCTTCGGGTCCGGGGGGCCGGTTAACTCAGCCAGCGCTTGCGGCGGCGGTAGCTGCGCACGTCGCGAAAGCTCTTGCGGCCTTCGTCGGACATGCCGAGGTAGAATTCCTTCACGTCCTGGTTCTCGCGCAGGTCCTTTGCGGGACCGTCCATCACCACGCGCCCCGATTCGAGGATGTAGCCGTAATGGGCGAAACGCAGAGCGACGTTGGTGTTCTGCTCGGCCAGCAGGAAGGTCACGCCCTCCTGTTCGTTCACCGATTTCACGATCTCAAAGATCTGCTCCACCAGCTGCGGGGCCAGACCCATCGACGGCTCGTCCAGAAGGATCGTCTCGGGGCGCGACATGAGCGCGCGGCCGATGGCGCACATCTGCTGCTCGCCGCCCGAGGTATATCCGGCCTGGCTACGGCGGCGTTCCTTCAGACGGGGGAAATAATTATAGACCATCTCAAGGTCCTGCTGGATCGCGGCATTGCCGTCGCTGCGCGTATAGGCGCCGGTGAGCAGGTTTTCCTCGATGGTGAGGTGTTCAAAGCAGTGCCGGCCTTCCATGACCTGCACGACCCCCTGTTTCACGATCTCGGCGGGGTCTTGATGCTGGATCGCGCCGCCGCGGTACTTGATCGAGCCCTTGGTGACCTCGCCACGTTCCGAGGCCAGCAGACCCGAGATCGCCTTGAGCGTTGTTGTCTTGCCCGCGCCATTGCCGCCCAGAAGCGCGGTGATGCCGCCCTTGGGCACGTTCAGGCTGACGCCCTTCAGCACGAGGATGACGTGGTTGTAGATCACCTCGATATTGTTGACCTCGAGCAGGTTGTCGACTGCGACGTCATTGGTGTTGGCGGCATCCAGCATGGGCATGACCTTTCTTGGGGTTCGAAGGTGTCCCCGGCCACCCGCAAGGTGGCCGGGAGCAGGGTTCTTAGCAGTTGCCCTCGATGGCGTTTTCCTCGGCATAGGCCGAGCTGTCGGCATCGATCAGCGGCTGGATCACTTCTTGGTCGGACTGCATGAAGTCCGAGACGAGGTTCCATTCCTTGGCCTCGGCATCCCACTGCGTCACGGCCACGAAACCTTCGCCGCCGTGGTTCTCGCAAGAGACGCTGAACTCGGGCCCGAAGTCCGGCAGGCCAAGCGCCGCCATCTTCTCTTCGGTAATCTCAAGCTGTTCCATCCCGTCGCGCATCTGGCCGCTGGTGATGTCGGTCACGCCGTGGATCTCCTGCGCGGTGCGCGCGGCCTCGGCCACCAGCATCGCGGCGTAGATGCCACGGTTGTAGAGGACTGAGCCGACCTGATCGCCCGCGCCCGCGGCTTTGCCCGCATCGACAACGTATTCCTGAAGGTCGTCATAGAGCGGGTAATCGGAACCGACGTTGTGGAAGGTCAGCGCCTTGTAGCCATCGGCCTTGGCGCCCGCGGCCAGCACGTCGTTCTCGGAGCCGGACCACCAGATGCCGATGAACTTGTCCATCGGGAAGCGGATGTTGGCGGCTTCCTGAACGGCAACTTGGTTCATCACGCCCCAGCCGTACATGATCACATAGTCGGGCTTGTCACGGCGGATTTGCAGCCACTGGGACTTCTGCTCCTGACCGGGGTGGTCGACGGGCACTTCCTTCAGCTCGAAACCATGTTTCTTGCTCAATTCCTGCAGGGTGCGGATCGGCTCCTTGCCATAGGCGGAGTTGTGGTACACGAGCGCGATCTTCTTGCCCTCAAGGCTGCCGCCTTCCTGCTCCATGATGTGCTTCACCGCGACCGAGGCGCCGTCCCAGTAGTTCGCCGGGAAGTTGAAGACATGGCTGAAGACATCACCGTTCTTGGCCGAGGTGCGGCCCAAGCCGGAGGTCAGCATCGAGATGTCATCGGCGGTGACTTTGGGGATCAGCTGGTAGGTGATGCCGGTCGAGAGTGGCTGATAGACCAACGCGCCTTCGCCCTTGGTGGATTCGTAGCATTCCACGCCCTTCTCGGTGTTATAGGCGGTCTCGCATTCCGGCACGCGGATGGTCTCGCCACCGATGCCGCCGTCACGCTCATTGAGCAGGGTGAAGTAATCGGCATAGCCGTCGGCGAAGGGGATGCCGCCCGCGGCATAGGGCCCGGTGCGATAGCTCAGCGACGGAAAGACAAGGTCCGCCATCACGGGGCTTGCGGCCATCAGGCCAGCTACGGCCAGTGTTCCCAGTTTGTATTTCATCGGTGTTTCCTCCCTTGGATTGTCCGACTTGGGTGTTTGGGCCGGGTTTCCTCCCTCCGGCCTCGCTTTTCATGGCTCCCGCTTAGTGCGGGAAGGGCCACAATCTCAGTTTTTCCTTGGCCACGCGCCACAGCTGCGCCAGCCCGTGCGGCTCTGCGATCAGGAAGACCACGATCAGCCCGCCCACGATCACCAGCTGCAGATGCGCCACGATATCCGTGGGCCAGCCCAGCCAGTCGACGCCGACGATCTTGAGCAAGACAGGCAACAGTACAAGGAACGCCGCCCCGGCGAAGCTGCCAAAGATGCTGCCCAAGCCCCCGATGATGATCATGAAGAGCACGAGGAACGATTTGTTGATGCCAAAGGCTTCGCCCACTTCGACCGCGCCGAGGTAGATCGAGAAGAACAACGCGCCGGAGATGCCGATGAAGAAGGAGCTGACCGCAAAGGCCGTAAGCTTGGCACGCAGCGGGTTCACCCCGATGATCTCGGCGGCGATGTCCATGTCGCGGATGGCCATCCACTTGCGGCCTACCGAGCCGCGCGTCAGGTTGCGCGCCACCAAGGCCGAGCCCACGGTGAAGATCAGGCAGAACATATAGGTCGCCCAGGCTTCGGTATTGGGGCCGGTGATCAGGATGCCGAAGGTGTCCCGCTCGGGCGCGCTGATTTGGCCGGAGGCGGAGTAGTTGTAGAACCACGGCACCCGGTTGAAGAGCCACACGAGGAAGAACTGCGCCGCCAGCGTCGCCACGGCAAGGTAAAAGCCCTTGATCCGCAAGCTCGGCAGGCCGAAGAGCGCCCCCACCGCGGCGGTGATGCCGCCCGCCAGCAGGATGTGGATGAACATGCTGACCTCGGGCATGGCCGTCATCAGCTTGTAGCAGGCATAAGCCCCCACCGCCATGAAGCCCCCGGTGCCAAGGCTCACCTGCCCGCAATAACCCACGAGGATGTTCAGCCCGATCGCCGCGATGGCGTAGATCAGGAAGGGCAGGAACAGCGAGTTCACCCAGTAGTCGTTGACCACAAAGGGCACGACGAAGACCGCGATGAACAGCACCAGATAGTAGCGGTACCGGTCGAACCGGATCGGGAAGGTCTGCTGGTCCTGGGCGTAGGATGTGTTGAAATCGCCCGCTTCACGATAGAACATTAGACTGCTTTCCCTTCTGCGGTAGTCATTTGCACTGCACTTGCCTGCAATGCCGTGCCATAGGGTGCGCGCGCGCCGCGCACCAAGCCGTTATCAATTCGGGGCTTCGCCCTTTGAACAGGCGAAACTGTCCCCCGGACAGTTTCCGGGTAGCCTGTATCAAACCCGTTCAATGATCTTCTCCCCGAACAGGCCCTGCGGGCGGAAGACAAGGAAGACCAGCGCCAGCATGTAAGCGAACCAGTTCTCGGTCGCGCCGCCAAGGAAGGGGGCGCCGATCAGGAACTCGAAGAGCTTCTCGCCCACGCCGATGATCAGACCGCCGACGATGGCGCCGGGGATCGAGGTGAAGCCGCCCAGCATCAGCACCGGCAGCGCCTTCAGCGCGATGAGCGAGAGCGAGAACTGCACGCCCGACTTGGCACCCCACATGATGCCCGCGACCAGCGCCACGAAACCCGCGAGCGACCAGACAAGGATCCAGATGAAGTTCAGCGAGACACCGACCGAAAGCGCGGCCTGATGGTCATCCGCCACGGCGCGCATGGCGCGGCCCTGCTTGGTGTATTGCGCGAACATCACCAGCCCGATCACGAGCACCGCCGCCACGATGGAAGCCACGATATCGAGGTTGTCGATGAAAAAGCCGTAGCCGGTGGCGTTATAGGTGAATTCGTCGATCCAGACGTTGATGCCCTGCGGCAGGCCGACGTCTAGCGTCTTGATCTCGGAACCCCACATCAGGTCGCCCACGCCTTCGAGGAAATAGGCCAGACCGATGGTCGCCATGAAGAGGATGATCGGCTCTTGCCCCACGAGGTAGCGAAAGACGAAACGCTGCACGCAATAGGCCAGCACGATCATCACGACCATGGTCAGCACGATGGCAAGGAACGCCGGAATGTGCCAGCCGAAGTGATGCACTTCGGTACCAAGGATCGCGTTGATCAGATGGCCGAAAGGCACCTGCCCTTCCATGATCCCCACCAGCGTCAGCGCGGCGAAAAGCGCCATGACACCTTGGGCGTAGTTGAAGATGCCCGAAGCCTTGTAGATCAACACGAAGCCAAGCGCCACGAGCGCGTAAAGCACCCCGGCCATCAGCCCGTTGAGAAAGACCTCGATCGTAAACGCCAGTTGCTCAGGCATCATTGGCCCTCCCCAAAGTCAGAACGGCAGTGTCGTTGCGGGTGATCGTGCAGCGCTCAGTCATGGGCCACCCCCAGATAGGCGTCGATCACCTCTTGGTTGTTGCGCACCTCGTCGGGCGAGCCGTCGCCGATCTTGCGGCCGTAATCCATCACGACCACGCGGTCGGACAGATCCATGACCACGCCCATGTCGTGTTCGATCAGCGCGATGGTGGTGCCGAACTCGTCGTTCACGTCGAGGATGAAGCGGCTCATGTCCTCTTTCTCTTCGACGTTCATGCCCGCCATCGGCTCGTCCAGCAGCAGGATCGTCGGCTCGGCCGCCAAGGCGCGGGCCAATTCAACGCGTTTCTTCAAACCGTAAGGCAGACGCGCCACGGGCGTCTTGCGGATCGCCTGAATTTCCAGAAAGTCGATGACCTTCTCGGCGATCTCGCGGTTCTCGATCTCTTCGCGCTCGGCTGCGCCTTTCCAGAAGGATTGCGCCAGCAGCCCCGATTTCATCTGCGTCAGACGGCCCGTCATCACGTTGTCGAGCACCGACATACCTTCAAAAAGCGCGATGTTCTGGAAGGTCCGGGCGATGCCCTGCTGGGCCACCTGATAGGGTTTCATCGGGGGCCGCTTGGCGCCCTTGTACCAGACCTCACCCTCTTGGGGGACATAGAAGCCGCTGATCACGTTGAGCATCGAGGACTTGCCCGCCCCGTTCGGCCCGATGATCGCGCGGATCTCGCCCTCGCGGATGTCGAAGGAAATATCCTTGATCGCCTCCACGCCGCCGAAGCGCAGGGTGATGTTCTTCATCTCCATCACCGTCGGGCCGATGGTGCGGCCGTCGTCGGTGACATAGCTGTCAGCCTGATCTTTCACGCTGTCCCTTTCCATAGTTCCCGCCTGTCCGGCGCTGGCCGCGCTCATTCCGCTGCCATCCGGCGGCTGACCGGCTGCACCGCGGCGTCGCGAATTTCGAGCGTCGCCTTGATCGAACCCTTGCGCCCGTCCTCATAGGTCACTTCCGTCTCGGTGCTGACCTTGTCGGAGCCGTCATAGAGGGCGGCGATGATGTCGGCGTATTTCTCCTCGATGATCTTGCGGCGCACCTTGCGGGTGCGGGTCAGCTCGCCATCGTCGGCGTCGAGTTCCTTGTGCAGCACGACAAAGCGGTGCACCTGACAGCCCGAAAGCATCTCATCCTCGGCGACCGAACGGTTCACTTCCTCCACATGGGACTGGATCGTGTCCATCACCTGCGGATGCCGTGCCAGTTCCTGATAGGAGGCGTAGCCGATGTTGTTGCGCTCGGCCCAGTTGCCCACCGCCGTCAGGTCGATGTTGATGAAGGCGGTGCACTCGGTCCGCTGGTTGCCGAAGACCACGGCCTCAAGGATGTTGGGGAAGAACTTGAGCTTGTTTTCCACGTATTTCGGCGCGAAAAGGCTGCCGTCGGCCATCTGGCCCACGTCCTTGGCGCGGTCAATGATGCGCAGATGGCCCGAGCTTTCCTCGATGAAGCCCGCGTCGCCGGTGGCGACCCAGCCTTCCGGGTCCTTGGTGTCGGCGGTGCTTTCGGGGTTCTTGTAGTATTCCACGAAGACGCCCGGCGAGCGGTAGAAGACCTCGCCATTGTCGGCGATCTTCAACTCCACGCCCGGGCAGGTGACGCCAACGGTATCGCTGCGCACCTCGCCATCGGGCTGCGCGGTGATGAAGACCGTTGCCTCGGTCTGGCCGTAGAGCTGCTTCAGGTTGATGCCGAGCGAGCGGTAAAAATCAAAGATCTCCGGGCCGATCGCCTCACCGGCGGTATAGCCCACGCGCACGCGGCTAAAGCCGAGGGTGTTCTTCAGCGGGCCATAGATCATCAACTCGCCCAACGCGTATTTCACACGGTCCATGAAGGAGACCTTCTTGCCGTCCAGAATGGCGGGGCCGACCTTGCGGGCATGGGCCATGAAAGTGTCAAAGAGCCACTTCTTGAACCGGCTTGCGTCCTCCATGCGGATCATGACGGAGGTCAGCTGCGTCTCGAACACGCGCGGCGGGGCGAAATAATAGGTCGGCCCGATCTCGCGCAGGTCGACATGCATCGTGTCGGCGCTTTCGGGGCAGTTGGTGCAGAAGCCGGTCCAGAGCGCTTGGCCGACGGAGAAGATGAAATCCCCCACCCATGCCATCGGCAGATAGGCAAGAATCTCGTCATTGCGCTTGAGGTCGTCGAACTCCGACGACGACTTCGCCGTCTCGATCACGTTGCGGTTGCTCAGCACGACGCCCTTGGGCTTGCCGGTGGTGCCCGAGGTATAGAGCATCACGCCGGTCGAATCGTAATCCAGCTTGGCCTGACGCGCCTCCAACTCGGCGATATGCTTTTCGCGGTTGGCGCGGCCCATCTCCTGCACGGCGGTATATTGGTCGAGCTTGGAATGGTCGTATTTGCGCAGGCCGCGCGGGTCGAGGTAGATCATCCGCTCGAAGTCAGGCAGTTGGCCCTGCACCTCGATGATCTTGTCGACCTGCTCCTGATCGCCCACCACGGCAAGGCGCGCGCCGCAGTGGCCCATGACATAGGCCATCTCTTCGGCATTGGCGTCCTGATAGAGCGGCACCGGCACGGCCCCGGCCATTTGGGCTGCCATCATCGCCCAGTAGAGATAGGGACGGTTGCGCCCGATGATGGCGACGAAATCGCCCTCGTTCAGCCCCAGCTCAAGAAACCCGAGGGCCAGCGCCTCGACCTCGTCGCGGGTCTGCGACCAGGTCCAGCTTTGCCAGATCCCGTATTCCTTCTCCCGGTAAGCGGGGGCGTTTGCGAATTCACTTGCGTTGCGGTGCAACAGCGCCGGCACGGACTGAGGTCCGTCGGCACGCGTCAGCGGCTTGGCCAAATTGTCTTCCTCCCATGCCCGCCCTCCCCGGCGGGTTCGATCGCTTGTGCGATTCTATGATCCCACAAGTGACGTTCTCTTTTTTGTGGAGGTCAACTTTTTCCTGATCTTTTCCGAATTCTAACGAATTGTTACAGCGCCCCCGCGGCCCATTTTCCGCTAGTCGATCCCATTGGCGCGCTGCACCTCGCGCACATAGGTCACGATTGATTTCACCTCTGCCGGGGTAATCCCTTCGACCGGGGGCATGTTGCCGAAAGACCAGTGATGCTGGCGCACGCCATTGGTGGCGGCGACCATGAAGGATGCGTCGCCGTGATGACTGGGCTCATAGATCTTATGGATCAGCGGCGGACCACCCCCCTCGCGCCCGGCAGCGTTGACCCCGTGGCAGGCGGCGCATTTCGCTTTGAATGCCCGCGCGCCGATCTGCGCGGGGCCGCTCAGGCTCTCCGGCACGGTGACCTTCACCATGGCTGCGCCGCTGGCAGCGGGGGCCGGGGCCTCTTCGGCCTGCCACCAGATATACCCGCCTGCCAAGACCAGTGCCGCCGCTGCGCCTGCTCCGGTTTTCTTGTTCATGCTCTGCCTTTCCGGTTTCCATTCGGCGCGCTTCTCGGGGCCTCCAGCGCAAGAAGGTCAAGCGCGATTTACGCGCGGCTCTTTGCCTTTCGCCCGCGCGGTGCTAGCCCTATGCGAAAGGATGCCGATGCAGATCACCGACGACCAAACCAAAGCGCTGACCAATGCCGGTCTAAACCTGATCGCTCAGGCGCTGACCATCTATGACAGCGACCTTCGGCTTGCGGTCTGCAACGCCCCGTTTCAATCCATGTTCGACCTGCCCGACCGGCTGGTGACCCCCGGCGCGCCCTTCGAGGATACGATCCGCCATCTGGCTGGCACCGGCGAATATGGCGAGGTGGGGGATGTCGACGCTTTCGTGGCCGAACGGGTGGAACAGGCCCGCGCCTTCGTGCCGCATTACATGGAGCGGACCCGCTCGAACGGGCGCACCATCAGTGTCGAAGGCTCGCCCTTGCCCCAAGGCGGCTGGGTCACCGTCTATACCGACATCACCAACACCAAGCGGCAAGAGGCGCTGTTGCGGGCTCGTTCAGACGCGCTGAGCGATCAACTGCTGTCCCATGCCGAACAACTGGCCGCCACGAACCGCCAGTTGGAGGCGACGATCACCGCGCTGGAGGAGGCCAAACGACAGGTCACCGAAAGCGAGGCCCGCACCCGGCTGACGACCGAGATGATGCCCGCCCATATCGCCCATGTCGACGCGAGCGGGCATTACATCTACTCCAACCGCCGGCTCAGCAGCGTGATGCCGGGGCGGCCCAGCAACATCTACGGGCTGCATATCAGTGACGCGCTTGGGGCGGCGGCCTATGCGCGGATCAAGCCCGCGCTGACCCAAGCCTATGCGGGCAGCCCGGCGGTGATCGAATTCACCCATGACGAATCCGCCCGCCGCATTCGCGGTGCGTTTACCCCCGACGGGCGCGGCGGGGTCTATATCCTGTCGATGGACATCACCGAAGAGACCCAGACCCGTGTCGCCCTGCAACAGACGCTGAAACGCGAGTTGGCCTCGCGGATGATCTCTGGGCTGGCGCATGACTTCTCGAACCTTTTGACGATCATCCTCGGCATGCAATCGAAACTGGCCCGGCTGCCCGACATGCCGCCACAAGCGGGTGAATTGGTCGAAGGCACCTTGGCCGCCGCACGGCGGGGCGGCACGCTGCTCAGCTCCATCGCCGATGTGACCGAACCCCGCGCCCTGCGCCCCGTGGCCACCGACCCCGCCGCTTTGCTGAGTGAGCTTTCGACCCTCGCCGCCCCCACGCTGCCGCCGAAATGCGCGCTGGTGGTGCGCAATGACGTGCCCGAGGGCGCGGTGCTGCTCGACAAAGGCCGGGTGCAGGATGCGCTGTTGAACCTCATCCTCAATGCCCGCGACGCCTGTGGCGCGCGGGGCACGATCACGCTGACGCAACGGCTGGTGCATAACACATGGATCGAATGGGTGATCCACGACACCGGGCCGGGCTTTGCGCCCTCGGCGCTGGAACGCGGGGTCGAGCCGTTCTTTACCACCAAGGGCAGCGAGGGGTCAGGGCTGGGCCTGTCGATGGTCTATGACATGACCAAATCCTCAGGCGGCGATCTGCGGCTGAGCAATGCGCCCGAGGGCGGCGCGCAGATTAGCCTGCGCCTGCCCTACCGCGCCGCCGTGCCCGCCACCACCGGGCTGGTGCTGCTGGTCGAGGACACCACCGATATCCGCGCCGTGGTGCGCGACATGCTTATGGATCAGGGCCATTCGGTGATCGAGGCGACCAGCGCGGATGAGGCTACCGCCCTCATCGCCGATCTGCCCGACATCACACTGGTGCTGTCGGACATCCAGCTTTCGGGCGAGGGCACCGGGATCGACCTTGCCCGCCGCGTCGGCAGCAGCCTGCCGCTTTTGCTGATGACCTCCCTGCCCCCCGATCACCCGCTGTTTGTCGAGGCGCAAACCCTCGCGCCGGTGCTGCGCAAACCCTTTGAAAAAGACGATCTGCAAGCACTGATTGCCCCATTGAAAGCCACCGCCCCATGAGCCGTGATACCGCCCCGCGCCCGCTGGTCACCATTCTGGATGACGAACCCGAAATCCGGCAGATGCTGTCGGACACGCTGGAGGAAGCGGGCTTTGACACGCTCAGCTTTGGCCGTGCGCGGGCCTTTGAGGCCGCATTGGCGAGCCATACGCCCGATGTCTGCCTTGTCGATCTGTCGCTGCCTGACACTGACGGGCTGACACTAGTACACCGGCTGGCGCTAGAGCAAGGCGCCATCGTGATCATCATTTCGGGCCGCGCACAGGTGCAGGACCGGGTCACGGGGCTGGAGTTGGGGGCCGACGACTACATCATCAAACCCTTCGATCCTGCCGAAGTGGTCGCCCGTATCCGCGCCCGCCTGCGCAGCGCCAAGCCGACTCCGCAGGCCGGCACCACCGCACGGTTCAACGGCTGGACCGCGCATTTCGACCGCTATGTGTTGCAAGATGCCACGGGTACCGAGGTGACCTTTTCACATGCCGAGGGCGAGGTACTGCGGCTCTTCCTCGACGCGCCGAAACGGCTGATCAGCCGCGCGCAGATGCAAGAAAGCCTCGGCGGCGTCGCCTCGGAAAGTTTTGACCGAGCGATGGACGTGCGCATCTCGCGGCTGCGCACGAAGCTTGGCGAAGACCCGAAGAACCCGCAACTGATCAAGACGATCTACGGCGCGGGCTATATCTTCCTCGGCGATGTGGACTGGGACTGAGCGCGTTTAAAGCGCCGCCACCGCCCGCCCCAACACCTCGACTGCCGCGACCAAATCGGCCTCATCCGTGTCTTCTTCGAAGGCATGGCTGATCCCGTTGATCGACGGCGCGAACAGCATCGCGACCGGCATCAGCCGCGCCACATTGGTCGCGTCATGCAGCGCACCCGAGGGCATCTTGCGCCATTTGCCGGGGGCCACGGCTTCAGCCGCCTTCGCCAGCGCATCGCGCAGCCGCGCGTCCATGGCAACCGGCTCCAGCCCCAACATCGGGCCAAAGCTCAGGTCCATCCCGCGGCCCTTGGCAACCTCTTCGGCGGTTTCGCGAATGATCCTCTCCATCCGCCCCAAACGGTCGCTATCCCCGTCGCGCCATTGCATGGAGAACACGGCCTTGCCCGGCACGATGGACGAGGCATTGGGGTGCAGGCTGACATGGCCGATGGTCCAGACGGTGCTCGGCGTCACCACATTGCGCAGCCGGTCGTTCAGCAGACTGTTAAACTCCGACACCGCCTGAAAAGCATCGCGCCGCACCGCCATCGGGGTGGTGCCCGCGTGGTTCTGCTGGCCCTCAAAGGTCACCTTCATGTCGCGGATGCCGACGATGTCGCTGACCACGCCGATCTGCTCACCGCTGTCATCCAGCGTCGGCCCCTGTTCGATGTGCAACTCGATATAGCCGGTGAACTGCGCGGGATCGACGGGGCCGGTGACCATGCCCGCCACCGCGCGGCGCGCCTCGGCCAAGCTCACCCCGGCGTCATCCGTAAAGCCATCGGCCTCGGCCTGATCCAAAGCGCCGGACCAGACCGTCGAACCGGTGGTCACGCCAAAGCGCCCCTCTTCGTCCTGAAAGGACACGACCGAGACTGCAGGCCCTCCGGCCTCCCCCGCCGCGCGGGCGACTTCAAGCGCGGCGATCACGCCCAAGGCCCCATCAAGCCAGCCGCCTTCGGGCTGGCTGTCGGAATGCGACCCCAGCAGGATCGACGGGCCGTCAGCAAGCCCAAAAAGGTTGCCCATGGCGTCGACCTCGACCTTCAGCCCCGCATCGCGCATCCGCCCGGCAAGCCATTCGCGCGCTTCCACATCGGCGGCGGAATAGGCCGGGCGCACCACGCCCTTGCCCACACCCGCAGCGCCGATGGCGCGCAGATCGTGCAGGTCTTTCAAGAAACGGGCGGCATCAATCTTCATTCTTCCAAACTTTCCTTACTCGGCGGCGACGGCCCCTTTTGCCGCCTCCACCCTAACGGCAGAGAACTTAAACTCCGGGATCTTGCCATAGGGGTCAACCGCTGGATTTGTCAGGATATTCGCCGCCGCTTCGACATAGGCGAAGGGCAGGAAGACCATGTCGGGTGATACCGCCCGATCCTCGCGGGCCATAATCTCGATACTGCCGCGCTTGGTCGACAGGCGCACATGTTCCCCCGGGGCCACGCCAAGACGGCGCAGGGTTGACGGGTGGAGCGAGCAATTCGCCTCCGGCTCCAGCCCGTCCAGCACCTTGGACCGGCGGGTCATCGAGCCGGTATGCCAATGCTCCAACTGCCGCCCGGTGGTCAGGATCATCGGATAGGCGTCATCCGGCGCGTCATCCGGGGCCACGATCGCGGCGGGGGTGAATTTGGCGCGGCCTTCGGGCCGGGGGAACCCCTCGCTAAAGACAATGGCCTGGCCGGGATCGTTTTCGCTGAGCGACGGGTAGGTCACCGCATTCTCCTGCGCCAGCCGGTCCCATGTGATATTGTCGAGTGAGGCCATGTTGCGCTTCATCTCGGCAAAGACCTCAGCCGGGCTTTCGTAATCCCAGCCCAGCCCCAGCCGCTTGGCCAGTTCCACCTCGATCCACCAATCCTCGCGCGCGTCTCCGGGGGGTGTCACCGCCGGGCGGCCCATCTGCACCTGCCGGTTGGTGTTGGTCACCGTGCCGGACTTCTCGGCGAAGGCCGAGGCGGGGAGGATCACGTCGGCGTAATTCGCCGTCTCGGTGAGGAAGATGTCCTGCACCACGAGGTGGTCGAGCTTCGCGAGCGCCGCGCGGGCGTGATCGACATCCGGGTCCGACATCGCCGGGTTTTCACCCAGCACATACATCGCCTTGATCTCGCCCTCGTGCACCGCATCCATGATCTCGGTCACCGTCAGCCCCTTCTCGGCGCTGAAATCACCTGTGCCCCAAACCTCCGTGAAAGCCGTGCGCACGCCGTCGTCGCCGACGGGCTGGTAGTCGGGCAGGAACATCGGAATGAGGCCCGCATCCGAGGCGCCCTGCACGTTGTTCTGCCCACGCAGGGGGTGCAGCCCGGTGCCGGGGCGGCCGACATGGCCGGTCATCAGCGCCAGCGAAATCAGGCAGCGCGAATTGTCGGTGCCGTGGATGTGCTGGCTGACCCCCATCCCCCAGAAAATCATCCCCGCCTTGGCCCCGGCGAAGGTCCGCGCCACGTCGCGCAGCACCTCGGCCTCGATGCCGCAGACGGCGGCCATGGCCTCGGGCGGGAAATCCTTCAGGTGCGCCTTCTCGGCCTCCCAATTCTCGGTATAGGCTTTGATGTATTGCTCATCATAGAGACCTTCCTCCACGATCACGTGCATGATCGCGTTCAGCATCGCCACGTCGGTACCGGGGCGGAATTGCAGCATATGCGACGCAAACCGGCGCAGGCCCTGCCCGCGCGGGTCCATGACAATGAGCTTGCCGCCGCGTTTGCTGAACTGTTTGAAATAGGTCGCGGCGACAGGGTGGTTCTCCACCGGATTGGCGCCGATCACGATGGCCACATCGGCGTTCTCGATCTCGTTGAAGGTGGCGGTGACCGCGCCCGATCCGACGTTCTCCATCAGCGCCGCGACCGAGGAGGCATGGCACAGCCGTGTGCAGTGGTCGACGTTGTTGTGCCCGAACCCCTGCCGGATCATCTTCTGGAACAGATAGGCTTCCTCGTTAGTGCATTTGGCACTGCCGAAACCCGCCACTTCGCGCCCGCGCCCTTTCAGGCCCTTGGCGGCAAAATCGAGCGCCTCGTCCCAGGACGCCTCGCGGAACACCTCGCCCCAGTTGCCGGGGTCGACGTTCAGCCCCTTGGCGGGCGCGTCGTCGCGGCGGATCAACGGCTTGGTCAGGCGGTGCTCGTGGTGGATGTAGTCGAAGCCAAAGCGCCCCTTGACGCAGAGCCGCCCCTCGTTCGCTGGCCCATTGATCCCCTCGACATATTTGACCTTGTTGTCCTTCACTTTGAGCGAGATCTGGCAGCCGACGCCGCAGAAGGGGCAGACGCTGGCGACCTCCTTGTCATATTCGGCAGAGTCGCCGATCTGCGCCTCGTCCACCACGCTGGCGGGCATCAGCGCGCCGGTGGGACAGGCCTGCACGCATTCGCCGCAGGCCACGCAGGTTGAGGCACCCATGGGATCGTCGATGTCGAAGACCGGATAGGCGTCATGGCCGCGTCCCGCCATGCCGATCACGTCGTTGACCTGCACCTCACGGCAAGCGCGAACGCAAAGGTTGCACTGGATACAGGCGTCGAGGTTCACGCGCATGGCGACATGGCTGTCGTCCAAAAGCGGTACGCGGTCGCGCTCCAACTTGGGAAAACGGCTTTCCTCTACGCCATTCAGCGCCGCCATCTCGCGCATGTGGCTCGACTTGTCATGCGCCACGTCCTGCGCAGGCTGGTCCGCCAGCAGCAATTCCATCACCATCTTGCGCGCATTCTCGGCCCGGGCGTTGTTGGTGGTGACGACCATCCCCTCGGCAGGTTCGCGGATGCACGACGCCGCCAGCACACGCTCGCCCTCGATCTCAACCATACAGGCGCGGCAATTGCCATCGGGGCGGTAGCCGGGGGCGGGTTTGTGGCACAGATGCGGGATTTTCAAACCCCGACCGTTGGCGACCTCCCAAATGGTCATGCCGGCCTCGGCCTCGACGGTCTGCCCATCAAGCGTGAATGTGATCCTCTCGGCCATGGCTGCCCCCTCCCCTTGGCTATTGCCCAAACTATAGGCAAAATCCGGCGCTTGTCAGGGGCCAATCCCGACACCCCGTCACGGATAAACGCCGCGCCAGCGCATTGCGGCGCATTGCATTGTATGGCCCGACAAGCTGCCCTATCACTTGGGCGAACAGTGAAAGCCATTTGATGTCCCACATTACCCTGATCCGCCACGGCCAAGCCAATTCCACCGCCAAGGACGAGCTGAGCTATGACCAACTCAGCCCGCTTGGCCACGAGCAAGCCGCGTGGCTGGGCGACCATCTGCGCCAGAGCGAGACCTACCACACAAGGCTCTATACCGGCACGTTGACCCGCCATATCGAGACTGCCGAGGGGATGAACACCGGGCTGGAGCCCATCCGCGATGCGCGGTTGAACGAGTTGGAGTATTTCACCCTCGCCAATCTAATGGAGCAGCAGCACAAGGTGCCCTTCCCCCGCGAGGGCGAGTTCGTGCACCACCTGCCGCAGGTCTTTGACTATTGGAAAGCGGGCAAACTTGCCGATACGCCCGAAACCTATGAGAGTTTCGAGACGCGGGTGCAATCCGTCCTCGCCGAGATCGCCGAGGGCGAAGGCCCGGCGCTGGTGGTGACCTCGGGCGGGCTGATCTCTCTGGCGATGGCGCAGGCGATGGGCGTCGGGATTCCGGCGATGGCACGGCTGGCGCTGGCGATCATGCATACTTCGATGCACCGGCTCTTTCCCATCGGCGGGCATTGGTCGCCGGTGCTGTTCAACGCGGTGCCGCATCTTGACCGGCCCGACCGCCGCCTTGCACAAACGCACATGTAACCCCTCGCCCGCGAAAGGCTGACCCATGCTGAAACTTCACTACGCCCCCGGCACGATCTCGGTTGCCGTTGCCATCGCCCTCGAAGAAGCGGGGCTGGCCTATGAGCCGGTGAAGGTCGATTTCGCCAGCGCCGAACAGACCGCAGCACCCTATCTGGCGCTGAACCCCAAGGGCCGCGTGCCGACCCTCGTGACCGAAGCGGGCAGCGCCCTGACCGAGACCGGCGCGCTGTTGGACTATGTCGCCGCCCGCGCGCCCGATGCAGGGCTGGTCCCTGCCGACCCTGAACGCGCGGCGCATATGCGCGGGGTGATGTACTACCTCGCCTCGACCATGCATGTGGCCCACGCGCATAAGATGCGCGGCCACCGCTGGGCCGATCAGCAATCCAGCTTTGACGATATGAAAGCCAAGGTGCCGCAGACCATGGCCGATTGCGCCGCCTATATCGAGAACCACGCCTTCCGGGGTGACTTCGTGGCGGGCGATGCCCTAACGCTGGCCGATCCCTATCTCTTTGTCGTCTCGGGGTGGCTGGCCGGTGACGGGGTCGACCGCGCGGCCTACCCACGGCTCGACGCCTTCGCCGCCCGGATGGAAGACCGCGACAGCGTCAAGACCATGCGCGCGAAAGGACTTTTGGCATGACCCACCTATGGCTCCGCGCCGAGCAGCGCGACAATGAGACCCGCACCGGGCTGACGCCCGAAGGGGCCGCCGCGCTGATCGCATCCGGCATGAAGGTGAGCGTCGAAGACAGCGACAGCCGCGTGATCCCCACCGCCGCCTATGCGCAGGCGGGGTGCGAGATCGTTCCGGCCCATAGCTGGCCCGACGCCCCGCGCGATGCGGTGATCTTTGGCCTCAAGGAACTACCCCAAGACGGCACGCCCCTGCCGCATACGCACATCATGTTCGGCCATGCCTACAAGGGCCAATCCTCGGGCCGCAAACTGTTGCAGCGGTTCAAGGCGGGCGGCGGCACGCTGCTGGATTTGGAGTACCTGACCGATGACACTGGTCGCCGCGTTGCCGCCTTTGGCTATTGGGCGGGTTTCGCGGGAGCGGCCGTCTCGGTCAAATGCCGCATCGCGCAGCTGCGCGGGGAGACTTGCGGGCCCGTCGCGCCCTACCCTGACGCCGAAGCGCTGAAAGCCGCATTGAGCAAAGAACTCGCCCAAGTCGACGCGAGCGGCGACCGCGCGCTCGTGATCGGGGCCTTGGGCCGGGTGGGACGCGGGGCGAGCGATCTTTGCGCGGCACTTGGCATCCCCGTCACCGGTTGGGACATGGCAGAGACCGCCCACGGCGGACCCTTCCCCGAAATCCTCGACCACGCCTATTTCTTCAACTGCATCCTCGCAGGGCCAGACACCCCCGCCTTCGTCCGCCCCGATGCTCCTCAGGCCGAGCGTGCCCTGCGCGTGATTGGCGACATCGCCTGCGACCCCGACAGCGCTTTCAACCCGGTGCAGGTCTATGACCGCGCGACCACTTGGGCGGAGCCAGCGCTGCGCGTACATGACGCGCCGCCGCTGGATGTCATGGCCATCGACAACCTGCCGTCCATGCTGCCGCGCGAAAGCTCAGAGGATTTCGCGGGCCAGTTGCTGCCGACCCTGCAGGCGCTGCCGGAGACGGATCATGCCGTCTGGCAACGCGCGCGAGATCTGTTCGATCAGCATGTCGCCGAGGTCTGACCTTCAGGAAAAGAACCGGTAATACAGCCAATCCGGCAGGAAGCGCCCCAAACGGAACAGCAGTGAGAAACCGTAAGGGAAGTCCAGTTTAAAACTGTCGCTGTTCATATGCTCGAAGACGCGGCGCGCGGCGTCATCGGGCTCCATTAAAAAGGGCATTTTGAAATCGTTCTTGTCGGTCAACTGGGTCTTGATAAAGCCCGGGTTGATCGCCTGCACCTGCACGCCGGTCTTGCGCAGATCGGCATGCATGCATTCCGCCAGCGACAGCGTCGCCGCCTTGGAGGCCGTATAGCCGATGGAGCCGGGCAGCCCGCGATAGGCGGTCAGACTTGAGGTGATGACGATATGCCCGTGATCGCAGGCGACCATCTGAGGCACCACCTGCCCCAAGACCCGCATCAAGCCGGTGAAGTTCACATCGGCCATCGTTACCCCATGTTTCGCGTCCCACTCCTGCGCGCCAAAGGGCCAATAGGCCCCCGCCAGATAGACCAGCCCGTCGATTGGCCCCACATCCTTCGCCGCCTGTGCGACGTCTTCGTCATCGGTCACATCCATGACCCGCACCCGTGCCCGCCCCGGCAGCGCCTGCGCGAGTTCGGTCAGCTTGTCTTCGGACCGGGCAGAGAGGATCACCTCGGCCCCGGTGCGGCTCAGCTGATGCGCCAGTGCCGCGCCAAGCCCGTCGCTCGCGCCCACCAGCCAATAGGTCTTGCCTTGCCAGTCTTTCATCTTTCCTCCGTCGGTCGCAGGGTGGCGACCAATTCTGCTACTTTGATCCCGAACTTCCGAAACTGGCTGCGATTGACGATGGTGCCATCGGGGGTGAGATACATCCAATCGACGGTTTTCAGCACATGGCTGCCCAGTTCCTCGGGCAGTTGGATACGATAGCGCAACTGCAATGTCGGACCAGCCTGAACGCCCTGCCCCACCCCGATCACATCCGGCGCGGTGCTGGTGAAACGGCCATTCTCGCCCAGTGTCACGGTCCATTCGCGCTGCTGACGCGAACCATCGTTATAGCGAAAACTCTCGGCAACCGTGGCGACATCGCCCTCCCAAGACACGTCGAACTTGGCCGTGAAACTGCTGGTGACCCGACCAAGGGGGCCGAAAATCACGCCCTCGCAGATCATCTCATCGCGCAGATGCAAACGCAGGTCGAAGACGGGGAAGGAATCCACATAGTCGCTGGGCGATTGCCCGTGAAACTCCCCCAACCGGCGGCGCAGGAAGGTGAGCAATAGACCAAGGCCCAGCCCGACAGCGATAAAGATCAGCGGCTCTGTCACGATATCTCCACGTCTTTTGCACTGGCGAGCAGAGCGATCGCCAGCAATTTCAGGGCGCAAGGTACACCGGCATAGAACCAGATCAACAGGGAGATGGATGTGTCGGAACTGGTTCCCGTCGCGGTCTGCAACCCTGCACCTTCTAGTGCGGGAAGTAGGGCCGCCGCCGCGAAAGCCAAGGTCAGCTTGGACACGAAAGACCAAAGGCCAAAGCCTTCGGCCGCCGAGGGAGAGATCTGCGCCATGCGGCTGGCGAACATGGCAGGCAGTAGGGTGAGGTCGGCTCCCAAGACCGCGCCGGAAGCCAGACAGACCAAGGCGAACAGCACCACATCCCCCGGACCCAGAAACAGCGCCCCGCCGAAAGCCGCGATGCCCAAGGCCATCGCCGCCAAGAGCACCCGGCGCGGGCCGTGGCGTTCGGCCAGCATCCCCCAAAGCGGTGCTGCCGCCGCCGCCGCGATGAAAAACAGCAGCAAGAGCGGCCCCTCCCATCCCGGTGCCTCAAGCGCCAGTTCGACGTAGAAGAGAAACAGGGTTGAGGTCACGGCCACCGGGGCGGCATTGACCAGTGCGATCAGCAACAGCCGCCGCGCCTGCCCGTCACGCAAGACGGTGCCGAAACCGCTCGCCCCCGGCAGCCCTGTCGCCCGCCACTCCCTGCGCATCGCCACCAAAGCCCAGAGCGCCAGAACCGCGAAGCCCACCGCGAAACCAGCAAAGGGGCGATCCAGCGCCAAGCCCAACAGCAGGGGCGCAACCGAGGCCAGACAGACGCCCAAAAGCGCCCCGGTCTCGCGCCATCGGGCCAACGTCAAATGTCCGGCCCCCGGCAGGCTGTCGGCCTTGGCCACCCCTTGGGCATAAAAACAGATGGTCAGAAAGCTGAAGGCCGAGAAGACCAGCGTCAGCATCAGGGCGAACCACAGCACGGGCGCCATTGGCGCGGGCACCGCGAAAAGCCCCAGCATCGCCAGCGCCATCACCGCCCCCGCCACCGTCACCGCCAGCCCGCGTTTGTGGCGCAGCGCTTGGGCCAGCCATCCGAGCGCGGGGTCTTGCACCACGTCCAACAGCCGCAATCCAAAAAGCACAGAGCCAAGCGCCGTCAGCGAAACCCCATATTCATCGACATAGAACTTCGGCGCGTGAATGTAGATTGGCAGCCCCGCCGCGGCGAGCAATGCGGCGAAAAGCGCATAGGCGGGCAGCCGGGCCGCGCGCGCCCTCATCGCCCGCCCGCGCCATGGGCCGCATCGCGGGAAACCTCGACCTGCGGTGCCTCGGGGCGGTTGCGGAACCCCGCCCCCTTGAGCCAGAGCTTCAGCGCCTGCCAATGGATCAGCGCCAGCACCCGCCGCGCCCCAAAGGGGCGGCGCAGCAGCGACCATAGGATACGGCCATTGGTCAGCGGCGCACGCGGCCCGGTCAAGGTGGCGATCAACCCGTTCTCCCCATCCGAGAAATCGATCCAGATGCCGATCCGCTCAGCACTGATGTCAAAGCGAAAGACATAGCCGCCCGAGATGTCCTGAAAGGGCGAGACATGCATGAGCTTTGCGGCCCGCAAGCGATCCTCGGGCGCGATGGGGCGCAGATCGGGGTGATGGCAGAGATAGGAATGCCGGTCGCCATAGGTATTCGTGACCTCGGCGATCACGGCGATCAGCGCATCATCGGCCCGACGGCAGAGCCAAAAGCTGACCGGGTTGAAGACATGGCCCAGCACCCGCGGCTGTGCCAACAGTTCGATCCGTGCGACCCCGGTGATGTCATGCGCCGCCAAAACCTCGCGCACCCAAGGGGCGCCGCGCCCTTGCCCCGGCGCGCCGCCATGGTCGCTGTCGTGCAGGCTGGTCACATTCGCACCATTGCGGGCGAAAAGCGCAGGCGCCGCCAGCGCCTCCGCCTCGGCGTCGCAGATCACATAGTCGACCGAATAGCGGAAACGGTTCTCGACCGCGCCCTTGCGGCCATGGAAGGTCTGGCCGCGGATATGATCGACCTGAGCCGTCACTCCGCCGCCAAGGGCGCCGCCCGCGCGGCTTGCATCCGTTCGACCACATCCACCGCGCTGGCCAGCCCGTCTTCGTGGAAACCATTGCGCAGCCATGCGCCGCAGAACCATGTGTTATGGCTGCCATTAAAAGCACGCACCTCCTCCTGCGCGGCCAAGGCGGCAAGGTCGTAGACCGGATGGCGCAGAGTGACTTGGTCGTAAATCAACTCCTCGCGGATGGTGCGTTTGGTATTGAGCGTGACAAAATGCGGATCGTCCTGCGGGATCGGTTGCAGCGAGTTCATCCAATAGGTCAGGTCGATCCGGTCGGACTTCTGCTCGCGATCCTCGGTATAGACCCATGACGCCCAAGTGGAGCGCCGCTTGGGCATGATATTGGTATCGGCATGCAGCACGATGTCATTGGGCTGGTAGCGGATGGCGCCGAGGGCGCGTTGTTCAGCCTCCGTCGGATCGGAAAGCATCGCCAGCGTGTCGTCGGAATGGGTGGCAAAGATCACCTCGTCGAAAGTCTCCCACTCCCCGCCATAGGCGCGGACCTCGGCCCCCTGCGCCGTGCGGCGCACCGCCTGCACAGGGCTGTCGGTGCGCAGGTCGACACCTTTGGCGCGCAGGGCACTCTCCAACCGGTCGACATATTGGCGCGAGCCGCCCTTTACCGTGTACCACTGATGCTGGCCGGAATAGTTCAACAGCGCGTGGTTCTCGAAGAAATTGACCATGGCATGGGCGGGGAAATCCATGATCTTTTCCGTCGGCGTAGACCAGATCGCACCCGACAGGGGCGACAGGTAGAAGTCGCGGAAATATGGCCCGGTGCCCAGCTGGTCGAGAAACTCCGCGATGGTCATCGACGGGTCGCGCGACACCGCCAGCGCGTTCTTGTTGAAATGCACGATGTCGCGCAGCATCCGCAGAAACGGCGGGCTGAACATATTGCGTTTCTGCGCGAAGACGGCGTTGAAATTGGTCAGCGCATATTCCAGCCGCCCGCCATCAATCGACGCGCCGAAGCTCATGTTCGAGGGTACGACCGGCACGTCCAACTCCGCAAAGAGCGCCGCAAGATGCGGGTAGTTGGCATAGTTGAACACGATGAAACCGGTATCGACCGGCTGATCGCCATTCTTGCCCGCGATCACCGTCCGCGCATGGCCGCCGATCTTGGCCCCCGCCTCATAGAGGGTGACGCGGTCCGCAGGTGCCAACATATGCGCCGCCCCCATGCCGGAAATCCCGCCGCCAATCACGGCGACACGCCGCCCAAGCGGCTGTGGGGGGAGGGTACTGTCGTTCAGAGCTTCAAAAGGCATAGGCGTCCTGCTTTGGTCCGGAACTTTGGATATGGGGCACCCACGGGTAAAGGGGAGTTAAAGTTGCAGCGCCCGATAGATTTTCTTGGAAAATGCACGCAGCACCGCGACCACGTGCAAAGCCCCTTGGAGGGCACTAGGACAGCAGGCTGTCGAGCGCCGCTTGCCCGCGGCTGAGTTGGCCCAAATAGCTGTCGGTGTCGATATTGGCCCCGCAGACGATCACGCCGACCCGCCGCCCTGACAGTTGCCCGCGCAGGGGGCCGATCGCCCCCGCCATCGCGGCCCCGGCGGCAGGTTCCACCGCCAGTTTCGCCGCCTGTTGCAGCACCACCATCCCGGCGCAGATCGCATCGTCGCTGACCGTCACCACGTCATCGACATAGACCGCGCAAAGCGCATGGCCGAAAGGCAGCGCCATCGGCGGGCCAAGGCTGTCGGCGATTGTGTTGGCCTCGGGGATCGTCACCGGCGCGCCGGAGGCAAGGCTTTGCGACATGCTGTCAGCCCCTTCGGGCTCCACGCCATAGACCCGGCAAGCGGGATTGATCGCCTTGACCGCGGCGGCGATACCACTGATCAGCCCGCCACCGCCGACAGATACGACGACCGCGTCCAAATCCGCCACCTGCGCCATCAGTTCCAGCCCCACCCCGGCGGTGCCGAGCGAGGTGTGCAGCCCCTCGAAAGGATGGATAAAGAACCGCCCCTCTTCGCGCACCAACCGCTCGGCCTCGGCAAAGGTCTCTTGCCCGGCGGGTTTCAGGATGACCTCGGCCCCGGTGGCACGGGCGAGGGCGATGCGAAAAGGGTTGGCATTGTCCTGCATCACGACTTTGGCGCTGATGCCCAGTTTGGCCGCGGCCCAGCCTGCGGCGATGGCGTGGTTGCCCGCGCTGGCCGCGGTGATCCCGCGCCCGCGGGTGTCATCGTCAAGCTGTCGCGCCACCGACAGCGCGCCGCGGGCCTTGAAGGTGCCGGTATGCTGGAAACACTCCAGTTTGAGCGCGACCCGCGCGCCGCCCAGCACCTCGTCGACCATGGGAGAAGACAGCGTCACCACCGGCGTTTGCAAGATATCGCTGCGCAACGCGGCGGCCCGCGTCTGAATCGCCTCCAGCGTCATCCCGGTAATGTCCACGTCGTTCATTCAGCCGTTCCCTTCGGGTGTCCTTAGGGGAACAATAGCCTCGGTTTTGGCTTCTGCCAGTTCTTCGAAGTCGAAATTATGCAAACGCCCCGCGCGTTTGGCGGCTTTTTCGCTGCTGACTTTGATCTCTTCCACGTCCCGCCGCGCTTGGGTGAAATGCCGGTCGAGGTTGCCCACCCGCGTCGCCAGACGTTCGACATCCTTGTTCAGATTGCCCAACTCCTTGCGGATCGCCCCTGCCTGTTCGCGCATCCGCGCGTCTTTCAGAATGGCGCGCATGGTGTTGAGCGTGGCCATGCAGGTGGTCGGGCTGACGATCCAGACACGTTTCTCAAAGCCTTCGCGCACGAGTTCGGAAAAATTTGCGTGCAACTCGGCATAGACCGCCTCGGAGGGCAGGAACATCAAGGCGCCTTCCGCCGTCTCCCCCTCCAGAATGTATTTGTCGGCGATGGCGTTGAGGTGCACCCGCACGGCGGTCTTCATCTGCTGGGCGGCGGCGCGGGTCTCGGCTTCGGTCTTGGCGCGGCGCAGGGCCTCATAGGCTTCCAACGGGAATTTACTGTCGATCACGATCGGCCCCGGCGGGTTCGGCAGGTGGATCAGGCAGTCCGGCCGCTTGCCGTTGCTAAGCGTGGCTTGCAGCGAATAGCTGTCCGAGGGCAGCGCTTTCGACACGATGTCGCGCAGTTGGATTTCCCCGAAAGACCCGCGCGTCTGCTTGTTGCTCAGGATGTCTTGCAGCGACAGCACGTCGCCCGACAGTTTGGTGATATTGTCCTGCGCCTTGTCGATGGAGGCGAGCCGTTCCTGCAACTGCGCAAGGCTGGAGGTGGTGCGTTTGGACGAGCCGTGCAGCGTCTCGGTCATGCGCTGCTGCATCTCGGCCAGCGAGCGGGCCGAGCGGGCGGCGTTGTCGGCCAGACGGTCCTGCATCTGCTGCTGCACATAGGCCAGCCGCGCTTCCATCGTCTGCATCATCTGCGCTTGGGTATTGCTTTGTGTCTCCGAGACCATTTGCAAGCCACCCCGCAACTGCTCTTGCCCCTGCCCCAATTGCTGCACATGGCCGCCAAGCACCCGCATCTGCTGCGCCAAGGGGGCGGCCACACGCGCCGAACGCCCTGCGGCGCGGACCGCCATGATCAGCAGGATGACGATGAGCAAAAGCAGCCCCGCGCCCGCAAGGGCCAAGAGCGTTACAGGGTCAGACAGGTTCAACGTCGTGCCGCCAAGCTCCATCAAGTGCGCCCGAAAAGCCGTTCGATGTCGGCGAGTTTGAGTTCGACATAGGTGGGCCGCCCGTGGTTGCACTGGCCCGAATGCGGCGTCGCCTCCATCTCGCGCAAGAGCGCGTTCATCTCTTCGGCGCGCATCCAGCGGCCCGAACGGATCGAGCCATGACAAGCCACCCGGCTCAGGATTGCTTCGATCTTGGCCTGAACGATGTTGCTGCTCTCGCCCTCGGCCAATTCATCGAGCACGTCGAGGATGAGCGCACGCGCGTTGACGGTGCCGAGGATCGCAGGCGTCTCGCGCACCGCGATGGCGCTGCCGCCGAAGGCTTCGATGCCGAGGCCGAGTTGCGCAAGCTCCTCCGCCAGTTCCAGCAGCCGCGCGCAGTCATTGGCGGACAGTTCGACGATTTCGGGGATCAGCAGCGCTTGGGCCGCGACGCCGTTCTCGTTCATCTGCCGCTTGAGCTTCTCATAGACCAGCCGCTCATGCGCCGCGTGCTGATCGACGATAACCATGCCATTGGCGGTCTGGGCGATGATGTAATTTTCGTGCACCTGCCCCCGCGCGGTGCCAAGCGGGTAGCCGGGGGCGGGCGCGGCCTCTTCGGCTTCGGGGGCGGCGGCATGGCTCTGCGCGGGGGTCTCGGGCAGCCGCGTGCCCTCCACCCGGCCCCAAACGCCTGCGGTCTCGGCAAAGCCGGGGGCCTGCGCCTGATAGGCGGCCTCCCGTGCGGCGGGGCTGGGGCGGTCCATGCCGGCGCGGTCCATCTGATAGACCCGCGCGCCCTGCGGCTCGGGCTGCATCGCGCCCAAGGTCGCCTGCGCCACAGTGGTCGAGGCGCGGTGTCCGGCCTCGGCCAGCGCGTGGCGCAGGGCCGAGACGATCAGCCCGCGCGCCAACCCCGGATCGCGAAAGCGCACTTCGGATTTCGCGGGATGCACGTTCACATCGACCAGCGTCGGCGGGCATTCCACGAAAAGCGCCGCCGCCGGGTGACGGTCGCGGCTAAGGAAATCGAAATAGGCGCCGCGCAGTGCGCCCGTCAGCAGTTTGTCTCGCACCGGGCGGCCATTCACGAAGAGATATTGCGCCACGGCAGAGCCGCGCGAGTAGGTCGGCAGGGCAGCGAAACCGGTCAGATGCAGCCCCTCGCGCATGGCGTCGATGGGCAGGGCATTCTCGGCAAACTCCCGGCCCAGCACCTGCGCCAGACGGCCATGCAGCGCATCGAAGAGATCGCCCTGCTCGGCCTCGGCGCGGAACACATCGCGGCCCTTACCGTCACCCGAGACATCGCGCAGCACGAAACGCACGAAAGGCTCGGCCATGGCCAGCCGCTTGATGACATCGCCAATCGCCTGCGCCTCGGCCCGGTCGGTGCGCAGGAATTTGAGCCGCGCAGGCGTGGCGAAGAACAGATCGCGCAGGGTGACGATGGTGCCGCCGTTCAACGCCGCCGGGCGCACCTCGCCCATGCGGCCCCCGTCGACGGTGATCTCGGCCCCGTCGAACCCAGCCGCGCGGCTGGTAATCGTGAGCCGCCCGACAGCGCCGAGCGAGGGCAGCGCCTCGCCGCGGAAGCCGAAGGTGTGGATATCCAGCAGGTCGGAGCCGTCGATTTTGGAGGTCGCATGGCGCGACAGGGCCAGCGGCAAATCTTCGGGCGCGATGCCGCAGCCATCGTCCGTCACGCGGATCATCGTCTTGCCGCCATCGGCATATTCCACGGTGACGCGCCGCGCGCCCGCGTCGATGGCGTTCTCGACCAATTCCTTTACCGCCGAAGCGGGGCGTTCGACCACCTCGCCCGCGGCGATGCGGTTGATCGCGGAATCGTCCAACTGACGGATGACGGGGCGAACTTCGCTTATATTGGGGGTCGGGCTGGGCATACCGCAAGACCTAGCATGGCGGCTTTTGATTCTGCCAGATGTGAATGCGTCTATGTGGGCCGGGTATCAGAGGTTCTGGGGAAAGTCAGCGGACCGCCGCCAAAGGTGGGGCGATCCGCTGCTGGGTCGGCTACTCGGCGCACTGGTGCTTTTGTTATTCCGGTCTTATCAGAGCGGCGGGCGACCCGGGTACAAGTCGTCTCCGGCGGAGCTTGCCACCTGTATAGACGCAGGACGAATCACAGGTCAAAGCAAAAGCGAATCAGTCGCCGATAAAACGAATCGTTGCGATTCGGTTAAGCGGTGGGCGCGGCGGCACCTCTATGCCGATGCGGCCCCATCACTGCCGCGGCGCCAAGGATCAGCCCTGAGACAGTCGCGATCATCCCCGCCGCCGAGACCGAATCCCGCAGTCCAATCCACAGCGGCCCGTAACCTGCCAAGACATAGCCCAAAATCGCGGCCACCGTGGCAAAACCCACCGACCATGCAATCTGATGCTCCAGCCGGTTGGTCATCATCCGCGCCGCAGCGGGCGGGCAGATGAACATGGCGATCACGATGATGCTGCCCACCGCGTCAAAGGCGGCCACGGCGGCAATGGCGGCAACGATCACCAGCCCGAGGCCCAAGGGGCCGGTCTTCATCCCGATGGTGCGGGCAAAGCCTTCGTCGAATGTGCTGATCTTGAGCGGACGCCAGAACACCGCCGTGAAAAGCGCAACGAAAAGAAACGTGATCGCCATGCGCGGCAGCTCCACCGGGATGGTCGCCAGCGCCTCGGGGTCGAGTAGCGACCCCCAGCCGGTCGCATCCAGCCAGATCAGGCTTTCGAGATTGCCATAAAGCGCATGTTCCACGTCGAGATGCACATTGCTGGTGTCGGATTGTTCCAGCAGCAGCACGCCGCCCGCGAACATCGCGGTAAAGACCACGCCCATGGCCGCGCCGGATTCGATCTTGCCCAAACGCCGCACGCCTTCGATGGCCAGCACGGCGACCAACGCTGCGCCGGCCGCGCCCAGCAGCATCGGCCAAGTGCTGACCACACCGGTCAGCAGAAACGCCACCACGATCCCCGGCAGCACCACATGGCTAATCGCATCGCCGATCAACGCTTGGCGGCGCAGCACAAGGAAGTTCCCCGGCAAGGCGCAGGCCACCGCCACGAAGATGCCCGTCAGCATCGGCACCAAGGACAGGGGGACGAATTCGGAACCGTTCATGCCATCACCCCGCCGCGCATGTCGATGCGGCTGTCGATTTCGCGGATTTGGTCGGCGGTCAGCACTGTCTCGATGGGGGTCAGACCATCATATTGCTGTGCCGCCGCCTCGTAGGCCGGATCGCGGCGGATCAGTTGCCAGCGGGTTTCATCGCGCAGCGCCTTGGCCGCGCGGCCCCGGCCCGCCTTGGTGGCGACCCCATCGGGCAGGGCGTAGCCTTCGGCCCGCAGCAGGCGGAGGGTAAGTTGTTCGTAGATCGGCTGCCCATGGGCCAAGGCCAAGAGCCCCTGCCGCAAATGGACCCGACGCTGATAGCGCCGGTGCCGCAGTAGCGCCGACAGCGCACCCCGCCCCGGTGCCAGCAGCAGCGACAGCGCAAAGAGCGCGAAGCCCACCAGAACGATGATCGGCCCCGTCGGCAGGTTCGGCTGGGCCGCCGACAGCGCCGCGCCGATATAGGCCGCAATGCCGCCGAGCGCGCCCGAGATCAGCACCACATGGTCGGTCCGCTCGCTCCAGAACCGGGCTGTCACGGGCGGGATGATCAGCAGCGCTACGATCAGGATCAGCCCCACGATCTTGAGCCCGACAACCGTCACGGCCAGCACCAGCCCCATCATCGCCAGATCCGTGCGCGGCACGTTCTGCCCGATGGCGGTGCCATATTCAGGATCGAAGGAGGCCAGCGTCAGCGGGCGGCGCAAGAGCAACACCAGCGCCAGCGTCAGCGCCGCCGCCACGGCGATGATCAAAGCATCGCTGCGCAGCATCCCGGCGGTGGAGCCCAAAAGGAAATCCTCCAGCCCCGCCTGCCGTCCGGCGCTCATGGTCTGGATCACGGTCAGCAACACGATGCCCAGCCCAAAGAAAACCGACAGGACCGACCCGATCGCCGCATCTTCGGCCAGTCGCGTGCGGTTGCTGAGCCATGAGACCAAGAGCAGCCCCACCCCCGCCGACAGCGCGGCCCCCAACAGCAGGCCGATCAGGTTGCGCCCATCGCCGCCCAAAGCGACCATCACCATGAAGGCCAACGCCACGCCGGGCAGTGTCGCATGCGAAATCGCATCGCTCACCAACGCCCGTTTGCGCAGAAACAAGAATGTGCCGCCGACGCCTGCCGCCATGCCCAAAAGTGTGGCCCCCAGCGTTACCAGCGTGGCGTTGTAGCCCAGTTGCAGTGTCAGCGCGTCCCAGATCATGACAGTTGCAAAGCATCCATCTGCGCGCCCGCCAAACGCCCGCCATAGGCGTCTTGCAGGTGGTTGGACTTGAAGACCTCAGCGACACTGCCTTCGGCCACGCGGTGGGTGTTGATCAGGAAGACATTGTCGAAATACTCAGGCACCGTGGACAGATCATGGTGCACGGCGACGACCGTCTTGCCCGCATCCCGCAGGGATTTCAGCACCGCGATGATCGCCTTTTCCGTTGCCGCATCGACCCCGGCAAAGGGTTCGTCGAGCAGGTAGAGATCCGCATCCTGCGCCAAGGCCCGCGCAAGGAACACCCGCTGCTGCTGGCCGCCTGACAGTTGGCCGATCTGACGGGTGGCGAAATCTTCCATCCCGACGCGGGCCAGACAATCGGTGGCGCGGGCGCGGTGCACAGGGCGGATGCGGCCCAGCAGGCCCAGTTGCGGATAGAGCCCCATCAGCACCACGTCGATCACGCGGGTCGGGAAATCCCAATCCACGCTGGCGCGCTGCGGCACATAGGCGATGCGGTGGCGTTGTTCGGCCACCGGCTTGCCATAGACGGTGGCGGTGCCCGCCAGCGGGGTCAGAATGCCCAAAGCAGCCTTGAGCAAAGTCGACTTGCCCGCGCCATTCGGGCCGATGATCGCGGTCATCTTGCCTGGCTCAACGGTCATATCGACCGAAAAAACCGCAGGTTTCTGCCCATAGGAAACGGTCATGCCGCGCACAGCGAGCGGGCTGTCGGCGCGGGAGGTGGGCGCGGCGTCACGGCTGCTGGCGAGTTCAAGTGTCATGGATCAGCTTCCCTGTACCAGCTTGCCGTTCATCCCGCCCGCATCCACCGGCGCGCCGAGCGCGCGGGCGATGGTGGTGACGTTGTGATCGATCATACCGATATAAGTGCCCTCATAGCTGCCCGGTTCCCCCATGGCGTCACTATAGAGCGACCCGCCGATCACGACCTCATGACCGCGCGCCGCAGCGCCTTCGACCAGTGCGCGCATGTTACGGTCGGACACCGAGGTTTCGACGAAAACCGCGCCGATCTCGCGTTCGACAAGCTCATCGACCAGCGAAGAGATGCGATTGAGCCCTGCCTCGCTGTTGGTCGAGATGCCTTGAATGCCGATCACCTCGAAGCCGAAGGCGCGTCCGAAGTAGCTGAAAGCGTCATGCGCCGTGACCAAGACACGCTGGCCTTCGGGCACCTGCGCCACGGTCTCGGCGGCATAGGTGGCGAGTTGGTCCAGTTCCGCGCGGTAGGTCTTGGCATTCGCGGCAAAGGTCTCGGCCCCCGCCGGGTGCGCCTTGGTCAATGCGCGGGTGACTTCATCGACGACGGCGATCCATGTTTTCGGGTCCATCCAGACGTGCGGGTCATAGCGGCCCTCGTAATCCGGGTGGCTAAGCAGCCCCTCCTTGGGCAGGGCTTCGGCCACGGCGATCACGGCGCGTTTCCGGCCCAGATCCTCAAAGAACCGCTCCATCTGCGCCTCAAGGTAAAGGCCGTGCCAGAGCACCAGATCGGCCCGGGTCAGCGCCACGATGTCGCTGCGCGTCTGGCGGTAGCTGTGCGGATCGACGCCCGACCCCATGAGCGAGCGGACCTCCACCAGATCGCCACCGATCCGCCGGGCGGCGTCAGCGATCATGCCGGTGGTCGCAACGACGTTGAGCTTTGGCGCGGCAAAGGCAGCGGGCGCGGCCCCGAGCAGGGCAAATGCGCTCAGGCTGCCGATCAAAGCGGTGCGGCGGGACGGGCGAAACGGATCAGATGCATGTGTCATGGAGGTATTAGTGAGAACGATTCTCAATTAAGTCAATAGTTGCGAATGGTTCTCATTAACAATTTCCACATTTCGCCTGTTTTTGAGGCATTCGACCGGTGACGCGAGTTTAGCGTCGCTTGCTTTGGCCCCTGCCCCATGCCATTTTGCGCGCCTGACCAAACCGGAGAGACCCCGATGGCCACCCAGACGACCCCGCAGCACCGTGAGACAGAGGCCGACGCGCCGGGCCATCTGCCCCAGGTCACCGAACCCCGCGTCGAACCGATGCCGCTTGATATGGACTGGCTGCGCTCGGTGCAGGCGAATACCTCGGCGATCGAGCGCCGCGCCGCCGCCCTGCCCGCCCGCCGTTCGCTGAAAAAGGACCACCAAGCCGCGTGGCTGCTGCGCGCGGTGACCTGTATCGACCTGACGACCCTTTCGGGCGACGACACCGCACGCCGGGTCGAGCGGCTTTGCGCCAAGGCGCGCCAACCGATTGCGCCCGATCTGCTTGAGGCGCTTGGCATGGCGCCGATCACCACCGGCGCGGTCTGCGTCTATCACGAGATGATCCCCGCCGCGCGGCGCGCGCTGGAGGGCACGAACATTCCCATCGCCGCCGTCTCAACCGGGTTCCCGGCAGGGCTGTCGCCCTTGGAGCTGCGCATTCGCGAGATCGAGATGAGTGTTGAGGCCGGTGCGAGTGAGATCGACATCGTGATCTCGCGCCGTCATGTGCTCTCGGGCGACTGGCAGGCGCTTTACGATGAGATGCGCGCCTTCCGCGAGGCCTGCGGCGAGGCCCATGTGAAGGCGATCCTCGCCACCGGCGAATTGGGATCACTGCGCAATGTGGCCCGCGCGTCGCTGGTTTGCATGATGGCCGGGGCCGATTTCATCAAGACCTCGACCGGCAAGGAAAGCGTCAACGCCACCCTGCCCGTCAGCCTCGTGATGATCCGCGCGATCCGTGAGTATTATGAGCGCACCGGGGTGCGGGTGGGCTATAAGCCCGCGGGCGGCATCTCGAAGGCCAAGGATGCGATCACCTATCTGGCGCTGATGAAGGAAGAGCTGGGCGACCGTTGGTTGCAGCCTGACCTGTTCCGCTTTGGGGCGTCCTCGCTCTTGGGCGATATCGAGCGGCAGTTGGAGCATCATGTGACCGGCAATTATTCGGCGGCTTACCGCCACGCGACCGCCTGAGCCTGTTGCAGGCTGCGGGAAGGTATTTGGAAAAGGATGAAGGCATGAGCGTGTCCGACATATTCGAAAGCATGGAATACGGGCCAGCCCCGGAATCGGCGGCAGATGCGCTGGCGTGGATCGTCGATCAGGGCGGGCGGTTTGGCCATTTCATCGATGGCGCCTTCACCGCACCGGGGGCGGGGTTTGACAGCACGAACCCGGCGACGGGTGAGGTCTTGGCCAGTTTGACGCAGGCGTCGCAGGGCGATGTGGATGCCGCCGTGAAGGCGGCGCGCAAGGCGCAGCCCAAGTGGGAGAAGCTTGGCGGCCATGGCCGGGCGCGGCATATCTATGCGCTGGCGCGGCTGTTGCAGAAACACGCGCGGCTGTTTGCGGTCTTGGAGGTTTTGGACAACGGCAAGCCCATTCGCGAGGCGCGCGATATCGACGTGCCCTTGGCGCAGCGGCATTTCTATTATCACGCGGGCATGGCGCAGTTGATGGAGAGCGAACTGCCCGATGCGCAGGCGCTTGGGGTTTGCGGGCAGATCATCCCGTGGAACTTCCCCCTGCTGATGCTGGCGTGGAAGATCGCGCCCGCGCTGGCGATGGGAAATACCGTGGTGTTGAAACCTGCGGAATACACTTCGCTGACCGCGCTTTTGTTTGCCGATATCTGCCGTCAGGCGGGGCTGCCCAAGGGTGTGGTCAACATCGTGACGGGCGATGGTACCGTGGGCGAGATGATCGTCGGCCATGAGGATATCGACAAGATCGCCTTTACCGGCTCCACCGCCGTTGGCCGCCGCATTCGCGAGGCGACGGCGGGGTCCGGCAAGGCGTTGACCTTGGAGTTGGGTGGCAAATCGCCCTACATCGTTTTCGACGATGCCGATCTGGACAGCGCTGTCGAAGGATTGGTCGATGCGATCTGGTTCAATCAGGGTCAGGTCTGCTGTGCCGGGTCGCGCTTGCTGGTGCATGAGCCGGTCGCGGATCGGTTCTATGCCAAGCTGCGTGCGCGGATGGAGAAGCTGCGCGTTGGCGACCCCTTGGACAAAAGCATCGATGTGGGCGCGCTGGTCGACCCGGTGCAATACAAGCGCGTGAGCGAGATGGTCGAGGCCAATACCGCCGGTGAGCGTTTCGTGACGCCGGGGGAGATGCCGGAGAATGGCTGTTTCTATCCGCCGACGCTGATCACCGGGCTGAACCCCGCCGATCGGCTGATGCAGGAGGAGATTTTTGGGCCAGTTCTGGTCTCGACCACCTTCCGCACGCCCGGCGAGGCGGTGCAGTTGGCCAACAACACGCGCTATGGGCTGGCGGCGACGGTCTGGACCGAGAATGTGAACCTCGCCCTCGACATCGCGCCGCAGTTGGAGACCGGGATTGTCTGGGTCAACGGCACCAATATGATGGACGCAGCCACTGGTTTTGGCGGCAAGCGTGAGAGCGGCTTTGGCCGCGAGGGTGGCTGGGAAGGTCTGGCGGGCTATACCAAGCCCAAGACCTCCGCGAAGCCCTTGAAAGAGATCGAAGCTTTCTCAGGTGAGGGCGCGCCGGAGGACGGGATCGACCGGACTGCGAAGCTCTATATCGGTGGCAAGCAAGCGCGGCCCGATGGGGGCTATTCCGCGCCGGTCTGGGGCAAATCCGGCGGGCTGTTAGGGCATGTGAGCCTCGCCAATCGCAAGGACGTCCGCAATGCCGTCGAGGCGGCGCATGCGGCGAAGGGCTGGTCGAAAACCACCGGCCATCTGCGGGCGCAGATCCTGTACTACATTGCCGAGAACCTTTCGGCACGGGGGGATGAATTCGCAGCACGTCTCGATGCGATGCAGGGCACGAAGACGGGCCGTAGGGAGGTCGATGCGGCCATCGACCGGCTTTTCACCTATGCCGCTTGGGCCGACAAATACGACGGACAGGTGCACGGGGTGCCGATCCGTGGTGTGGCGCTGGCGATGAAGGAACCCGTGGGTGTGATCGGCGCGCTTTGCCCTGCCGAGGCGCCTTTGCTGGGGCTGATCTCTTGCATGGCCCCCGCCATCGCCATGGGTAACCGGGTGATCCTCTCGGCGTCCGAACCCTTCCCGCTGGCGGCGACGGACTTCGTTCAGGTGCTTGAGACATCGGATGTGCCCGCGGGCGTGGTGAATATCCTGACCGGGCCACAGGCGGATCTGGCCGAGGCGATGGCGCGTCATATGGATGTGGATGCGGTCTGGTCCTTCGGCGCCGCGGCGCTTTCCGGCATTGTCGAGAAAGGGGCCGCGAGCAACATCAAACGCAGCTGGGTCAACCATGGCATGGCGCGGGATTGGTTCGGGGCCGAGGGCGCGGGGCGCGACTTCCTACAGGCCGCGACCGAGGTCAAGAACATCTGGGTGCCCTACGGCGAATAACGCCCACCGCCCGGCCTATGCAGAAGCGCCGTCCCCCTGTCGGGAGCGGCGCTTTTTTTATTCCTGCGCTGCGTCTGCGGCCTCTAGCCCTTCGGGCTGGCCGACAACAACGAAATGCAGGTTTTCGGGCTCCAACAGCTCGGCAGCGACGCGTTTGACATCTTCAAGCGTGACCGCCTCAACCCTGTCGTTGCGGGTGGCGATATAGTCGGTCGGCAGGCCCAGCATCTGCATGCCGACGAGGATATTGGCAATGGGCGTGTTCCCATCGAAGCGCAGCGGATAGGCGCCGGTGATATAGGTCTTGGCCGCGTCCAATTCCTCTTGCGTGATGCCTTCGGCGGCGGCCTTGGCCCATTCGGCGCGGATCACCTCGATCGCTTCGGCGATGCGGTCATTGGACGAACTGACGGAGCCGAGATAGGTCTCGGCCAGATCACGCGGGGCGAGGTAGGAATAGACGCCGTAGGTCAGGCCACGTTTCTCGCGCACCTCGGTCATCAGCCGGGATTCGAAACCGCCGCCACCGAGGACGTGGTTCAGCACCGTCGCGGTGAACCAATCGGGATCGTCCTGCGCGAGGCCGGGCTGACCAAAGAGCGCGACGGACTGCGGGGTGGCGAAATCGACCACGGTGGTGCCACTGGGGATATCGACCTCGGCCCGGGGCGGCATCGGCGCGCCTTCGGCGGGCAGCCCCCCCAACAGCTTGTCGAGCATCTGGCCCAACTCCTCGGGTGTGATGTCGCCCACCGCGCCAACGATGATGCGGTCCCGCGCCAGCACCGCGCGATGCGCGGCGAGCAGATCGTCACGGGTCAGGCCCGCGACGCTTTCCAACGTGCCGTTCAGCGAACTGCCATAGGGGTGATCCCCAAAGGCGATCCGGTCAAAGGTCTGTTGGGCGATTTTGTTGGGGTCTTTCTGGTTTGACTGGATGTTCGAAATCACTTGGCCGCGCACCCGCTCAATGGCGTCTTCGTCGAAACGCGGCTCCTGAAGGGCCGCGCGCAGAAGGTCGATCGAGGGCGCGCGGTTCTCGGTCAGGAAACGTGCGGACACGGAAAGCGCATCGTCAGAGACATCAAAGCTGAGGTTCGTGGCCAGCGCTTCGGTCGCGCGGCTGAAGGCGCGGGCGTCCATCTCGCCTGCCCCTTCTTCCAAGAGGCCGGTCATCAGGTTGATCGCGCCGCGTTTGCCGGGGGCATCGAGAGACGCGCCGCCACGGAAACGGATTTCCAACGCCACGAAGGGGATCGAATGTTCCTCAACCAACCAAGCGGTGATGCCGCCGGGGCTGGTCACCTCTTGAATATCGACCTCGGCGCGGGCGGGGAGTGCGGCAATTACCGTCAGGATCAGGGCGTAGATCAGTCTCATTGCGCGTCCTCCTTCATCAGCCAGCCGGTGACCGATGCGCGTTTGTCGAACAGGTCGCGGGCGGCCTGCATGATGTCTTCGGCGGTGACGGCCTGAAGCACATCGGGCCATGCCTGCACGTCTTCGACCGTGAGGCCGATGGCGAGGGCCGAACCATAGCGGTGCGCCACGCGGTCCGCGTCATCGCGGGCATAGATTTGATCGGCGCGCAACTGCGCCTTCAGGCGTTCAAGGTGTTCGGGGTCGACACCGGCCTCCATGAATTGCGCGAGCGCCTCGTCCAGCGCCTCTTCGGCCTGTTGCAGACTGACGCCGGGCACGGGCAGCACGACAAGGTCAAAGGTTGTGTCGTCCAACGTGTCGGCCTTGTAGAAGGCGCCGGTGTAATTGGCGATCTGCGCGTCGAATTGCAGTTTCTCGGCAAGGTAGGACGTGGTGCCGCCGCCCAGCAATTCGCTGAGCAGCAAGAGCGCCGCCGCTTCCTCCTGTTCGCCGCTGTCACGTTCTTGGGCAAGATAGGAGCGGCGGACATAGGGCTGGGCCACGCGGGCGTCTTTGTAGATCAACCGGCGCTCGGCGATCTGGGGCGGCTCTTCGGTGCGCAGACGCTCTGGCAAGGCGGGGTTGGCGGGGATTTGGCCATAAGTGGCCTCGGCCAGTTCGCGCACTTCTTCCGGCGTCACATCGCCGGAGACCACGAGGATGGCGTTATTGGGCGAGTAGTAGAGTTCATAGAACGACAGCGCATCTTCGAGGTCCAACTCCTCCATCTCATGTTTCCAGCCGATGATCGGCACGCCGTAGCGGTGGTTGAGATATTGCGCGGCGTTGAGTTGCTCGCTGAACAGCGCGGCGGGGTTATTCTCGGTCCGCTGGTTGCGTTCTTCGAGGATCACATCGCGTTCGGTTTCGATGTTTTCGGGGGTCAAACGGATGTTCTTCATCCGGTCGGCTTCCATCTCCATCATCAATCCGAGGCGATCCGCTGCGACGCGCTGGTAATAGGCAGTGTAGTCGTAGCTGGTAAAGGCGTTATCGCGTCCGCCGTTGGCGGCCACGGTGGCGGAAAATTCGCCCGCTTCCAGTTTGTCGGTGGCTTTGAACAGCAGGTGTTCAAGGAAATGCGCCACGCCGGATGACCCTTTGGGTTCATCAGCGGAGCCTGCGCGGTACCAGACCATCTGCTGCACGACCGGGGCGCGGTGGTCTTCGACGACCACGACCTCCATACCGTTATCAAGAGTGAAATGGGTGACCGCTTCGTTCTCGGTCTGCCCCGCCCGTGCGGCGGGGGCTGTGAAAAGCGTCGCCACCAGGGCCGCCATCATCGGCAGTCGGATCATTGCTTACCTCGAAATATATCGCCTGCCGCATTACCTACGCGGTCTGGCACTACTTTCAAGAAGCCTAGCGAAAACGTGTGTCCTGCGGCGGGTAGGACGGCGTGCGCCCGCCTGCCCTGCGCCAGCGCTCCGCCTCGCTATGGGCGTCGAGGATCATGCGCTTGTAGGCTTGGCCGTAGCGATCAACCGGCACGATACGGAATTGGGTGAAACGGCCCTTGCGCTTGCGGAATTTCGCGTCGGCCTCGGCCAAGCTCTCACGGATGCCGGGCTGCACGCCCATCCGGCCCGCATGTTGGACCAGCGCCGCATCCCCCGCCGGGATGCCAGTTGAGGTATCCAAACGCCCGCCGAATGCCGCCACCCCTTCGGCCACCGCCGAGCGGTCGGTCAGGTTCGCCTGCCCCGGCGCCGGCGTGGGCAGGGTGTTCAGGTTGTCGGGACGCTCCAGCGGCTTAACCGGTTGGATCAGGAACTCATCAGGCCCTTCAGAAATCGGCTGCAAATCGCGAAGGCCCTGATTGCTGCAGGCGGCGAGGGCCAGCGGGATCAAGCTGATTAGGGCAATGCGGCGCATGGTGTCTCCTTTCGGGGTCTGCTTGTTCAATATCGCAGGCAAGCGGGCAATGTCACTGACCTTTTTTGCCCCGGCGTTTGGGCGCGCTTTTCGGCTCTCCGGTAAAGAGGATCAGCCCCAAGGCCCCGGCAAAGATAAAGACATCCGCCAAGTTGTAGACGAAAGGGTTGTTGATGCCGCAGCAGGAGTTGTTCAGGAAATCGAGCACATAGCCGTAGATCAGCCGGTCCGCCACATTCGCCAGCGCCCCGCCGACCAGCAGGCCACCGCTGAGCTGCGCCCAACGCCCATGCGGGCTGCGCCAGAGCCATAGGGTGACGCCCGCGCAGATCACCAGCGCCACCACGATCAGCACCCATTGGCTCATGTCGCCGCCAAGGCCAAAGTTGATGCCCCGGTTTTCCCCATAGCGGAAATTCAGCACCGGCGGCAGCACGTCGATGGAGCGGACACGCGCCAGTTCCATCATGTGAATGACCACATATTTGCTGATCTGGTCGATCAGAAAGGCCACGAAGGCCGCGATGCCGAATGTCCGCATGGGGCTCCCCTTCGTTTAGTGCCGGAAGTGACGCATGCCGGTGAAGACCATGGCAAGCCCCGCCTCATCCGCCGCCGCGATCACCTCGTCGTCACGCATGGAGCCGCCGGGCTGGATCAGCGCCGTGGCACCGGCCTCGGCGGCGGTGATGAGGCCGTCCGCGAAGGGGAAGAAGGCATCAGAGGCCACGACCGAACCCTGCGTCAGGGGGGCGTCGATGTCCATCACCTCGGCCATGTCTTGGGCCTTGCGCGCGGCGATGCGGGTGCTGTCCACGCGGCTCATCTGGCCCGCGCCCACGCCCACGGTGGCGCCGTCCTTGACGTAGATGATGGCGTTGGACTTGACGTGTTTCGCCACGGTCCAAGCAAAGAGCATGTCGTCCAGTTCCTGATCCGATGGCTTGCGCTTGGTCACCACTTTCAGGTCATCGCGCGTGATGCGGCCCACGTCCTTGTCCTGCACAAGGAAGCCGCCCGAGACCTGCCGCACCGCCAGTTCGGCAGCGGTCGGATCGGCGAGCCCCTCGGTGGTTAGCAGGCGCAGGTTCTTCTTGGCGGCGAAGATGCGTTTGGCATCCTCGTCCGCGCCGGGGGCGATGACGACTTCGGTAAAGATCGCGGCGATGGCCTCTGCCGTCGGCCCGTCCAGCGGCTGGTTCAGCGCGATGATGCCGCCAAAGGCCGAGGTGCGGTCACAGTCGAAGGCGCGAGTGTAGGCTTCCAGCAGCGTCTCCCCGCGCGCCACGCCACAGGGGTTGGCGTGTTTGATGATCGCGCAGGCGGGGCCGTCCTTGGGGTCGAACTCGCTAACCAATGCGAAGGCCGCGTCGGTGTCGTTGATGTTGTTGTAGGACAGTTCCTTGCCCTGATGCTGCACCGCGTTGGCCAGACCGGGGGCGTTCGAGCCATCGGTGTAGAAGGCCGCCTGCTGATGCGGGTTCTCGCCATAGCGCAGGGTCTGGGCCAGCGTGCCGCCGAAGGTGCGACGGCGCGGCGTGGCCGCGACCTGCGCGGCCATCCATGTGCTGACGGCGGTGTCATAGGCAGCGGTGCGGGCATAGGCGGTCTGGGCCAGACGCTGACGCAGAGCGTAGGTGGTCTGACCGTCGTTGGCCTCCATCTCGGCGATCACCTCGGCGTAGTCTTCGACATCAACCACGACGTTGACGAAGCCGTGGTTCTTGGCCGCCGAGCGGATCATCGCCGGGCCGCCGATGTCGATGTTCTCGATCACCTCGGCGTATGCCGCGCCCTTGGCGACGGTTTCCTCGAAGGGGTAGAGGTTCACCACCACCAGATCGATCGCGCCGATGTTGTGCTCGTTCATCGCGGCGACGTGTTCGTCATTGTCGCGCAGGGCCAGCAGACCGCCATGCACGACCGGGTGCAGCGTTTTCACGCGCCCGTCCATCATCTCGGGAAAGCCCGTCACATCGGCCACATCCAGCACGTCTAGCCCCGCGTCGCGCAGCGCTTTCGCGGTGCCGCCGGTGCTGAGCAATTCGACGCCCCGCGCCGCCAAAGCCTTGCCAAGGTCCAAAAGACCGGTCTTGTCGGATACGGAAAGCAGGGCGCGTTTGATGGGATAGAGGTCGGGCATGGGGCTGGTTCCTTGGTCAGTCTTCATCAGCATAGGGATCGTCGATCGACAAATCTCGCACGCCAATCGCAGTTTCCTGCGCTTTTGACAACGACCAGCGCACCCTTGTCGCGTAGTTCATGGCATAGCCCGAGAGCACGATCTGCTGTGCGGCACGGGGTTTCAGACGGGTTGTCTCAAGGTAAACCCCCGGTTCCAAAGACAGATTATGCGTGCCGTCATGGCGAAACACCCAAATCTCCCCGCTTTTCAACGCCATTGAGATCGCAGCCCCGCCAAGGTCCAGCGTGGCATCCACATCAGGGTGCAGGTGAAACCGGATGTCGAAAGCGATGCCCTTTGATTGGGTGGCATTGAGCACCTTGTCAAAGCGCCGCTTCTCCGCCCCCTCTATCGCAAGCAGCATATCCTCCCCCGAAAGGCCGCGCCCGTCCGAGGTTAGCTCAAGCCGCCGCGCATGGGTCAGCCCGTGGCTGCGCAAATAGGCATCATGGGCGCCTTCGAAACGCAACCCGTCCGATGCCTCTCCGATCTCGACGGGCACATGGCGCGGGCCAGCGATTAGCGCCTCCGCCCCGGTATGGGGGTCAGGCTCCGCAAGTCGCGCGCTGGAATGGCCGACGAGCGACAGGGCCGAATGCGACGGCGTGGCGCGCCCCGCCCGCCGCCACTCCAGCCCGAAGGACGCGCCGGAGCCGCAGTTCACCACCAAGGGCCGCCGCCCCGAGGTCAACTCAAACGCCAATGTCGAGGCATGGGCGTTGGTCGAGGCCACACCGCTCGGCGGGGCTGCCGCGTCGACGATCACGCTGGTGCGGCCTGCGGACAGTCTTGCAAAGCCCATGGCCAACCCATCGGGCTGCCGTGTCTTGACCTTGGCCGCCGCCAGCGCGTGGTCCAGCCAGCCCTCCATGCCGCGCCCGCCGCCGTGAAACCGCGCCAGCGCCCCATCCGCATGGCGCAGACTGCGCAGGGTCGGCGCAATACGCTCGATTGCGGTCAGATGCTCCTTAGGCGTGCTGCGGCCTGCATCACTCAGCGCGGCGGCGGCCCATGTCAGCAGGGTGAAGACCGCCAGCAGTTCCTCGGGGTTGCGCGTGGGCAGCCCCCCCTCGGCGTCAATCTGGCTGGCGCATTCCCGGGCGAGGGCCTTGACCGCCGGATCGGCCAGTTCGGCCAGCCCCTCCAGCGACAGGCTGGCATAGATCAGCCCGGCCAGCGCCTCAAAACGCGGCAGGCCAGGGGCCGCGCCACGCCAGCGTTTCGACAGGAATCGGGTCTGCCGTTCGAGGGATCGGTAGAAGGCATCGCTCTGCTCGGTCTCGGTCCCGCGCAGCAGGAAAAGCGCGTGGTTGATCCAACGGATCAACCGCCGCCCGGTCAGCGCCGGGGTCCAGCCCGGCCCCTGCCCGCGCCCGAAACGGTCGATCCAGCCCCAAAGCCACGCCTGCGCCGCCCCCCGCGCCCGCGCATCGCCCACGGCAGCGAGGTCATCGAGCCACGCAAAACCGTGCAGTTCCGCAGCAAATGCGGGGTCAGGCGGGCTAAGGTCCCACATGGCGGCTTGCGGCGCGGTCAGCAGGCTGCCGGCAAAGAGGTAATTGCCCGCCATCAACTGCCGCCCCCGCGCGAAAGAGCCGATGGTGCGCGGCTCGGGCGAAGAGGTGAACGCGACGACCCGCCCCCGGCCCCGGGTCGCACGCCAAGCGTGCCAGCGGTTCAGAAACCGCGCCCTGCGTGCCGTGACGCTGGAAAGATTAATCATATCAAGCTGCCCCTGACGCTCTGCTGGCGTTTGGCAGCAGCATAACCGCGGCCCCACAATGAGTCACCGGATTTTCCCCACGCGGCGGGGGATCGGCGGGGAACCGACGCTTGCCACCGCGCGGCGGCGCGGCCTAAACAGGAACACCCCAAGCGGAGCCGCCGATGATCGCCAGCCTGATGATGTACCTGCGCCCCGAGACCGCCGAGGCGACAGGGCGCTACTGGGCGTTAATCCGTGACGCGCTGCACGCGCAGGGCATCCCGGCCCCGGAAAGGCTGAGCAATGTTGCCGAGGAATTCGCCGTCTGGACCGCGCCGGACCTCACCTTCTCCCAGACCTGCGGGATGCCTTACCGCCTGTGGCTGCACGACCGTGTCACGCTGATCGGCACGCCGGACTTTGGCGTCGAAGGCTGCCCGCCGGGGTATTACAACAGCGTTTTCGTTGTTCGCGCCAATGATCCCCGTGAAACAATTTCCGATTTCCACGCGGCGCGCTTCACCTACAACCAGACGTTCTCGCAATCAGGCTATGCCGCCCCTTACGCGCATTGCCGGGCGCGGGGCTTTTGGTTTTCAGAGCGTAGCCAAAGCCACAGTCACCGCGCCTCGGCCAAGGCTGTGGCCGAGGCGCGCGCGGATATCGCGGCGCTGGATGCAGTCTCTTGGCGGCTGATCGAAAGCCATGACGCTTTCGCGGGTGACCTGCGGGTGCTAGAACGCACGGCCCCCACCCCCGGCCTACCCTATATTGCGGCAGCGGGTGCCGATGCGGTGGCAACAGCCGCGGCGGTGCGCGCGGCCATTGGCGGACTCATGGCAGCAGATGCCGCCACGCTGGGGCTCCGCGGCCTCATAGACATCCCGAAAGCGGCCTATCTCGCCGTGCCCTCCCCACCCGACGGGGCGTGAGGGTCAGTCCTTGCGCAGACAGGCGATGTAGAACCCGTCCATCCCACCTTGATCGGCCCAGAAATCGGGGCGCAGGCGCAGCCCGCCCTCTTCGGTGTGCCAATCGGCCTCGACCCCCGGCAGTTCCAGCGCGGCGGTGTCGACGGTCATGTCGCCATGCCGCTCTAAGGCTTCGTCGACCTGCACTTCGCCCTCGTCGGGCAGCAGGCTACAGGTGCAGAACACCAACCGCCCGCCGGGCTTGAGCAGGCTCCAGGCATGGTCGATCAACTCGGATTGCAACTCGATCAGATCCCCGAATTCAGATCCGTCCTTGGCATAGGGCAGGTCCGGGTGGCGGCGGATGGTGCCAGTGGCGGAGCATGGCGCGTCCAGCAGAATGGCGTCGAATGTGCCCTGCACGGCACGCGCATCTTTGGTCAGCGTCTTGGCCTTCAGCCCGACGCGGGCGAGGTTTTCCTTCACCCGCTGCATCCGGGGGTGCGACTGGTCAACGGCGGTGACGACCGCCCCCGCGGCGGCCAGTTGCATCGTCTTGCCGCCCGGCGCGGCGCAGAGGTCCAGCACCGTCTCGCCCTCCTTCGGGGCCAGCACCCGCACCGGGATCGCGGCGGCGGCATCTTGCACCCACCAATCGCCCTCGGCAAAACCCGGCATGGTAGAGACCTGCCCGGCATCTGTCACCCGGACGGAGCCTGTCGGCAGCAGCGTGCCGCCCACCGCCTCGGCCAAGGCGGCAGCATCGCCCTTGGCGGTCAGATCAAGCGGTGCGCCCGCGAAATGCGCCTGTTCCATCGCGGCCATGGCATCGGTGCCCCAAGCCTCAGCCAGCGGTCCGCGCAGCCATTTCGGCAAACGCGGCGCGCGCAGGGCATCCCACGCCTCGGGCCCCTGAGCGGCGATCTTGCGCAGCACGGCGTTGGTCAGCCCCTTGAGATGGCTCAGCGTGCGGTGTTGCGAGACGAGGTTCACCATCGCATTCACCACCCCATGCGCGGCCCCGCCCTGACAAAGCTCAACCGTGCCGACCCGCAGCACATTGCGCACGGTCAGCGGCGGTGCCTTTTGCAGATGCTTTTGCAGCAACCGGTCCGCCCGTTCCAACCCGCGCAGCGTGTCCTGCGCGAGACGCTGCGCCCGCGCCCGATCATCGGGGGGCAGCTTGTCCAGCGCGCCCGCGGCAAGAAGCTCAGACATCAGCCGCGGCTCATCGCCCAAAATCTGATCCAGCAGATAAACCGCGCTTCTGCGGGCCTGAACGCCTGTGTCTGCCATGGTCATATCCTATCTGGGTCTGGCTTGAGGGGTTGCCGGGTTGTCTGGGCCAGCGGGCGACGTATATCAAGGGAGAACTTGGCTCAAGAGGACCATGATGCCCGATCAACGCCCCATTCCCGACAGCAAACCCGGCCCTGACCCAACGCCCAGCCCCGCGCCGGACCTGCCACCGCAGCCCAAACCGGGGCCGAAACCGATCCCCGACACGCCGCAAGACCCGACGCCGGCCCCCGGCCCCGATCTGCCCGCCGCCGCCCAGCGCGCCTTGGCCGAGGCTGCCGCCCGGCGTGAGGCGGCAGCCGCGCTCGACATGCCCACCGAACTTGGCGGGCGCGATGGGCCAGAGCCTGTGCGCTATGGCGATTGGGAGAAGAAGGGCATCGCTGTCGATTTTTAAGCGCCTCAGCGCAGGGTCAGCACCGCCGACTCCCCCGCGCCCCTGTCGGAGGTAAAGCGGAGTTTCGCGCCATCGCGGGCGACCAATTGGCAGTTATAGCCCAAGTCCTTGCCGCCCCAGACCAGCGTGCGGCAGAAATAACCGTCTTGCCACGACCACTTGCCGGTCACCTCCCAAACCGCGCCCTTGCCGGAAATGACCCCGCCGGAGGTGACCCGCAGGTCAACCAGCGGGCGGGTCAGCCTTTTGCCATTCACCGCCGCGACGAAGTCTGACTTGTTCTGAATACGGGCATATCCCGCCGCAGCGGGCAGACCAACAGCCGCGAGCATCGCTGTCACGGCCAGTGCAAAGGTAATCTTCATCGAAACCTCCCTTGGGGTGAGTTGCCTGAGGCACTCACGTAGCCAAGGAAGGTAAAGTTTCAGATAATCTGTTTGCGCCTCAGCCCTTCAGGCCAAGCACGTCCAACATGTCATATTCCCCCGGCGCTTTGCCCTGCCCCCAAAGCGCGGCCTTGAGCGCCCCGCGGGCGAAAAGCGCACGGTCCGAGGCGATGTGGCGCAGGATGATCCGCTCTCCGGCGGCGGCGAACATCACGTCATGCTCGCCCACGATATCGCCGCCCCGGATCGCGGTGAACCCGATATCGCCCTTTTGCCGTGCACCGGTGATCCCATCGCGGCCCCGGTCCGAAACATCCGCCAGTTTGACCCCGCGCCCTTCGGCGGCGGCTTCGCCCAGCATCAATGCGGTGCCCGAGGGGGCATCGACTTTCTGATTGTGGTGCGATTCGATGATCTCGATATCGTAATCCACGTCCAGCGCGGCGGCGACCTGCCGGGTGAGCTGCGTCAGCAGGTTCACGCCGAGGCTCATGTTCCCCGCGCGGACGATGACGGCCCCCTGTTCGGCGGCAGGGGCAAGCTGCGCGATCTCATCTTCGGTCATGCCGGTGGTGCCGATGACATGGACGATGCCAGCCTTGGCGGCCTCACCGGCGAAAGCGATGGTGGCCTGCGGCGCGGTGAAGTCGATGACGGCCTGCACCTTGCCAAACGCCTCTGCCGCATTGTCCGTCACGGTCACGCCCGAGGCCGTGCCGCCGATCGCCTCGCCCAGATCGCGGCCAATCCAGTCATGGCCCGGACGCTCTAGCGCCGCGGCCAGATGCATTTTGTCGCTTGCGTTGATCTCACGGATCAACATTCGGCCCATGCGGCCAGAGGCGCCGGTGACGGCAATGCCGGGGGTCTGTGTCATACTCGGTCTCCTGCGGTTCTGGCCGTGACTGGCAGGGCCGGTTTAGCCCGTCGCGGAGCGCTTGGCAAAGTGCAACCGAAGCCTTAGATGGGGGGCATGGCAAAGAACAAGTTTCATGAGGGCCCCGGCCCGTCGCAACGACAACTCCGCGTGGGCGAAACCGTCCGCCGCGCCTTGTCCGATGTCCTCGCACGCGGGGATGTGCATGACACCGATCTCAATCGGATGTCGATCACCGTGGGCGAGGTGCGCATCTCTCCCGACCTCAAGATCGCCACGGCCTATGTGCTGCCCTTGGGGGGGGAGGGTCAGGATGAGGTTCTCAAACTGCTGGCCCGCAACAAAAGCGAATTGCGCCGTCAGGTCGCCAAGAAACTGACGCTCAAGTTCTCGCCCGATCTGCGCTTTCAGTTGGACCAGACCTTTGACCGGATGGACGACACCCGCCGCATGCTGAACCAAGAGGTGGTGCGCCGCGATGCGGATGCCCCCGATGACGACGGCGCCGATGACAGTGCCGACGGCGCGCCGGATCAGTGATCCGCGCGGGCCTGATCGCATTCGCGCTTCTGGCGCTGAAAGGCACGCCTGCGGACGCTGCCGAATGCCGCAACATTACCTTTGACGGCAGTTCCTACACGGTCTGTGAAGTCGATCTGGAACGGGACGACCTGCGGCTCTTTCTCAACAATGAGGCGGGCGCGCCCTATGGGTTCTTCGGCTCGCTTGACGAGGCGCTGAAAGCGCAGGGGCTGCGGCTTGGTTTTGCCATGAACGCAGGCATGTACCACGAAGACCGCTCTCCGGTTGGGCATTACATCGAAGAAGGGGTCGAGACGCGCGGCGTGATCGACAGTGCTGGCCCCGGCAATTTCGGCCTGCTGCCCAATGGTGTTTTCTGCCTGCGTGAGGGCCGCGCCGATGTGATCGAGACCAAGCGTTACCTCAAGGACAAGCCCGAGTGCCGCTTTGCCACGCAATCGGGGCCGATGCTGGTGATCGACGGGGCGCTACACCCGCGATTCCTGCCCGACAGCACCTCGCGCTATATCCGGAACGGCGTTGGCACCACGGCAGATGGCAAACGCGCGGTTTTCGCGATTTCCAACGATGTGGTCACCTTTCACGAATTCGCCCGGCTCTACCGGGATGAGTTGGACCTGCCTAACGCGCTGTATTTTGACGGCAATATCTCGCGCCTGCGCGCACCCGGCCTCCGCCGCAGCGGGGCGGGCTTCACCACCTTGGGGCCGATCGTAGGCATCGTGACGCCCGCAAAGTAAGCTTTTCCCCGCTTGGGGGCTGGGCAGGGCGGCGCGGCTCCGATAGAGGGCAGCACCACAAAAGCGAAGGGGCAAGACATGGCACGCAAACGCAAGGGTCGCGATATTTCTGGTTGGCTGGTGGTGGACAAGCCCGCTGGCCCCACCTCGACCGCCGTGGTCAACAAGGTCCGCTGGGCGCTGGAGGCCAAGAAGGCGGGCCACGCAGGCACGCTCGACCCCGAAGCGACCGGCGTTCTGGCCATCGCCCTGGGCGAAGCGACCAAGACCGTGCCCTATATCACCGACGCGCTCAAAGCCTATGAGTTCACCGTGCGGCTCGGCATCGCCACCAATACCGACGACGCCGAAGGCGAAGCCATCGGCACCTCTGACCTGCGCCCCGATGATGCCGCGATCAAGGATGCGCTGAACGGCTTCATCGGTGACATTCAGCAGGTGCCGCCGCAGTTCTCCGCCGTAAAGATCGACGGCCAACGCGCCTATAAACGCGCCCGCGACGGCGAAGAGATGGAGATCGCCGCCCGCCCCCTATGGGTGGAAAGCCTGCTGCTGGTCGACCGCCCCGATGCCGATCATGTCACGCTTGAGATGGTCTGCGGCAAGGGCGGCTATGTCCGCTCCATCGCGCGCGATCTGGGGCAGAAGCTTGGCTGTCTCGGCCACGTCCGCGAATTGCGCCGCACATGGTCCGGCCCCTTCGAAGCGGCCAACGCCCTGACGCTGGCGCAGGTGGACGAACTGGCCCGGACACCGGAACTCGACACCTATCTGTTGCCGCTGGCAGAAGGGCTTGCCGACCTGCCCGAGGTCAAAGCCACCCCCGAAGGCGCCACCCGCCTGCGCAACGGCAACCCCGGCATGGTCATCGCCCATGACGTGGAATATGGCGATGAATGCTGGGCCTCGCTCGATGGGCAGCCTGTCGCCGTGGGCCGCTTCAAGGCGGGGGAATTGCACCCGAGCCGGGTGTTCAACCTATCACCGGACGCGAATGAGGGCTGAATGGCCCTGATCACCCGCAGCCACACCAAGGGCGACGCGCCTTCGACCGCGGTCTACTCGCCCTGCGAGCAATACCGCTACAGCCTCACGCGGATCTGGGACGCAGGCGCGCCGCGGGTGATGTTCGTGATGCTGAACCCCTCGACCGCGACCGAGGTGCAAAACGACCCGACGGTCGAGCGTTGCGAGCGTCGGGCGCGGGTGCTGGGCTTCGGCGGCTTCCGGGTCACCAATATCTTCGCCTTCCGCGCCACCGACCCGCGCGACATGCGCGCTGCGGCTGATCCCATCGGTCCTGACAACGATGCCACGCTGGCCGAGGGGGCCGATTGGGCCAACCAGATCATCGCCGCTTGGGGCGTGCATGGCGCCCATCTGGGCCGCGGTCTGGCCGTCGCGGCTCGGCTGGCTGAGGGGGCGAAACCGCTCTACCACCTCGGCCTCTCCAAAGCCGGGCATCCGCGCCATCCGCTTTACCTGCCCTACACCCAAGAGCCGGTTCTGTGGCAGCCCGAGCCCCCGGCGCGGGCAGGCATTCGTTAACCATTTCCCCGCTATTCCTTTGATTTTACAGCCACGACATGCCCTTTTGAAACTGGGACGATGTGTGGGGCATCAAGCAATCAACGGGTGGAACTGCAGATGTTGTGGCTGGCTGGGGTAATGGGTCTGATGGCGGTCGGCGCCGTCACTTTCGTGGAAATCGAAACACCGCCGGAGGACGCGTTGCCTGAGGGGGACAGCCCGGGCGGCGGCACCACCACGGTTGGAGATATCCTGTCGGGCAGCGATGACGGTGAGACGGTGCAGGGCGGCCCCGGCGACGACCAGCTTGGCGGCTACGGCGGGGAGGACCTGCTTCGTGGCGGTGGCGGGGATGATGACCTGCACGGCCACGGCGGCAATGACACGCTCCAAGGTGGCGCGGGCGGCGACATTCTGCATGGCAATGACGGGGATGACGACCTCTTCGGCGGCGCGGGCAACGACAGCCTCTTTGGCCACAATGACGATGACTTTCTCTATGGCGGGGCGGGCGATGATGCGCTGCAAGGCGCGGCGGGCGACGACCTGCTCGAGGGCGAAGCCGGAAACGATGCCCTGCAAGGCGGGCTTGGCGACGATGCGCTACGCGGCGGCGCGGGCGTGGATACGCTTTTTGGCGGCTGGGGCGACGACACGCTCACCGGGGCGGATGACCAACAAAGCCCCGATTTCCTGAACGGCGGCGGCGGCGACGACCTGATCATCGCGGGCGCCGGGGATGTGGTGACCTCGGGCGACGGCACCGATCAGATCGCCTTGGGGGACTGGATCGGCCAAGGCGGGGCGGCGCAGATCACGGACTACCACGCGGCGGACGATTCGCTGCTCTTTGTCTGGGACGACAGCAGCGCGGGCGGGGCGGAGCCGCCGCTCTCTATCATGCCCGACCCGGAGGATGCGGATCAAACCCTCGTCCTGCTGGATGATATCATCGTCGCGCGGGTGGCGGGGGACAGCATCACGCTGGACGATATCGCGCTGATCCCGCTCTCTGCAGCCTTCGACCTCGGCCTCGCGGCCTAAGGCGGGGCGGAGCCCATGCGCAAATCACCCTTTGCCAAAGGCGGAAATTCCTCCTATACGCCCCCATCGCCTGCTGATTCCGTCAGCGGGTGATATCTCCATGGGCCTGCGCTGGACGACATCCCGGCCTGCGCCATCCATTTTAACTCTTTTCGAAAGGAGACCCCGATGTCGATCACTGCTGAAGAAAAAGCAAAAGTCATGAAAGAATTCGGCACCAAAGAAGGCGACACCGGTTCGCCCGAAGTTCAGGTTGCCATTCTGACCTCGCGCATCACCACGCTGACCGAGCACTTCAAGACCCACAAAAAAGACAACCACGGCCGCCGTGGTCTTTTGAAAATGGTCGCGACGCGCCGCAAGCTGCTGGATTACGTTAAGGCCAAAGACGAGTCCCGCTATCAGGACCTGATCAAACGCCTCGGCCTGCGCCGCTAATCGCGCGCAAGCCGCCGGAAGTTCCGGTGACAGGACGACCAAAACCTCCCGGCCCCGCCGGGAGGTTTTTTGTTGCGCGCAGACCGGGGCGCGCTGCGGCGGAAAGAACCCGCCGCTTATGGCCCCGAGGCGACAGAACGCTTCCCATTTGCCATGAAAACATGTATGCCCGCGCAATCTGAAATCCGGCGCCCGGACTCCAGCGCCTGAAAAAGAAGATACCGGAGTCAGGGGCAATACGGCCCCTATGCAATGGCCAATGGGCCAAAAAGGAAACGTAGATGTTTAATGTAACGAAAAAATCGATCCAGTGGGGCGAAGAGACGCTGACCCTGGAAACCGGTAAGGTTGCCCGTCAGGCGGACGGGTCGGTGATTGCCACGCTGGGTGAGACCAGCGTCATGGCCAACGTGACGTATGCACGTCAGCAAAAGCCCGGGCAGGATTTCTTCCCCCTGACCGTGCACTACCAAGAGAAATACTATGCCGCCGGTAAAGTACCGGGTGGCTTCTTCAAGCGTGAGGCCCGCCCCACCGAGAAGGAAACACTGACCGCGCGTCTGATCGACCGTCCGATCCGCCCGCTCTTCGTCCCCGGCTTCAAGAACGAAGTTCTGGTGATGTGCACCGTGCTGAGCCACGATCTGGTCAACGACCCCGACATGGTCGCCATGATCGCCGCCTCCGCCGCGCTGACCATCTCGGGCGCGCCCTTCATGGGTCCGATCGCGGGCTGCCGTGTGGGTTATGAGGGTGGCGATTACGTCCTCAACCCGACAATCGACGACATGCAGGACCTGCGCCTGAACCCCGATCAGCGCCTCGATCTGGTCGTCGCCGGCACCAAAGACGCCGTGATGATGGTCGAATCCGAAGCCTATGAGCTGTCGGAAGAGGAAATGCTGGGCGCCGTTAAGTTCGCTCATGAGCAGATCCAGCCGGTCATCGACCTGATCATCGATCTGGCCGAAGAAGCCGCGAAAGAGCCTTTCGACTTCCAGCCCGACGACTATTCGGACCTGTCGGCTGCCGTGAAAGCCGCTGGCGAAGACGAAATGCGTGCCGCTTTCGCGATCGTGGACAAGCAAGAGCGCACCGCCGCCGTTGCTGCTGCCCGTGAGACGATCAAGAGCAAGCTCACCGAAGAGCAGCTTGAGGACAAGAACCTCAGCTCCGCGATGAAGGGCCTTGAGGCCAGCATCCTGCGCGGCGACGTGGTGAAAACTGGCAAGCGTATCGACGGCCGTCGCACCGACGAGATCCGCGACATCGTGGCCGAAACCGGCATCCTGCCGCGGACCCACGGTTCGGCGCTCTTCACCCGTGGTGAGACGCAGGGCCTCGTGGTGACCACGCTCGGCACCGGCGACGATGAGCAGTTCATCGACGCGCTGCACGGCAACTTTAAATCGAACTTCCTGCTGCACTATAACTTCCCGCCCTACTCGGTCGGCGAAGTGGGTCGCGTGGGCCCTCCCGGACGCCGCGAAGTCGGCCACGGCAAGCTCGCATGGCGCGCCCTGCAGGCGGTTCTGCCCGCGGCAACAGACTTCCCCTACACCATCCGTCTGGTCTCCGAGATCACCGAATCCAACGGCTCCTCGTCGATGGCATCGGTCTGCGGTGGCTCCCTGTCCATGATGGACGCGGGCGTGCCGCTGAAATCGGCCGTGGCCGGTGTGGCAATGGGTCTGATCCTCGAAGATGACGGCTCCTACGCGATTCTGTCCGACATCCTGGGTGACGAAGACCACCTCGGCGACATGGACTTCAAGGTCGCGGGCACCGAAGCCGGCATCACCTCGCTGCAGATGGACATCAAGGTCGCCGGCATCACGCCCGAGATCATGGAGAAAGCCCTGGCACAAGCCAAAGAGGGCCGTATCCACATTCTCGGCGAGATGAACAAGGCGATCTCGGGCGCCGCGGACTTCTCCGTCCACGCGCCGCGCATTGAGACCATGCAAATCCCGACCGATAAGATCCGCGAAGTGATCGGCTCGGGCGGCAAGGTGATCCGCGAGATCGTCGAGGTTTCCGGCGCCAAGGTCGACATCAACGACGAAGGCACCATCAAGATCGCCAGCCCCAACGGCGAAGCGATCAAGAAAGCCTATGACATGATCTATTCGATCGTGGCCGAGCCCGAAGAAGGTGCCATCTACACCGGCACCGTTGTGAAAATCGTCGATTTCGGCGCCTTCGTGAACTTCTTCGGGAAGCGCGACGGTCTGGTGCATGTCTCCCAGATCGAAAACCGCCGCCTGAACCACCCTTCGGACGTTCTGAAGGAAGGTCAGGAAGTGAAAGTCAAGCTTCTGGGCTTCGACGATCGCGGCAAGGTGCGCCTGTCGATGAAAGTCGTCGATCAGGAGACCGGCGAAGAGATCTCTGCCGAGAAGAAAGAAGCGGCAGAGGGTTAAACAAAACCTGCTGCGGACCCTCACCTGGGTCCGCAGTTTCCCCTCATGGCAGTACGAGACATGCGCGCAGAAAATCTGGTCACGATTTGCATCACCATGGGGCTGCGCCCCGATGTCTTGCAACAAACGCTCGAAAGCCTCGGCCCCGAGCTGCGCAAGCTGCCGATCATTGGCATCAACGACTTCGGCGATGCCGAAACCAGCGCGGTCTTCGACCGGCTCTGCCCTCATGGGCAACGCATCGATCTGGGCAAACAGGTCGGCCACCACCCCGCCGTCGACGCCATGTATGCCAAGGTGCGCACACATTATGTCTTTCACATGGAAGACGATTGGGAATTCACCCGCCACGATTTTTTAGATGACGCCCTGCGCCTGCTAGAGGCCCATCCCGATGTCTCTTCGGTCTGCTTCCGCGACACCGATAACTTCTTCATCGAAGATGCGGCTCGCGCCCAGATCGTCACCGAAGAATGCGCCGGCATCCCCTATGCCCGGATGGATGCGCTCAGCCCCAAATGGTACGGCTATACCTTCAATCCGCATTTGGCCCCGCTTTCCCTTTGGAAAGAGGTCGGCGGCTTCAGCGGTTTCAAACGCGAAAGCCACATCTCGCGCCAATTGCGCAAACAGGGTAAATTCACCGCTTTCATGAAACCCGGCGCTTGCCAGCACATCGGGTTTGTCAGCGTCGCCCACAAACCGCCCTCCGCTTTCAAACGGTTCAAGAACTGGCTGCGCGGGCGGCCCACCCCCAAAGTTTAACCCGTATAAGCCTGTCATCGCCCCGCGCGCCGCAGGAATGAGGTCACATCGATGTCACAGCGCCCAAAGGGATTCGTCATCAATCTGGCCGCCTCCCCCCAGCGACTGGACAGTGCGAAGGCCGAACTGGACGCCGCACAGATCGAGGCGGTCCGCGTGGATGCCTTCGACGGGCGCGAGATCGATCTGGCCCAATTCGCCCCCTATGACGATCGCAAAGCCCGACGTTTCATGGGCCGGTCGATGACCCAAGGCGAGGTTGGCTGCTACGTCTCGCACCAACGTGCCGCCGCCGCCTTCCTAGAGAGCGGGGATGAGCTTGGCTTCGTCTTCGAAGATGACATCGCCCTGGAACCCAGATTCCGAACCGTCGCGCCAGAGCTGATAGAATGGCTGCGCCTCCGCACCGATTGGCACTGCGTAAATCTGGGCGCGACCCGTTTGAAAATCACCAGCCCCATGGCCGAAGTCGCAGGCATTCCGGTACTCCGCGCACATTACTTTCCGATGCTCGCCCACGCGCTGATCTGGAACCGTGCCGGGGCCGAGGCGTTCCTCGCCGCCTCCGAACCTATCTTCTGCCCCGCCGATAACATGCTCAGACAGGTCCTCACGCGTTCCGACATGGGGCTGGCCACGGCCCAAAGCCTCGTCACAGCAGGCCGGTTCGACAGTGACATTTCCGCTCGTTCTGGAGGAAACAGAGGGCAATACCGGCGCTCCGCCCTCTATGGCCTGCGCAAACAGCGTAGGTTGCTGCATGAAAAAGCGATGGCCTTCGCCCATAAGCTCGGCCATCGCTAAGGGCAGGTCAGCCCGGCAGCTGCGCTTTGCGCAAATAGGGCAACACCGTCTCAAACGCCCCGAACTTCGCCTTGGCGTCCTCATCCGACACCGTCGCGGGGATGATCACATCCTCACCCACCTGCCAATCCGCAGGCGTGGCCACTGCGTTCTTCGCCGCCGTCTGCAACCCGTCCAAAGCCCGCAGGACCTCGGCAAAGTTCCGGCCCACGTTCATCGGATAGGTCATGCTCAGCTTCAACTGCTTATCCGGCCCGATGATGAAAACCGACCGCACCGTCGCGCTGTCATTGGGCGTGCGGCCATCGGGCAGATAGGCCTCCGCAGGCAGCATATCAAAGGCTTTTGACACCTCCAGCCCCGCATCCGCGATGATCGGGAAACCGGCCTCGGCGCCTGCAACCTTCTCGATATCACCCTTCCACTTCTTATGTTCCTCGACGCCGTCGACACTGACACCGATCACCTTGGTGCCGCGCTTTTCCCATTCCTCGGAAAGCCGCGCCACGGCGCCGAACTCGGTGGTGCAAACAGGGGTGAAATCCTTGGGGTGGGAGAACAGGATCGCCCAATTGTCACCGACGAAGTCATGCAGGGAAAAGCTGCCCTGATCGGTTTCGACTGTAAGATCGGGAATAGTGTCGTTGATACGCAAGCCCATGATATCCTCCGGGTCAATCTGTGAACAGATAGGTCAGAGGTAATCGCAAACCCCGCCGGTTTCACCCCCCGATCGCCACAAAGCCCAACTTCACCGCAGCGCCACGGTCCCTTCCCCTTCATCCTTTCTCAAATACCAATCCCGCCCCCACCTCACGGCGCAAGGCCGGGCAGGGAGCGCAGCTCAGAAAGGCGCCTTGGCCCGCACCTTCGTCGATGCGCCACCCTGCGGATGGTTGAACCGCAATTCCTCGCTATGCAGCATCAACCGCGGAAAATCCCGCGCGGGCCCCGTGGCATAGAAAGGGTCGCCCAAAATCGGATGCCCAAGCGCCAGCATATGCACGCGCAGCTGATGGCTGCGCCCGGTCTTGGGGAACAGCCGGAGGCGCGCAGTCTCCCCATCGTTCTTGACCATCTTCCAATCGGTCTGCGCAGGCTTCCCGGTCTCATGGCAGACCATCTGCCGGGGGCGGTTGGGCCAATCGACGATCAACGGCAGATCGACGCTGCCGGATTTCTCCGCCGGCACGCCCCAGACCCGCGCGATATAGGTCTTGCGGGTCATGCGTTTTTCGAACTGCAACCCGAGGTGGCGCTGCGCATGGGGCGTCAGGGCAAAGATCATCACGCCCGAAGTGTCACGATCTAGCCGGTGCACCAGGAGCGCTTGAGGGAAGACCGCCTGCACCCGCGTGATCAGGCAATCGGCCAGATGTTCGCCCTTCCCCGGCACGCTGAGCAGCCCCGAAGGTTTGTCGACCAGCAGAACTTCGGCATCTTCATGCAGAATGACCAACGGGTCCTGCGGCGGGTTATATTCGCTATCCATGGCTCCCCCTCGCAGATGCAGCCCCGCGGATCAAGCGGGGCGTGGCCGTCAGGCGACGGTGGCGAAACTCTCCTTAAGGATCGCGCTCAGCGCATCGGCATCGGCTTGCGTGAAAGCGTTTGGTTGGTCGCTGTCGATGTCGAAAACGCCCAGCAACTCCCCCGCGCCGTTCCAGACCGGCAGCACCAATTCCGAACGTGTCGAAGAGGCGCAGGCGATATGGCCCGGGAAGGCGTCGACATCCTCGACCAATTGCACCTCGCCCGTACGCGCCGCGGCCCCGCAGACCCCGCGCGAAAAGGGGATCACCAGACAGCCGTGCCCGCCCTGATAGGGGCCGATCTTCAACAGTTCGGGCGCGGTCACCCGGTAGAAGCCGGTCCAGTCAAAACGGTCATCCGCGTGATGCACCTCGCAGGCGATGGTGGCCATTAGGGCCACGGCATCGTCTTCGCCCTCGGTCAGGGCGGCGATGGTCTTGGCGAGGGTTTGGTAGTCGACGGTCATGGGGATACTCATATTGCAGACGGGAAAAAGGAGGCTAACCGCCTCCCCCATAAATACTCTAGTCGGCCCGTAGGATCAGGGGCGCTCAATGGCGATGGCGGTGCCTTCGCCACCGCCGATGCAGATCGCCGCGACACCACGTTTCAGCCCGCGTTTTTCTAGCGCGTTCAACAGGGTCACCATGATCCGCGCGCCCGAGGCACCGATGGGATGGCCAAGCGCGCAGGCGCCGCCGTTGACATTCACGATGTCATGGGAGAGGTCCATCTCATGCATGAAAGCCAGCGGCACAACGGCGAAGGCCTCATTGACCTCCCACAGATCGACATCCTCTTTCTTCCAGCCGATCCGCTCCAGCAGTTTCTGCGCCGCGGGGACGGGCGCTGTGGTGAACAGCCCCGGCGCTTGGGCGTGGCTGGCGTGGCCGACAATGCGGGCGCGGATGTTCAGCCCCTTGCGCTTGGCGCTCTCCTCATCCGCCAACACCAGCGCCGCCGCGCCATCGGAGATCGACGAGGAATTCGCCGCCGTCACCGTACCACCCTCGCGGAAGGCCGGTTTTAGCTGGGGGATCTTTTCGGGCCGGGCGCTGGCAGGCTGTTCGTCGGCGCTGACCGTGGTGCTGCCGCGGCGCGACCTCACCTCGACCGGGGCGATCTCATCTTCAAAGGCGCCGCCCTCCTGCGCCTCGATGGCGCGCGACAGAGAGGCCAGCGCGTAGTCGTCCTGCGTCTCGCGGGTGAACTGGAAGCGTTCGGCGCAATCCTCGGCAAAGGTGCCCATTAGGCGGCCCTTGTCATAGGCGTCTTCCAATCCGTCGAGGAACATGTGGTCGATCACCTGACCGTGGCCGAGCCGCGCGCCGCCGCGCATCTTGGGCAGGACGTAGGGCGCGTTGGTCATGCTTTCCATGCCGCCCGCGACCATCACATCGGTCTGGCCAAGCGCGATCTGGTCAAAGGCCATCATTGCCGCCTTCATGCCTGAGCCGCACATCTTGTTCAGCGTGGTCGCGGGCACCTCTTCGCTCAGACCGGCTTTGAACCCGGCCTGACGTGCGGGGGCTTGGCCCTGGCCTGCGGGCAGCACGCAGCCCATCAGCACCTCTTGCACTTCGGCAGGATCCGTCTTGCCCAAAGCCGCCTTGATCGCGCTGCCGCCCAATTCAGCGGCGGTCAGCCCCTCAAAGGCCCCCTGAAAACCGCCCATCGGGGTTCTGGCTGCACCGGTTATCACGACATTGCGCATCACGTTCTCCTAGAGTTGCACTGCATACCAGTTGGTAAGGTTTTACGGTTAATCACGTCTCGAACTTCAAAGTCTCGGGGCATGTCTATGGAAGTTTCCGCCAAAACAGAAGACCGCTTTTGCGTGGTCAGCGTGCTGCATGACCGGATCGACGCCGCCGCGGCGCTGGAGTTCAAGGATGCGCTGCGCCGCGCCGCGGCCCATGCGCCGCCGGTGGTGATCCTTGATCTGCATCGGGTCAATTTCATTGATTCCAGCGGTTTGGGCGCAATCGTGGCGGCGATGAAACATCTGGCACCGCAGCGCGCGCTCGTGCTGGCCGGGCTGACTCCGGCGGTGGAAAAGGTCTTTACCCTCACCCGGATGGATAGGGTCTTTGGCATCTTTCACACGCTTGACGCCGCCCTTACCGCGCATCGAGAATAGCGCCATGCGGCTCTCCGCCGCGCGGTCCGCGCTCTGCCCGTTCGAGATCACCGTTCACAGCGGCCCGCAGGCCGCGCGGGAGGCGCTCACGCTTTTGCTGGACGCGCTCAGCTGCCTTTCGCTCGGGGCCGAGGAGGTCTGCGTGGTGCGTTTGGTGGTCGCCGAAATGCTGAACAATATCGTCGAACATGCCTACCCCGACCCGCACCCCCCCGGCCCCATCCATATCGCCTGCCATCACGCTCCCGACGGCCTGCACCTTGCCGTTTCGGACGAAGGGCTGCCGATGCCCGATCTGCAAGTGCCCTTGGGCCTGCCGAAAGAGATCGACCGCCCCGTTTGCGACCTGCCGGAAGGCGGCTTTGGCTGGTTCCTGATCCGCGATCTGGCGAAAGACCTGACCTATCGCCGCTTGGCCCAAGAGAACCGGATCGACCTGCGGCTCCCGGTTGGGTTACCGCCGCGTTAACATCTGCGGCAGCGCGTCCCGCATATTTCCCAAAACGGCCCCGCTGGGATCACAATTGCGCCTTGGTTGCCGGTCATAAACGGGGCTGTAGCTGCATATGGCTTCCCTCGGTGCCGTGTTTAATAGCCCCCACCCAGTACGCGGTGCCGAGGAACTTTCCCCCGCATTGGCAGAACCGAGATCTCCGTCTAGGGTCACGCTGACGTAATTCAGCGAGGGGCAGCACATGCGCGATTTTCACCTTCCCGGCCGGTCACCGGTCTTGGCCACCAACGGCATCTGCGCCACATCGCATCCGCTGGCGGCGCGGACGGCGGTCGATATCCTTGCGCGGGGCGGCAACGCGATGGACGCGGCCATCGCCGGGGCGGTGCTCCTCGGCATTTGCGAGCCGCAGATGACCGGGATCGGCGGCGACTGTTTCGTGCTCTACTCCCCGGCGGGGAGCGAGGAGGTCCATGCCCTCAACGGGTCCGGCCGCGCGCCAGCGGCGCTGGATGCCGCGAAACTGCGGGACCGAGGTGAGCAGACGGTGCCGCTCCGCTCGGCGGATGCCGTGACCATCCCCACGGCCATCGACGCCTTCTGCCACCTCTCGGAAAGCGCCGGCAAACTGGGGTTGGACGCCCTGCTCGCCCCCGCGATCCACTATGCCGAGGCGGGGGTGCCCGTCGCCCCGCGCGTGGCCTTTGACTGGGCCACCGATGGCGGCACCCTTCAGGGGCGCGCGCGGGATCACTTCCTCATCAACGGCAAAACGCCCCGCACCGGCGACATCTTCCGCGCGCCGGGACAGGCCGAAGTGCTGCGCCGCGTGGCCGCACAGGGCCGCGATGCCTTCTACACCGGAGAGATCGCCGAGGACATGATCGCTACCTTGCAAGCCGCAGGCGGCAGCCACAGCGCCGAGGATTTCGCCAAGGCCCGCGCCGAGGTCACGACGCCCGTGTCAGGCCAGTACAAAGACCTCGAAGTGGTCGAACATCCGCCCAACGGCCAAGGGGCAACCGCCCTGTTGCTGATGAATATCCTTAATCACTTCGACATCGCCGGGATGGACCCGCTGGGGGCCGAACGGCTGCATATCGAAGCCGAGGCGACCAAACTGGCCTATGACGCGCGCAACCGCTTTTTGGCCGACCCGGACCACACCACCCGGCTTGAGCGCATGCTGGCGCCCGAGACCGCCCGCGCCCTTGCGGCCCTGATCGACCCCAAACGCGCCATGGCCGCCGCCGCCCCGATCAGCGAGGCGGTACATAAAGACACGATCTATATCACCGTGGTGGACGGCGACGGCATGTCGGTCTCGCTCATCTATTCGATCTTCCACGGCTTCGGTTCTGGCATCGCCTCGGACAAGTTCGGCATCCTGCTGCAAAACCGTGGCGCGGGTTTCACATTGGAGGAAGGCCACCCGAATGAGCTGAAAGGCGGCAAACGCCCGATGCATACGATCATCCCGGGCATGATCCGCGAGAATGGCCGGGTGACCATGCCCTTTGGCGTGATGGGCGGGGCCTATCAGCCCTGCGGCCATGCGCGCTTTACCTCGAACCTCACCGATTTCGGCATGGATGTGCAAAGCGCTATCGATGCGCCGCGCGCCTTTGCCGATGGGCAGGTGATGAAGGTCGAGCGCGGCTTTGGCGACGATGTGCGCCAAAGCTTGAGCGATCTGGGCCATAGGGTCGAAGTGCCCGAAACGGCGATCGGCGGGGCACAGGCGATCCGCATCCGAGAAGATGGCGTACTGGAAGGCGCGAGCGATCCGCGTAAGGACGGCTGCGCCTTGGGCTATTGATGAAGACCTCTGGCGGGCTGGGAAACAGCCCGCCGGGCTCAGTTCATCTGGAAATGCAGCGGATAGGCACCGTCGGTGAAGGGGCCGAAAAGATCGGGGATATCGGGGTGGTCCACAGGCTCCCCCGAATAATCAGCCACGAGGTTCTGCTCGGACACATAGGCCACATAGTAGCTCTGATCATTCTCGGCCAAGAGATGATAGAACGGCTGGTCTTTCACCGGACGGTTCTCTTCGGGAATCGCCTCATACCATTCTTCGGTATTTGCGAATTCCGGGTCGACGTCAAAAATCACACCCCGAAAGGGATGCTTCTTGTGACGGACGATTTGCCCGAGGTGATATTTTGCGCGCGTACGTATCATAACATGCTGCCCCTACCCCTCGACGGTAGCCCTTTCAAGGGGCTTTTGTCCAATCAAGGCGGCTCCGCGCGGGGAAACAGACTGTGAACGCAGCACCGACAGTGGGTTTCCGGCGGCATCATAGCTGGGGATCAACCGCTTTGCTGCATTTCCGCGAAATACCGCCTGCGCGGAGCCGCATGGTCAGCGCAATACCGCCCAGCAAACCGAGCATTTTCCCAATTTAGTGATGTGATGGAGGGGGTGAATCGGTTAAACTCCTCCGAAAAAACGACCCTAATAAAAAACGAGAGGCGAGAGGCAGATGACCAAGCATTTTTGCGCAATGATGATCGTACTGCTGGTGGCATCCTGCGGCGGCGGGCCTCAAACGGCCCCGCGTGATCTGGATAACGCCTGCACTATCCTGAAAGAGCGCCCCGATTACCTGCGGGCATTCCGCGCGACCGAGCGGAAATGGGGTGTCCCCATTCACGTTCAAATGGCCACCATCCACCAAGAGAGCAAATTCGTGGCGGATGCCCGGACGCCGTTCAAATATGTGCTGGGTGTGATTCCGATGGGCCGCCAATCCAGCGCCTTTGGCTATTCGCAGGCTTTGGACGCGACATGGGATGAGTATCTGGAATCCGAGGGCCGCTGGCGCGCCAAACGCGACCGGATTCGCGACGCGAGCGATTTCATGGGCTGGTACATGAACCTGACGCGGGAGCGGAACGGCGTCTCCCTGCATGACGCCCGTAACCAATACCTCGCCTATCACGAGGGCCACACCGGTTTTGCCCGCAAGAGCTACAACAGCAAGGCGTGGCTGGTCGGGGTCGCGGGCAAAGTCGATTCCCGCGCCAAACTCTATCAACGGCAGATCGCCGGTTGCCGTCTGGGCCGCTGGTAAACCCGCCCACTCCAATGCAAAACGCCCCAGCCTGATCAGCCGGGGCGTTTTTTTGTTTCAACAGGGCTGCTTAGCGTCTGCCGCCAGCCCGTGCGCCGCCGGTGTCGAACAGGCTGTTAGAGATATTGCCCCCCACCTGCATGTCACCCAGCACGACGGTCGTGGCGCTGCCGTTGCCATCGTTGATGATCCACTGACGCAGCTGCACCGGATTGCCAGTGAACTTCATCTGGATGTTGCCATATTGCGGGTTGGCGGGATCTTGGGCCGTGACCGTGGTGGCGGTGCCGTCATAGCTGTGGCCTGTCACCATCTTGGCGCGGCCCAAATTGACGTTGTCGGCCAAGATGATCGACAGCGGTGTTCGCGCCAGCGGATAGGTCTCAGCCGGTTGGTTCGACTTCTTGTCGTAGATCACGACCGTATTCGCCCCCGCGACGACCAGCCCGGAATCCGGCGCGTTATATTCGAAACGTACCTTGCCGGGGCGTTTGATATAGATCGTGCCCGTGCTGATCGACCCGTCATCGTTGATCTGGGTAAAGTCGCCCTTGGCGGTGCGAAGCTGGTTCAGATAGCCCGAAATCTCGTTCAGCGACAGTTGCTGCGCCGCCGCCGCGAGGGGGGCTGATACGGCCAGTCCAACCGCCAGAATCGCAGAAGTAAGTTTACGCATGTTGTTCGTCCTGTGTTGCCTCACGTTCTGACATAGGGCGGGCGGGCGTGATATTCGATATCAGGGCGCGGTTTTTCGCTATCGCCCGCCCTGCCCCATAAAAAAACACCGCCGGGAGGGTGGCCCGGCGGTGTTTCTGATTGTCGTCCCCAAGGGGGGAGAGGTCGCCCTATGCCTGCTCCGGCACCAGTATCTCACGCTTGCCGACATGGTTCGCCGGAGAGACCAGCCCCTCTTCCTCCATCTGCTCGACCAGTCGTGCGGCTTTGTTATAGCCGATCGCCAGTTTGCGCTGGATGTAGGAGGTGGAGCATTTGCGGTCTTTGATCACCACCTGCACGGCGGTGTCATAAAGCGCGTCTTCGCTATCGGTATTGCCGCCAAGGCCCAGCACCGCGTCGATGTTGCTTTCCTTATCCTCGGACGGCCCTTCGACCACGCCCGAGACATAATCTGGCTCGCCGAATTGCTTGAGGTGGTTGACGATCTCTTCGACCTCTTCGTCGCTGACAAAGGGGCCGTGGCAACGGGTGATCTTCGCCCCGCCCGCCATATAAAGCATGTCGCCCATGCCCAAGAGTTGCTCGGCGCCCATCTCGCCCAAGATGGTGCGGCTGTCGATTTTCGAGGTCACTTGGAAGGAAATCCGCGTGGGGAAGTTCGCCTTGATCGTGCCGGTGATCACATCGACCGAGGGACGCTGCGTGGCCATGATCAGGTGAATGCCCGAGGCACGCGCCATCTGCGCCAGACGCTGGATGCAGGCTTCGATCTCTTTGCCTGCGACCATCATCAGGTCGGCCATCTCGTCGACGATGACCACGATATAGGGCAGCGCCTCGGGGGTGTTCTCTTCGGTCTCGAAGATCGGCTCGCCGGTGTCCTCGTCAAAGCCGGTCTGCACGGTGCGGGAGAACATCTCGCCCTTGGCCAGCGCTTCGCGGACGCGGCCGTTGTAGCCTTCGATGTTGCGCACGCCCATTTTGGACATCTTGCGGTAGCGTTCTTCCATCTCGCCGACGACCCATTTCAGCGCCACGACGGCCTTCTTGGGGTCGGTGACGACCGGGCTCAGCAGATGCGGGATGCCGTCATAGACCGACAGTTCCAGCATCTTGGGGTCGATCATGATCATCCGGCATTCTTCCGGCGTCAGCTTGTAGAGCAGCGACAGGATCATCGTGTTGATCGCCACGGACTTACCCGAGCCTGTGGTCCCCGCAATCAGCAGGTGCGGCATCTTGGCGAGGTTGGCGACAACCGGATCGCCGCCGATGTCCTTGCCAAGCGCCAGCGGCAGGCGGTGGTTGCCGTCGCCGAAATCGCGGCTCGAGAGGATCTCGCGCAGGATCACCTTTTCGCGGTTCTCATTGGGCAGTTCGATACCGATGACCGAGCGGCCCGGCACGGTGGAGACACGCGCCGAAAGGGCGGCCATGGAACGCGCGATGTCGTCTGCCAAACCGATCACACGGCTGGCCTTGAGACCCGGCGCCGGCTCCAACTCGTACATTGTGACGACCGGACCGGGGCGCACGGCGACGATCTCGCCCTTCACGCCGTAGTCGTCGAGCACGGTTTCCAGCATCCGCGCGTTCTCCTCCAACGCCTCGTCGCTCAGGTGCAGGCGCTGCACGCTCTCGGGGCTTTCCAGAAGGCTCAGCGGCGGCAGTTCGAAACCGGGGTGCGTGTCGTCGAAGGTCAGGGTGGGCTGCGCTTCGACCTGCGCCTGTTTCGAGGGCTGGACGGGTTTGCGGGCGGGCTGCTGCACCACTTTGCGCGGCTCCGCCACGGGGATTTTCATCGCCTCAGGCGCGGGCGCCTGCTGCAACGGCAGGGTCTCAGACGCCACAGTGTCTTCGTAGGGCGCGGCCATCGGCGCCTGCGCTGCCGGTTCCTGAACCATCGGCTCGGGCGTCGGGGCGGGCGCGGGCTGGGCCTGCGGCCTGCGCAGCAGCGGCTCGGGGCGCAGGGTGGCCGGTTCGGCGGTCAAGGGCGGTTCGGCACGCAGCCCGGCGGGCTGGGCGGCGGGCTGGCTGGTGTTCAGCACCAGCGGGTCCGGCCCACGGCCCCGACCTTTAGTCAGCGGCGCGGTCGTCGGCGTATGGATCGCATTGGCATGGCGCACGCGGTTCTTGATCACATCGGCGATCTTGCTTTTGATGCGCTCTTCGCCCGGTGTCTCATCCACGATGGCATCGCTGTAGGTCTCGATCAGTTCCGGCTCGGGCATGTCGTCTTCGGGTTCGGGCCGTTTGATCAGCCCGGGCATCCGACCGAACAGGCTGCGCGGTTCGGCTTCCGGCTCGGCCACCGGGGCGTGCTGCGGAGCATAGCTCTGCTCGGCTTCCTGCGCGGCCCAGGCTTCGGTGTCTTCGGCTTCCTGACGGCGGCGCTCACGACGTTCGGCCTGACGGGCCGAGAGGTTCTGCGCGGCGACGACGGCCCCATTGGCCCCGCGGCCCAGAAGGGTCATCAGCCCGGCATAGGCCATGATCAGACCGACCAGCAGAAACCGCGCAATGCGGAACAGCTCGGCCTTGGTAAAGCCCAAGACGAAGGCGCCCAACGCGAGAATTGCAACACCCATCAAAAGCGACATCAGCTTGACCGTCAGGGTCGAGCCGATGGGCAGGATCGTCAGCAGCGCGCCCATGACGGTATCGCCAAAAAGCCCGCCCAGACCGAAGCTATGGGTCAGCAGCCATTCCTGACCGGGGGCCAGCGTCGCGGCGTAGATCGCGCCAAGTGCGACGGCGATAGGCGCAAAGATCAGCCGCCCAAGCGCGCGGTCATCGCCCTGATGCAGCGCGAAACGTCCGCCCCAGAACAGCAGGACGATGGCGATGCCCCAAGCGCCCCAGCCGACGATCATGAACAGCGGTGCCGCGATAGAGGCACCGATCCGGCCCATCCAGTTCTGCACCGGCGCATCGGTTGAGACCATCCAGTTGGGATCGTCGGGCGTGTAGCTGCCGATCATCATGGCGGCCATGATGCCCAGCATGATCAGCGCCAGCCCCAGCAGTTCACGACCGCGCTTTTCGATTGCCTCGGCCATGTTGCTGTCTAGCAATGGATCGCGTCCCCGTGTCTGATATGCCATGTCGTCCCTCGCTTATGCCGAATACAGACAGTCGCGGATCGCTTCCAATCCGCGCGTCGTTTCGTCTTTTGGGGCCACCAAGGCGACCCGAATGTAATTCTGCCCGGGGTTCCCCCCGGCGACGTTCTGCGCCAGATAGCTGCCGGGCAGCACCCGCACGCCGGTCTCGCGCCAGAGTTTCAGCGCCGCGGCCTCGTCATCCTCGACCGGAAGCCAGAGGAAGAACCCCGCCTCGGGGCTCACATAGCCCGGCACATTGCCAAAGATGCGGTCGGCGATGGCGTATTTCTCTTGGTAGAGCGCGCGGTTCTCTTCCACATGCGCCTCATCCGCCCAAACGGCGGCGGCGGCCTGCTGCAGGGGCAGCGGCAGCGGCGCGCCCGCGTAGTTGCGCAACTGTTTGATCTGGCGCATCGTCTCGGCCCCGCTGGCGGCAAAGCCCGACCGCAGCCCCGGCAGGTTCGAGCGTTTCGACAGCGAATGAAAGATCACCACGCGGTTGCGGTCGGTGCCCAGTTCCTTGACCACCTCCAGCGCGCCGGTGGGTGGCGTGTCGCGGTAGATCTCGGAATAGCATTCATCGGCGAAGATCAGGAAATCATACTTCTCGGACAGCGCGATCAGATCGGCCCAGTAATCGCGCGAGGCGACAACGCCCTGCGGATTGGCGGGGGAGCAAAGATAGGCCGCCGTCGTGCGGCGCAGCACTTCTTCGGGCAGGCTCGCGAAATCTGGCAGATGCCCGGTCTCGGCAGTGGCGGGGACCATGATCGGGTCCGCCTCACCGGAAATCGCGCCGATCATATAGACTTGGTAGAAGGGGTTCGGCATCAGGATGGCCGATTTCTCCCCATTCTTGGTGGGCGGGCAAAGCGCGATGACGGCGTTATAGAGCCCCTCGCGCGTGCCGTTCAGGGCCATCACCTCGCTGTCGGGGTCCATCTCGACCCCGTAGCGCCGCGCGATCCATGAAGCGATGGCCGCGCGCAATTCGGGTGAACCGTCGTTTGGCGGGTATTTGTTGAACCCTGCGGCGTGTTTCGTGATCTCATCGGTCACCCAAGCCGGAAACGCATGTTTCGGCTCGCCAATGGTCATATGGATCGGCGTGCCGCCGCCCTCATGCCCGTCAAGCAATGCGCGCAGGCGCGGCCACACGTGGGCCGGAAGGTTCGAAAACCGCTCGGTATACATCATCAAAACTGCCTCGGATCGGGATCATTCGCGCCCCGTTTGCCCCAAGGTACCCAAGGGCGCCTCTCCCGTCCAGAAAAACCGGGGAGTTTTGCCGCCCTTGTGGCTTTTCGGTCGTGCGCTCTTAGGCCTCGCGCAGGGCCGCTTCAGCCGCCGCACCAAGGCGCAAAAGCTGTTCTTCGGCCCCCGGTGCGCACATCAGAGAAATGCCGCAAGAGGGCGTATCGGTCGGCAAGGTAAGCGCGCAAAGCCCCATTAGATTCGCGACTCGCGTGTTGCGCAGGGACAGGAGATTCTGCGCGAGGTAGTAGTCGTGATCACTGTTCAGCCGCTCGATGTTCGGCGGCAGCATGGGCGCTGTGGGCACCAACACGGCGTCATAGCCCGCCACGGCCCGGTCATAGCCTGCCCGCGCCAGATCGAGCTTGGCCCAAGCGGCAACGTAATCGGGGCCGGAGAACCCCTTACCCAACCGGAAACGCTCAAGAATTTCGCTGAACATCGCTTCCGGGTCGGCTTCGATCACATCGCGCCATAGCCCATAGGCTTCGGTGGTGTAGAGACAGGAACTCAGCGGCATCGCCTCTTCGACTTCGGGCACGGTGATCTCGTCAACCGTGGCACCGGCCTCTCGCAATCGCGCCACTGCCGCGTCAAAAGCGGCCTTTGGCTCATCGGAAAGCTCATCCATGACAACATTGGTCAGCACCGCGAAACGGCAGCCCTCCAACTCGCTCTCTTGCAGATCGGCAGGCTTGCCCCCCTCCAAGGCGGCAAGCAGCAGCGCCGCGTCTTCGACCGAACGGCAAAGCGGGCCAACCGTGTCGAACTTCGCCGCGAGCGGCACGGTCCCGGCAAGGGAGACACGGCCTGCGGTGGTCTTGAGCCCCACCAGATCGTTCCACGCCGCCGGGATGCGCACCGACCCGCCAGTATCCGACCCGATCGCCGCCGCCGCCAAGCCAAAGGCAACCGAAGCCGCCGCGCCTGAGGACGACCCGCCCGAGACGCTGTCCGGCTCGTTCACGCAGGGCGGTGTGGCGGTGCTGGGGTTATGGCCAAGGCCCGAGAAGGCCAATTCGCTCATATGCGTCTTGCCCAAGCAGACCAGCCCCAAGGCCGTCGCGCTGGCGAGCACTTCGGCGTCGCTCTCTGGCACCCGGCCTTCCAGCAGCTTAGAGCCCGCCTCGGTGGCGGTTCCGGCGGTATCGAAGAGGTCTTTCCAAGAGATCGGCACCCCGTCGAGCGGCGACAGGCGCTGGCCGTCGCGGGCCCGCTCAGCCGCGGCGGCGGCTTCGGCGCGGGCGCGGTCAGGGGTGACGCGGGCATAGGTACGGTCGCGCATCGGATGTGCGTCGATGGCATCGAGATAGGCATCGCAAAGCGCCACAGGGTCGATATCGCCCGCCGCGATCCCGCGCCCCAGATCCGCCGCCGTCATTTCCAACCATTCTTGCATGTCGTGCCCCTTACCGCTGTTCTTGGCGAACCTAGCGACCGTTCGGCGCATGGACAATCCCCGCGCGCAGGTCATATCTAGGGCCATGGATTTTGACCACGATATCGCGATCATCGGCGGGGGGCTGAATGGCCCCGCCCTTGCCTTGGCCCTCAGCCGCGCGGGATTGCGCGTGGCTGTGATTGACGCCCAGCCCGCACAGACCTTTGAGAACGCCGCCTTCGACGGGCGCGCCTATGCGCTGGCGCTGACTTCGGTCAGGTTAATGGAAGGCATCGGCATCTGGCCCGACATCGCGGATGACGCCCAACCGATGCTTGAGATCAAGGTCACCGATGGGCGTGCCGGCACCGGCCCCTCGCCCATGTTCATGCATTTCGATCATGCCGAGATCGAAGAAGGCCCGATGGGCCAGATGGTCGAAGACCGCCATCTGCGCCGCGCGCTGCTGAAAGCGGCTGCTGCTGATCCGGCGATCACGATGATGAACGACACCCGCGTCACGGGGCAATCGGTGGCGCCGACCGGCATCACCCTGACGCTTGAGGGCGGCAAGACTCTACGCGCGCGCTTGGCCGTAGGGGCCGATGGCCGCGCCAGCGGCACGGCGGAGCGGGCGGGCATCAAGCGTGTCGCATGGTCCTATGGTCAGACGGCGCTGGTCTGCGTGGTGGATCACGAAAAGCCGCACCACGGCATCGCGCATCAATTCTTCATGCCCCCCGGCCCGCTGGCGATCCTGCCGCTGACCGGCAACCGCTCCCTCATCGTTTGGAGCGAAGCCAGCGCCAATGCCACCGCGATCAACGCCCTGCCGGATGCGCAATACCTTGAGGTGCTGCGCCCGCGCTTTGGCAGTTTTCTGGGGGAGCTTTCGCTGACCGGCCCGCGCTACAGCTATCTGCTCGGCCTGTCGCTGGCCCATTCCATGACCGCTTCGCGCGTGGCGCTTTTGGGCGACGCCGCCCATGGGGTGCATCCCATCGCCGGTCAGGGGTTGAACGCAGGGCTGCGCGATGTGGCCGCCTTGGCCGAGGTGATTGCCGATGCGGTTCGCCGGGGCGAAGACCCCGGAAACGACGCGGTCCTCGCGCGCTATCAGGAATGGCGGCGCTTCGACAATGCCAGCCTCGCGCTGGCGACCGACAGTTTCAACCGGCTGTTCTCGAACGATAACGCGTTTCTGCGGTTGGCCCGCGACATGGGCATGGCCGCGATCAACGCCCTGCCCGGCCTGCGCCGAACCTTTATCCGCGAAGCCGCAGGGCTGACGGGCGAACTGCCCCGGTTGATGCGTGGCAAGCCCCTGTAACGGAGCCGCAGGCCGTTACAGCCTCCGCGCTTCGTCCGGCAGCATGACGGGAATGCCATTGCGGATCGGATAGGCCAACCCGGCAGCTTTCGACACCAGTTCTTGCTTTTCCGCGTCATAGGTCAGCGTCGTCTGGGTGCGCGGGCAAATCAATGCCTCCAGCATCCGGCGATCGAATTGAACGGTCGCATCTGTCATTGCATCAAGCCCTCTTCCTGACCGCCGCGCATCGCGAATTCGATCAATGTCACCAATGTCTCCCGCCGGGTCTCCAGCGAAGGCGCCTCCAGCAGCGCCTGTTTATCCTCGGCCTCGAACTCCAGCATCATCGACAGGGAGTTGATCAGCAACTCATCTTCGGCATCTTTCAACGTGTCCCAATCGGCGGAAAGCCCGCGGCTGTCGAAATAGCGCCCCAGAAGGTCAAGAAACCGCGCCCGGTCAAAGCTGTCGTCGACCTCATCCTCGCCCAGATCGCGGTCAAAGCCCGACCAATTCACATCGCAGCGGCGATAGGGGGAAAAGCCCTCGATCTCCTCCACCACGCGAAAGCGCGAGACGCCGCCAAGGGTCACCATATAGCGGCCATCCTCGGTCTCGGAAAACTGGGTGATGCGGCCCGCGCAGCCGATCTGGTGCAGCCCGTGGCCGTCGCGACCGGGCAGTTCGTTGGGCTGGACCATGCCGATCAACCGCGTGTCTGTCTTGAGCGCGTCTTCGATCATCTGAAGATAGCGCGGCTCGAAGATATGCAGCGGCAGGCGCGAGCGGGGCAGCAGCAGCGCCCCTGCCAACGGAAAGATCGCAATAGTCTTGGGCAGTTCTGCTGGCTTGATCATGACAAGGGACTTAGCGCGCCCGTCTCCTCAGGCAAATATCATTGACGACAGTTTGCGACGCCCGCTCAGCACCACCGGATCATTGGGCTTAAGTGCTTCAAAAATAGTGAAAAGCTGCGTCTTGGCGGCGCCCTCGTTCCACTCACGATCCCGGCGGAAAAGCTCTAGCAGGTGGTCAACAGCAGCTTCGGCATTGTCATGGGCATAAAGCGCCTGGGCCAGATCGAACCGCGCCTGATGGTCGTCGGGGTTGGCCTCGACCTTATCGGTCAACTCGGCCACGGGGCCGGCATCGGCGGCCTGATGGGCCAGTTGCAACTGAGCATGGGCAGCTTCGAGTTCGGGGGCCTTGGAGATTTCGATCGGCGCGCCGTTCAGCAGGGCTTCGGCCTGATCCAATGCGCCCATGGCGATGTGAGACCGAACCATGCCGCCATAGGCAGGCGCGTTCATCGGGTCTTCTTCGAGAATCGCGGCAAAGGTCTGCGCCGCATCGGTGGCGGCCCCTTCGGCCAGCATCTCTTCGGCGGCGGCGACGGCATCGGCCAGCGTGTCACCTGGCGCTTCGCCGCCCCCCGCCTTTACCACGCGGTCGACAAAGGCCTTGATCTCGGACTGCGGCAGCGCGCCTTGGAAACCGTCGACCGGCTGGCCTTTGTAGAAGGCATAGACCGTGGGAATGGATTGGATCTGCAACTGACCGGCGATGTTCTGCGCCTGATCGACGTTGACCTTCACCATCTTCACCGCGCCTTTGGCCGCGCGCACGGCGTCTTCCAGCATCGGGCCAAGCGTCTTGCAAGGGCCGCACCACGGCGCCCAGAAATCAACGATGACCGGCACCGTTTGCGAGGCATCGACCACATCAGACATGAAGGTCGCCTCGGTCGTGTCCTTGATCAGATCGGCATCTGCAGGGGCGGCGGTGGAAAGGTTCAGGTCGGTCATATCGTTATCCTCGCTAATCGCGTTTGGCCTTATATGGACGTGCAGGGGCGCGATTCAAAGGTCAAAACTGGCAAAAACCGGCGCGTGGTCACTGGGTTTCTCCCAACCGCGCGCATCGCGGACGATGTGGCTGGAGTGCCCGGCCTGCGCGATATCCGATGTGGCCCAGATATGATCCAGCCTGCGACCCTTGTCGGCGGCATCCCAATCGGCGGCGCGGTAGGACCACCAGCTATAGAGTTTGCCCTCCGGCACATCCTGCCGCGTGATGTCGACCCAATTGCCCGCATCCTGCACCGCACCAAGCGCTTCGACCTCGACCGGGGTGTGGCTGACGATCTTTAGCAGCTTCTTATGATCCCAGACGTCATCCTCACGCGGGGCGATGTTGAGGTCACCCACAAGGATCGACTTCTCGGGCTTGCCGCCATGGAACCAGTCGCGCATCTCCGACAGGTAATCGAGCTTTTGGCCAAACTTCTCATTGATCTCGCGGTCGGGTTTATCGCCGCCTGCGGGGACGTAGAAGTTGTGGATCGTCGCGCCATTCTCCAGCTTGGCCGCCACATGGCGGGCGTGGCCCAGCATGGCGAAATCCTGATCGCCCGCATCCACCAGCGGCAGTTTCGACAGGATCGCCACCCCGTTGTAGCCCTTCTGCCCGCGCGCGACCATATGGGTGTAGCCCGCCGCCTTGAACGCCTCGACCGGGATCTTGTCCACGGGGCTCTTACATTCCTGCAAGCAGAGGACATCCGGCCCGTGTTCGGCCAGCAGTTTCAGCACCAAAGGCTCGCGCAGGCGGACGGAGTTGATGTTCCAAGTGGCGAGGGTAAAGGACATGGGGGAGGCTCCGGTCTGGGGGTGGTTCGGCACAGTAACGCGGACGGCGCGGGGGTGCCATGCGGAAATGGGGCTTCCTTGCGGTGAGGGCCATCGCCTACGGCTTGATTTCGGTCCGGGGTGACGATCCCCACAAAAAAAGACCGGGCACAAAGGCCCGGCCAGTCCAACAGGGAGGTATGTACCTTTACCCGGGTACAAAAGTCGGGCTTCAAACCGAGGTGCGGGTCATGAAAACCCCGCCTCTCAGGTATTCCAACCACGGGGGTCGGAATTGGTTCCCGGTTTTTATGCCATCAGGCGATAGCCACCGGATTCCGTCACCAGCAAACGGGCGTTCGAGGGGTCAGGCTCGATCTTCTGCCGCAGGCGGTAGATATGGGTTTCAAGCGTATGGGTCGTGACGCCTGCGTTATAGCCCCAGACCTCATGCAGCAGCACATCGCGCGGCACGACACCGTCATTGGAGCGGTAGAGGAACTTGAGGATATTGGTCTCTTTCTCGGTCAGACGCACCTTGCGGTCGTCCTCCGTGGTAAGCACCTTCATCGCGGGTTTGAACGTATAGGGCCCGAGCTGGAAGACGGCATCTTCGGACTGTTCATGCTGGCGCAGCTGCGCGCGGATGCGGGCCAGAAGGACCGGGAATTTGAACGGTTTGGTGACATAGTCATTCGCCCCGGCATCAAGGCCGAGGATCGTGTCGGCATCGGTGTCATGGCCCGTCAGCATCAGGATTGGGCTTTTCACCCCCTGTTTGCGCATCAGGCGACACAGCTCGCGGCCATCGGTATCGGGCAGGCCTACGTCGAGGATAATCAGATCGTAAAGCGCTTCCTTGGCCTTGGTCATCGCCTCGGTGCCATTGGCCGCTTCGAAAACGTCGAAATCCTCGGTCATGATCAACTGCTCGCTCAGCGCTTCGCGCAGGTCATCGTCGTCATCGACAAGCAGGATTTTCTTAAGCTGCGCCATCTGTCTCTCCGTCTGTTGTCTTATACATGCGCCTTGGGCGGGGCCCGGACAAGGGATGTGACCACTGTCTCACAGCCTCGTGTCAACAAAGCGTGAAATGTTTCAATTCCTTGCGATATAACCTAGATAGACGGGGAAGCCTTTGCGGAGTTGCAACAAACCATGAGTTTCGCCCCGGACATCACCGAACAACTGGCGCGTGCGCGGGCCGATCTGCGCATGGGCGTGCCCGTGATTCTGGCGGATGCGGCGCAGGCCGCCCTCGTGCTGGCGGCAGAGACGCTGACCGCACAGCGCCTTGCGGATGTGCTGGCCTTGGGCGGTGCGCCGGTGCTGGCGATCACCGCGCGGCGGGCCGAAACGCTCAAAGCGCGGGCCTATGATGGCAATCTCGCCCGGGTGCTGCTGCCTGAGGGGGCGACACCTGCTTGGGTGCAAAGCATCGCGGACCCGGCGGATGACCTGCGCGCCCCGATGAAAGGGCCACTTCAGACCGCGCGGGGCGGTGATACGGCGGCGCATCGCGCCGCGATTGATTTGGTGAAAGCCGCCCGGATGCTGCCCGCCGCACTGGTGCTCGATCTGCCGCAGGGGGCCGATTTCGCGCGGACGCATGGTTTGACCTTGATCGACCTCACCGCCGCCGCCCCGATCCTTGCCGAGCGCAGCGCGCTGCATCCGGTGGTGAACGCCCGCCTGCCGATGGAGGTCTCCGAGGCCGGGCGTCTGCATATCTTCCGCCCCGAGGATGGCGGCGAAGAGCATTACGCCATCGAAATTGGCCGCCCTGCCCGCGACACGCCGGTACTTTGCCGCCTGCATTCGGCCTGTTTCACCGGCGATTTGATGGGCAGCTTGAAATGCGACTGCGGCCCACAACTGCGCGCCGCGCTGGCGCAGATGGGCGGCGAGGGGCATGGCGTGCTTTTGTACCTTAACCAAGAGGGCCGCGGCATCGGTCTTGCCAATAAAATGCGCGCCTATTCCTTACAGGATCAGGGATTTGACACGGTCGAAGCCAATCACCGGCTGGGGTTCGAGGATGACGAGCGCGACTTCCGCCTCGGGGCCGACATCCTGCGCTCGATGGGGTTCTCCGCCGTGCGCCTACTGACCAACAACCCGCGCAAGGTGGGCATGATGGAGCAAAGCGGCGTCGCCGTGACCGAGCGTGTCCCGCTGGCCGTGGGCGAGAATCGCCACAACAGCGCCTATCTGGCCACCAAAGCCGCGAAATCGGGGCATCTGCTATGACCCCGAATGACATGGTTCTAACGCCCACGGGGCTGCGGTTTCAGGGGCGGCGCTATGCCTGTAGCATCGGCAAGGGCGGGCTGACCGATAACAAACGCGAAGGTGATGGCGGCACCCCGCGCGGGGTGCATCGCTTGGTTGGGATGCTCTATCGGCCTGATCGCATCCCGGCGCCAAGCGCCTGGGCCCAGCCGATCGGTCCGGGCGATCTGTGGTCAGATGCCAGCGGCCAGCCCGACTACAACCATCGCGTCCGCGCCCCCTACCCCCATAGTCATGAGGCCCTGCGCCGCGCCGATCCGCTTTATGATCTGGTGATCCTGACCGATTGGAACTGGCCCGATGCCACGGCAGGACGCGGCTCCGCGATCTTTATCCATCAATGGCGGCGGCCGGGCTATCCTACCGAGGGGTGCATCGCCTTTGCACGGAGCGACCTCCATAAGATCGCCGCGCATGTGGGTCCGGCGACGCGGCTGATTATCCGCTAACCCGTTCGCCGAAGATGGCGGAGCCCACACGCACATGGGTGGCGCCCAGTGCGATGGCCTGCTCGAAGTCGCCGCTCATGCCCATCGACAACCCACTCAGATCGTTGCGCGCGGCGATCTTGGCCAGCAGGACGAAATGCAGCGACGGCGCCTCGTCCACCGGCGGGATGCACATCAACCCCTTGATCGGCAGGTCCAGCGCGCGACACTCGGCGACAAACGCATCCGCGTCGCGGGGCATCACGCCCGCCTTCTGCTCTTCCTCGCCCGTATTCACCTGAATAAAGAGGTCGGGGCAGCGGCCAATCTCCTGCGCCAGCCGCGCGATGGTTTTGGCCAGTTTGGGGCGGTCGACCGTGTGGATCGCCTCGGCCAGTTCCATCGCCTGCCGGACCTTGTTGCTTTGCAATGGGCCGATGATGTGCAGGTCGATGCCGTCAAAATCTTCGCGGAAGCCAGGCCATTTGCCCGCCGCCTCTTGCACGCGGTTCTCTCCGAAAGAGCGATGCCCCTCTTCCAAGACCGCACGCACACGCGCATCGGGCTGAACCTTGCTGACGGCGATCAGCTTGACCGACCCCACCGGGCGGCCTGCATCGGCTTCGGCTTTCGAGATGCGGTTTTGGATGTCGCTCAGACTCATTTTCGGCCCTCCATGTCAGGCGCGCAGAAAACAACAGCGGTGGGCAAAAGAAAAGGGGCAGACCGAAAGGCCTGCCCCAATATTCATAGTATGTCGTTCAACTTAGAAGTTGAAGCGAACACCCATGTCGGCAACGGTGTCGCCGTCGAACTGCTTAACCACACCGCCGCGCAGCGAGGTGCCGCCGCCCAGGTCGTGGTTGAAGTCGATGCCGTAGCCGGTGTCTGCGCCGTCTTGGTCGCCAACATAGACTTCAACGTCTGTCGCTGCACCAACGTCGAAGCGGCCAGCCAGGATAACGCGGTCGCCGTTTGTGCCGTTGTCAGCATAGGCCAGAGTTACGTCGGCGATGCCGAAGGATCCACCAGCTGTCGCTGTCCACTCGGTGTCGCCCGCGTTGTCGGAGTCTTGGCCACCAACTGCGAAGGTCCAGCCGCTCCATGTGTAAGCAACGTAGCCTGCAACACGGTCGCTTACGTCAGAAGCCGAAACGTGCACTGCCAGGTCACCAGCGGAGTACAGAACTTCAACACCGTTCAGAGCGCCGTCACCAGTGGAGGTGTATGCGTCGCCGTTGCCGTCAAATGCGGTGTAGTCATAACCCAGACCGGTCAGACCCATGTCGACGGGGTACTGACCCGGCATGGATTCCAGAGCACCGAAGATGTTGCCAACGCCGACTTCGAAGCCGCCGGAGCGTGCGAAGTAACGAACGCCGTTGAAGTCTGCGCCTGCACCGTTGGTGGTGCCGTCGCCGTCAGCTTGGATACGTGCACGTGCACCGAAGACAACGCCTGCATCGGATTCAGCAGTCGCGTCGATCTGGAGACGCATACGCGATGTCAGGTCTGTGGAGCTGTCCAGCAGAGCGTTGGAGTCGTTGTCGTTGTACATGATACCGAAACGGCCGTAGCCGCCGAATGTCACGTCTGCTGCTGCTACACCGGCGGTCGCAACCAGGGCTGTTGTAGCGAAGAGAACTTTTTTCATGAGTTTTCCCTCGGTTTGAATTCATATGCCCAGACCGGGGAATCCGGTAAGGGTATGCAGGCTGTTTGCCCCCAATCCCCTGCACTTGGCAAGGTTCACGGCCTCCCCACCCGCAATGTCGCCGGGGTTGGTGCAGCTATGCCACAGTTCCTTCACCCCAGGGCCGCGCCTTTGCCTATGGCGGCGCCCGATGCCGCGCAGTGCGCTCCTATGACATAGACCTTGCCGATAAGGGCCTGCTTGGATAGACCGGAGCGCAAACAGGCAAAGGAAAGCTGCAATGGCCCTTCGTACCGCTTGCAAATTGGCAATCACCGTTCTGGCGCTCAGCGCGCTGACCGCCTGTGGCGGGAGCTTTGGCAGCCCGGCCACAGATCGGCCGGATCAATACACCAATCCGAACAACCCCAATAACATCGAGACCAATCCCGACAATACGATCTGGTCGATCTTTAACCGCAAGAACACAGACACCAGTGTGTCGGTGAACAAATACCTCTGGTCGGCCTCGCTTGAAGTGCTGAACTTCCTGCCTGTGCAATCGGTCGATCCTTTCACCGGTGTGATCGTCACAGGCTACGGCACCCCGCCGGGCGGGGGCCGCGCCTATCGCGCCACCGTGCTGATCGACGATCCGGCGCTGGACGCGCGTTCGCTCAACGTCGCGCTGCAATCTTCGGGCGGTCAGCCCGTAGCACGGGCCACCACCCGCGCGGTAGAGGATGCGATCCTCAGCCGAGCGCGGGAGATGCGCGTGTCCGACAGCAAATTCTGAGCCCGCTTAACTCAACACCGTTCCAACGCCGGGCCTTGTGAAAACAGCAGCCCGGCGTTTTTCATGTCACGAAGGTCCCCTCATGCCCCGCTATACCCCCGCCGAGATCGAAGCCCGCTGGCAGCAAGCCTGGGAAAAGGACGGCATTTTTCAGGCCGTTCGCAACGCTGACAAGCCGAAATACTATGTGCTTGAGATGTTCCCCTACCCCTCGGGGCGCATCCACATGGGCCATGTGCGCAACTACACGATGGGCGACGTGATCGCGCGCTACAAGATCGCGACCGGGCATAACGTGCTGCACCCGATGGGCTGGGACGCCTTCGGCATGCCCGCCGAGAACGCCGCCATGGCCATCGGCGGCCACCCGGCGGATTGGACCTATGACAACATCGCCGAGATGAAGAAGCAGATGAAGCCCTTGGGCCTCAGCATCGACTGGAGCCGCGAGATCGCCACCTGCCATCCCGGCTACTACGGCCAGCAGCAGGCGCTGTTTTTGGACTTCCTCGAGAAGGGTCTGGTCTACCGCAAGAACGCCGTGGTGAACTGGGACCCGGTCGACATGACCGTGCTTGCCAACGAGCAGGTCGAGAACGGCTGCGGCTGGCGCTCCGGCGCGCCGGTTGAGCGGCGCGAGCTGACGCAGTGGTTCTTCAAGATCTCCGACCATTCCGAAGAACTGCTCTCGGCGCTCGACAGCCTCGACAACTGGCCCGCCAAGGTGAAGCTGATGCAGGCCAACTGGATCGGCAAATCGCGCGGGCTGCAATTTGCCTTCTCGACCATCGAAGCGCCCGAGGGCTTTGACCGGATCGAGGTCTATACCACCCGCCCCGACACGCTGCTTGGCGCTTCCTTCGTCGGCATCTCGCCCGACCATCCGCTCGCCAAGACGCTGGAGCGGGACGACGAAGCCGTGGCCGCATTCTGCGCCGAATGCCGCAAGGGCGGCACCACCGAGGAGGCGATCGAGACTGCCGAGAAGCTGGGCTATGACACCGGCATCCGCGTGCGCCATCCCTTTGACACGGCGCATGAATTGCCGGTCTATATCGCCAACTTCATCCTAATGGATTATGGCACCGGCGCGATCTTCGGTTGCCCGGGCCATGACCCGCGCGACTTCGAGTTCGCCACGAAATACGACCTGCCGATCATCTCGACCTTCCTGCCGTCCGAGGATGCCGGGCCCGAGCTGGACGCCGCTTTCGTCCCGCCGAAGACCGAAAAGGTGTTCTACAACCGGGGCTTCGCGGGCGACCAGTGGCAAACCGGCGAAGAGGGTGTCGACGCCGCCATCGCCTTTTGCGAGGAAAACGGAATCGGCCACGGCGTCACCAAATACCGCCTGCGCGACTGGGGCCTCTCGCGCCAGCGCTACTGGGGCTGCCCGATTCCGGTGGTGCATTGCGACGACTGCGGCGTGGTGCCGGAAAAGAAAGAAAACCTGCCGATCGAGCTTCCTTACGACGTCAGCTTCGACACGCCGGGCAACCCGCTGGACCGGCACCCGACATGGCGCAACTGCGCCTGCCCCGCCTGTGGCAAGGACGCCCTGCGCGAGACCGACACGATGGACACTTTCGTCGACAGTTCGTGGTATTTCGCCCGTTTCACCGCACCGCGTGCCGAGACGCCGACCGTCATGGAAGACGCGCAATACTGGATGAACGTCGATCAATATATCGGCGGCATTGAACATGCGATCTTACACCTGCTCTACTCGCGCTTCTTCGCCCGTGCGATGCAGATCACCGGCCACCTGCCCGAAAGCGCGGTGGAGCCGTTTGACGCGCTCTTCACCCAAGGCATGGTGACCCATGAGATCTACCAGACGCGCGACGATAATGGCCGCCCGGTCTATCACCTGCCCGAAGAGGTGACGGAGGGCAAACTTGCCGATGGCACCGAGGTTGAGATCATCCCTTCCGCCAAGATGTCGAAGTCCAAGAAGAACGTCGTCGACCCGCTGCACATCATCTCGAACTACGGCGCCGATACGGCGCGTTGGTTCGTGCTGAGCGATTCGCCCCCCGAGCGGGACGTGGAATGGACCGCCTCCGGTGCCGAGGCCGCCTACAAACACCTCTCGCGCGTCTGGAACATCTGCGACCGCGTGGGCGAGATGGACCGCGAGGCGGCAGGCACCGGCGACGAAGACCTGCTGCGCGCCATGCATAAGACGATCCATGACGTGACCATGGGGATCGAATCCTTCGGCTTCAACGCCGCGATTGCCAAGCTCTATGCCTTCACCGCGACCTTGCAGAAGTCCAAGGCGGGCTACGCCGCGCAACGCGAAGCGATCATGACGCTGGCGCAGCTCATGTCACCGATGACCCCGCACCTCTCGGAAGACATCTGGGCGCATCAGGGCGGCGAAGGGCTGGTCGCCAAGGCTCCATGGCCCAAAACGGATGAGAAGATGCTGGTCGACGACACCGTGACCCTGCCGATCCAGATCAACGGCAAACGCCGGGCGGAAATCCAAGTGCCCGCCGATATGCCGAAGGAAGAGGTTGAAAAAACCGCGCTGGCGCATGTAGCTGTCATTCGAACGCTGGACGGGGCCACGCCGAAAAAGGTCATCGTCGTGCCCGGACGGATTGTGAATGTCGTTGCCTAAGCCCACCCATATGCGCCGCCGCTTCCTGCTGGCCCTGCCCCTACTGGCGCTTGCCGCCTGCGGGTTCGAGCCGGTCTATGGCCCCGGCGGCCCGGGCACGGCATTGCAAAACCGTGTGTTGGTGGACGCACCGGAAGACCGCTTTGGCTATTTTCTGGTGCGCGAGGTGGAAAGCCGCCTTGGCCGCGCCGCCACCCCCCGCTGGGGGCTCGCCCTGACCACCACCACGGTCGAAGACGGGCTGGCCATCGACAGCGAAGGCAACACACGGCGCTACAACCTCGTGGGCACAACCGCCTATGCGCTGCGTGACCTCGACAGCGGGCAGATCGTGACCTCGGGCAAGGTCGAAAGCTTCACCGGCTATTCCGCCACCGGCACCACCGTGGCGACCCGCGCGGCGGAACTGGACGCGCAGGAACGTCTGATGACCATCCTCGCGGACCTCGTGATCAGCCGCCTTTATGCGGCCGACCTGCCCCAATGAAACTGACCCTGCGCGAGGCGAAACCCTATTTCGCGCGGCCCGATCCCGCGCGCACGGGGCTGTTGATCTATGGCAGCGACGCGATGCGCGTGGCGCTGAAGCGGCAGGAATTCCTGAAAAACCTGCTCGGCCCCAATGCCGAAGAGGAAATGCGCCTCAGCCGGATGCCCGCGGGCGAATTGCGCCGCGATCCGGCGATGCTGCTGGATGCGATCAAGGCGGTCGGCTTCTTCCCCGGCCCGCGTGCCGCGCTGGTGGAAGAGGCGAATGACAATATCGCGAAAATCCTGCTCGACGCGCTCAAGGAATGGCAGCCGGGCGATGCGCAGATCGTGGTCACCGGCGGCGATCTCAAGAAGACCTCAAAGGTGCTGAAGGCCTTTGAGAGCCACCCCAACGCCTTTGCCACCGCGATCTACGACAACCCGCCCGACCGGGCCGAGATCGAGCAGATGCTGAAGGACGCGAAGCTCACGCCTGAGGCCGACGCCATGGGCGCCCTGACCGATCTGGCCCGCACCCTCGACCCCGGCGATTTCCGCCAAACGCTGGAGAAGATCACGCTCTATAAACTGGGCGACAGCAGCAACATCGGGCTGGATGACATCGCCGCCTGCGCCCCCACCTCGACCGAGGCCGAGGTCGACGACATCCTGCATGTGGTGGCCGAGACCCGCGCCGCTGAGATCGGCCCGGTGATGAGCAAGCTGCAAGGCCAAGGCGTAAACCCGGTGACCCTGATCATCATGGCCACCCGGCATTTCCGCACTCTCTACCGCATCGCCGCCAACCCCGGCGCGCCGATCTACGGCGTGCGCGACCGCGACCGTGCGATGCGACAGGCGCGCAACTGGGGCGCGGTAAAGCTGGAAACCGCGCTGGCGGTGCTGACCGAGACGGACCTCAAGCTGCGCTCCGCCGGCCAGCACGCGCCGGCGTTAGCGCTGGTCGAACGGGCCTTTATCCGTCTGGCGATGCTGGGCGCACAACGTTGATTTTGGGAGAGGAAATTCAATGTACACAGTCATCGGCGGCACCAAGACCCGCGCCTTTCGCGTCATGTGGATGCTCGAAGAATTGGGCCAGCCCTACGATTTGAACCCCGCAGCACCCCGCTCGGACGAGGCGCGCAAATACAACCCTTCGGGCAAGATCCCGGCGCTGGTGGATGGCGATGAGGTGCTGACCGATTCCGTTGCCATCATGACCTATCTCGCCGACAAACACGGCGCGCTCACCGCCCCCGCCGGAACGCCCGCGCGGGCGCGGCAGGATGCGATGACCTTTTGGCTGATCGACGAATTCGACGCGGTGCTTTGGGCCGCGGCAAAGCACAGTTTCGTCTTTCCCGAAGAGGCCCGCGTGCCCGCCATCAAGGACAGCCTGAAGGCCGAGTTCGAGCGTGCGGGCAGCACCCTGTCCGACCGGCTTGAGGGGCCTTTCCTGATGGGCGATCAGATCACCCTGCCCGACCTTTTGGCGGTGCATTGCATCAATTGGTCGATCGGCGCGAAATTTCCGCGTGTAGATGACAAGCTGAACCTCTGGGCGAAATCCCTGCGTGAACGCCCGGCTTTCGTGGCCGCGATGACCAAGGAAAACGGTTAACCCCGCGCCCATTCCACAGCATGGCGGCCTGCCCAATGGCCGGTCGCCAGACAGCCGTTGATCAGATAGCCGCCCGTGGGCGCTTCCCAATCCAGCATTTCCCCTGCGGCAAAGACGCCCGGCAGCGCGCGCAGCATCAGCCCCGCGTCCAGCGCGTCGAGCGCTATGCCCCCCGCCGTTGATATCGCCTCATCCATCGGTCGCAGCCCGGCGTGGGCGATGGGCAGGTTCTTCAACAAGGCGGCCAGCGCCTCGGCCTCCTGCGGCAACGGGCGGGCCATCTCTTGCAGCAGTGCGATCTGGGCGGGGCTCAGCTTCAGCCGTTTGCGCAGATGGTTGGCCTGACTGTCCTTGCCGCGCGGCTTTGCCAAACGCGCTGCCACCACGTGGGCCTGCAAGTCCGGCAGCAGATCAAGCGTCAGCCCCTGCCCCTCGCGTAGCCCGCGTGAGACGCTATAGATGCCGCCCCCCTCCAGCCCACGGGCCGAGATCACCGCCTCCCCGCGCGAGCGGTAGGGGCCAGCCTGCCATGCCACCCCCTTGAGCGCTGCGCCGAAATGGCGCGTCATATGCGGGGACCAATCGACCAACAGCCCGACATTGGCCGGGGCGAAATCCCGAAGGGCCACGCCGCGCGTCGCCAGCAGGGGCGCCCATTCGCCAGTGGCGCCAAGCCGCCGCCAACTCGCCCCGCCAAGCGCCAGCACCGTCACATCGGCCTCAACCGCTTCCCGCCCGCCGGGCGTATCGAAGGTGAGTGCGTCCCCCTCCCAGCCTCGCCAGTGCCAGCGGGTGTTGATCGTCACCCCGCAGTCCGCCAGCCGCGCGAGCCATGCCCGCAGCAGCGGAGAGGCTTTCATCGCCCGGGGGAAAACCCGCCCGGTGGAGCCGGTAAAGACCGCTTGCCCCAGCCCTTCGGCCCAGTCCTGCACCGCTTGGGCATCGAAAGCCTCCAGCATCGGGCGCAAGGCAGGCTGCGCTTCTTCATAGGCGGCGAGGAAGGGGGCGAAGGGCTCGGACTTGGTCAGGTTCAACCCGGATTTGCCTGCCATCAAAAACTTGCGCCCGACCGAAGGTTTCGCCTCACAAAGCGTGACCGACAGCCCCGCCTGCGCCATGACCTCTGCCGCCATCAGCCCCGCCGGGCCGCCCCCGATGACCAAGGCGCGGGTCACGCGGCGCGCCCTTGGGTCTGCTTGTCTGACGGGGAAGCCATGGGCCTGTCCTTGCCTTAGGGAGGATTTGACACATCCTCTGCCTTCCGTGGCCCCGCAATGCAAGCGAAAGGAAGGCACCGTGACCGAAGGCGAAACCCTGCCGCTTTGCCCGCTCTGCCTAAGTCCCATCCCGCGGGACGTGCCGCAGAGCCTGCATCATCTGATCCCCAAACTGCGCGGTGGCAAGGGCGGGCCGACGGTGCTGATGCATCACATCTGCCACCGAGAGGTGCACGCCGCTCTGACCGAGACCGAACTGGCGCGGCACTATAACACGCCCGAAGCACTGCGCAGTCATCCGAGGCTTGCCAAATTCGCCGCATGGGTGGCGAAACGCCCGCCCGGCTTCCGCTCCAAAGTGCCGGGCGGCACGCGCAAACGTTAGGCGGGGCCGCACATCCGTTTGATTTCCTGCGCGATGTCCGGACTTGCCGCCACTGTGTCGGCGGCCAGCGCCTGCGCGTGTTCCTGCACCTCCTCCGCCGCGACGATGCGGTCGATCAGGCCAAAAGTCAGCGCCTCTTCCGCCGTGATCTTTTGCCCGCCCATCAGCAAGAGCTTGGTCCGCGCAGGGCCGATCAGCGCCGCCATTCGCGCCGGGTCAGAGGGCTGCGGCAAAAAGCCCAGCTTCATCACCGGATAGAAGAACTTCGCCCCCGGCACCGCGATGCGCAGATCACAGGCCAGCGCCATGCCCATCGCACCGCCCGCCAACGTGCCGTTAAGCGCGGCGATGCTCAACCCCGGCAAGGCGGCCACCGCGCCTGACAAACGCTCCCAAACATCCGATTTCGCAAGGCCCGCGCGGGCTTCGTCCAGATCGGCCCCGGCGCTGAACACCTTGCCGCGCCCGGTCAGGATCACCGCGCGGGCGGCCTGCGCCTCTTCCATGATCTCGGCCAATTCGACCAGCATGGCGTGGGTCAGGGAATTGGCCTTGTCGGGTCGGTTGATCGTGACGGTCCAGATGTCGCCCGCGCGGTCAAGCTCGATCATATGAGGCCCACCGCCTTGCGGATGCCTTCGTCGCGCAGGGAAATCTCATCACCCAAGAAACGATCCGCCTCCGGGCCGCACATCCACAGCAGCGCGCGGGCGGGCCAATCGGCGGGGATATGCACGTCCCAATCCAACTGGCTGACTGGGTTCACGCCGCTGTCCTTGATGTCGCGTTGCATGTCTGTGGCCACGGTGCCGGGAGACAGGCCGATGGCGCGGATGCCGTTGCCGCCCTCTTCGTGGTGCAAACACTGGGTCAGCATATTCGCCGCCGCCTTGGAGGCGCAGTAGTGGCTCCAAGCCTCGACCGGGTTATGCGCCGCGCCCGAAGAGATCGTCAGCACCGTGCCGCCGCCGTTTTCCTTCATCAAGGGCAGCGCCGCGCGCATGCCGTGGAAGACCCCTGTGACATTGATGTTGATCGCCTTGGCCCAATCCGCAGGATCGGCCTCTCCCATGAGCGAAATCGGGTCAATCACGCCTGCATTGTTGATCAGAACGTCGAGGCCACCAAAGGCCCGACGCGTGGTCTCGACCGCCGAGGTCATCTCGTTATAGCGGGTCACGTCGCAGGGGATGGCGATGGCCTGTTTGCCCAACTCTCCGGCCAATTCGGCGATGGCATCCTGACTGCGCGCCAACAGGGCGACATTGCCGCCCGCCTCGGCGAACACACGCGCGGCGGCGGCGCCGATGCCCCGGCTCGCGCCGGTAATCATGATCGTCTTGCCTGTCATGTCCATGGGGGGATCCTTCCGCTTGTTTTGTACATTGCTTGAGGGCTGTGGTAATCTGCCGATCAACCCGGGTCCAGCCTCGCATCGCTTGACCCTGCGCGGGGATTGGCAGACCCTATGCGTAACTCATTGCCGAAAAGGATTTTCCGATGTCTCGCATTTCCACCGCGTCGCTGTTCCTCGCCCTGCCGGTCACGCTGGCTTCGACGCCCCTCTGGGCCGATCTGACCCCTTCCGACGTCTGGGGCGATTGGCGCCAGTATATGGAGAGCATGGGCTATGAGATCGAGGCGAGCGAAGCCTTCAACGGCGATGACCTGACCGTCAGCGATGTGACCCTAAAGATGGACATGGCCGAAGAGGGTGGCGATTTCTCCATGTCGCTCGGCACGCTGAGCTTTGAGCCCGAAGGCGACGGCGCGGTCAATATCCGCATGCCCACCGTCATGCCGATGACGATCAACGTCGCGCCCGAAACGGCGGAGGATGAACCGGTGTCGATGGTGTTGAACTACGCCCAGACCGCGCCGGTGATGCGCGCAAGCGGCAGCGCCGAGGCACTGCAATATGACTATGCCGCCGACAGCATTTCGCTCACGCTGGCCGGTCTCAAAGTGGGCGAGCAAAGCTATACCGAGGAAGAAGCCAAGTTCACGCTGATCGGCACCGGCGTCAGCAGCCGGACCGAGATGACCGGGACCGACCCGCGCCGCTATGGCCAATCGGGCCGCATCGACAGCCTGCAATATGACGTGGTGATGAAAACCCCCGAAGACCCGGCCCGCGTCGCCGTCACAGGCGGGGTCGATCAGGTGGTCTTTGACGGCAGCGGCACCTTGCCGATGATCGACGCAGGCGCCGACGTGGCCGCAGAAAAGCTCAAAGAATTGAGATCTGGCACCAACCTGAACACCGAAATGGATAGCATTGACCCGCAGGAAGCAGACCCTGAGGACGAGAGTAAGGGCACTAATGTCGCCGCGATGATGCGCGAAGGTCTGGCCTTCGACGGCAGCTTTACCGCTGGCGCGGGCCGGACTGACATGCAGGTTTCCGACCCCGAAAATGGGGAGTTTCAACTGATCTCAAGCTCGACTGGCGCAAAGCTCGGCGTGGCCATGGGGCCGGAGGGGCTTTCTTATGACGGCGGCCAGCAGGACATCGAAGTCAGCGTGACCGCCGCCGACATGCCCTTCCCGATCCAGTTCAGCATGGCAGAAAGCGCCTTTAACCTCAAAATGCCGGTATTGAAGTCCGAAGAGCCGCAGGATTTCGCCTTTGGCGTTACGCTCGACCGTTTTGAGATGTCGGACATGATCTGGGGCATCTTCGATCCCACCGGCCAATTGCCCCGCGACCCGGCGACCTTGGTCGTGGACCTGTCGGGCAAGGCCAAACTGCTGTTCGAATTGATGGACCCCGAAGTCACCGCCACCATGGGCGATGAGGCCCCGGGCGAGATTCACGCGCTGAACGTGAACGAAGTGTCGCTGGACGTGGCCGGGGCCGAGTTCGACGCCTCGGGCGCGATCACCTTTGACAATGACGATATGCAAACCGTGCCCGGCATGCCGAAACCCGTGGGCGCGCTGGATCTGTCGCTGGTCGGCGGCGTGGCCCTGCTCGACAAATTGGTGGCGATGGGCCTCGTGCCGCAGGATCAGGCGATGGGCGCGCGGATGATGATGGGCCTCTTCACCGTGCCGGGCGAGGGCGAAGACTCCCTGACCTCCAGAATCGAGTTCACCGAAGAGGGCGGCATCCTCGCCAACGGTCAGCAGATCAAATAACCGGCGGCGCGGCCCTGCGCCGCGCCCGCCCCATCTGGGAAAATAGAGCCCAGCCCTTGCCCCCCGCGGGGCAGGGGATTACCCCTTTTCCAACCCCAAAAGGAGCCAGACCATGCCAGACGCCCTTGATGCATTGACCAAATCCCTCCTTCACGCGGCCACCAAGGCCGGGGCGGATGCGGCCGATGCCATGGCGATCACGGCAAGCTCTGTCTCGATCGAAGTGCGCGGCGGGGCGCTGGAACAGGCCGAACGCTCCGAAGGGACGGACATCGGGCTGCGGGTCTTCGTCGGCCAACGTTCGGCCAATGTCTCGGCCTCCGACACGTCATCGCGCACGATCGAAGAGATGGCCGAACGCGCCGTCGCCATGGCCCGAGAAGCGCCCGAAGACCCTTATTCCGGGCTGGCCGATCCCGATCAACTCTCACCCCGCCGCGATGCCGAAGGGCTGGAGCTTTGCGACCCCACGCCCGAACCCTCCCCCGAAGCCCTGCAAGAGGACGCCGCCCGCGCCGAAGCCGCCGCGTTGGCCGTCAAAGGGGTCAGCCAAGTGCAATCGGCGGGCGCGGGCTATGGCGCGCAAGAGATTTACCTCGCCGCGACAAACGGGTTCGAGGGCGGCTATGCCCGCAGCGAACGCGGGCTGTCCTGTGTCGCCATCGCAGGCAGCGGCACCGGGATGGAGCGGGATTACGACGGCGACAGCCGCATCTTTCAGGCCGATCTGCGCGACGCGCGAGAGATCGGCACACGCGCGGGCGAACGCGCGCTGGCGCGGCTCGATGCCCGCAAGCCCCCCACCGGCAGCTACCCGGTGCTGTTCGACGAACGCATCGCCGCCTCGCTGATCGGGCACCTGCTGGGGGCGATCAACGGTCAGGCGATTGCGCGCGGCGCGTCCTTCCTGCGCGATGCCAAGGGCGAACAGGTACTGCCCGAAGCCCTGTCCCTGATCGAAGACCCGACCCGCATCCGCGCCACCGGCTCGCGCCCCTTCGACGCCGAAGGGCTGCCGACCCAGCGGCGGGCCATCGTCGAAAAGGGCATCTTACAAGATTGGACGCTCGACCTCGCCACCGCCCGCAAGCTGGAACTCAGCCCCACCGGCAACGCCGCGCGCGGCCCCGGCTCTGGCCCGCAGCCGTCGAACTGGAACATCGCGCTGACCCAAGGCGAGGCCAGCCGCGACGATCTGATAGCCGAGATGGGCACCGGGCTGTTGGTGACTTCGATGATCGGCAGCACGATCAACCCCAACACGGGCGACTATTCGCGCGGCGCCTCGGGCCTCTGGGTTGAGAATGGTGAGATCACCCATGCGATCAACGAATGCACCATCGCGGGCAATCTGCGCGACATGCTGCGGGCGATGATCCCCGCCAATGACGCGCGCATGCATCTCAGCCGCGTTGTGCCCTCGCTGCTGGTGCCGGGAATGACCCTTGCCGGTGCCTAAGGACGATCTTTCCCTCCTGATCGACGCCGCTCGCAAGGCGGGTGCCGTGGCGCGCGACTTTGTCGGGGCCACGGCGAAACGTTGGGACAAGCCCGATGACGCAGGCCCGGTGACCGAAGCCGATCTGGCGGTGAACGATCTGCTGCTGTCAGAGTTGCGCAGCGCGCGGCCCGACTATGGCTGGCTGTCTGAGGAGACGGAGGACAATACCGACCGGCTGAGGCATGAGCGGGTCTTCATCATCGACCCGATCGACGGCACCCGCAGCTTTGTCGAAGGGTCCGACACTTGGGCGCATTCGCTGGCGGTGGCCGAGGGCGGCGCGGTGACGGCGGCGGTGGTCTATCTGCCGATGCGCGACATGCTCTATGCCGCGCACCGGGGCGGTGGGGCCACGTTGAACGGCGCGCCGATCCACACCTCCGAGGTAGGCAGGCTGGCCGAGGCGACCGTGCTTGCCGCGCGGCCCGCGCTGGTGGCCGAGCGTTGGCACGGCGGCGCGGCACCGGTGTTCAAACGCAGCTACCGTCCTTCGCTGGCCTACCGTATGGCGCTGGTGGCCGATGCCTCTTTCGACGCGATGATCACCCTGCGCCGCACATGGGAATGGGACATTGCCGCCGGCACGTTGATCGTGGCCGAAGCGGGCGGCAATTGCACCACCGCCACGGGCGCGCCGCTGAGGTTCAACAACCGCGACCCGCGTGTCGATGGCATCGTGGCGGGTGGCCCCCCGGTGCAGCGCGCGTTGATCGACGCCCTTGCGTGACCGGCCTCATCTGCTAGGCACTATGCGCAGCACCGCAGCTTTGACAGATCAAAGGACAGCTCCATGACCCAACGCCTGCACCTTGTTTTCGGTGGCGAACTGGTCGATCCGACCAAGAACGCGTTCAAGAATGTCGACGACATCCACATCGTGGGGATCTTCCCCAACTATGCCAGCGCCTATGACGCATGGAAATCCGAAGCGCATCGCACCGTGGATAACGCGCATATGCGCTATTACATCGCCCATCTGCACCGCCTGCGCGACGAAGAGACCTCGGCCTCGCCCACCGAAGAGCTGGAATAAACCACCATGGCGGCGCGGTCGCTGGGGCTTGCAGCCTATCGCGCCCTCGTGCGCCGGGGCGGGGCCGAAGACGCGCCGCCCTACGCCCCCCGCCCCGAGGGGGAACTGGTCTGGATGCATGCCGCCGAAGCGGGCAACGTGCTGGCCGTGCTCGACCTCGCCAAACGGTTCATGGCGATGCGCGACCGGGTCGCGGTGCTGGTCACCCTCTCGGAAAGCGCGGCGGCTCAAGAGCTGCCCACGCCCGAGACGCGCGATCTGTTCATCCTCCCCGCCCCCAGCGAACACCCCGACAATGTGGCGCGGTTCCTTGACCATTGGCGGCCCGATTTCTGCCTGTGGACATGGGGCGGGCTGAGGCCCAACCTCGTGTTGGAGACCGCAGGGCGCGGCTGCCCCATGATGATGATCGACGCCGACAGCGCCGGTTTCGATGGCCGCCGCGACCGCTGGCTGCCCGATGTCACGCGGCAGTTGCTGGGGGCTTTCGAACAGGTGCTGACCCGCTCCCCCGCCGTGCTGCGCCGCCTCGTGCAACTGGGTCTGCCGCGCAACAAGGGGCAGGTGACATCGCCGCTGCTGGCGGGTGGTCAGGCGCTGCGCTGCGCGGAATCGGATTTGGCGGATATGTCGGCCTGCCTTGTGGGGCGTCCGGTTTGGTATGCGACGCAGGTTTTGACCGAAGAGATACCCGTCGTGCTCACCGCCCATCGCCAAGCGCTGCGCCTCTCGCATCGCTTGCTGCTTATCCTGCACACCCATGATTACCCGACCGCCGATATCGCCCATGAGCGCGCCCGCGCGCGGGGGTTCACCACGATGCGGTGGGGCGATGACCCCTACCCCGATGAGACGACACAGGTCATGGTGGCGGACGATCCCGGCGACCGGGGGTTGTTCTTTCGGGTGGCGCCGGTGTCTTTCCTCGGGTCTTCGCTGGTCTCGGGCCACGGCGGCTGCGACCCGTTCGAGGCGGCGGCGCTTGGCTCGGCGGTGCTCTACGGCCCCAAGGTGCGTAACTTCCTGCCCTCTTACGGGCGGCTGGCCACGGCAGGCGCCGCGCGGATCGTCAATGACGCGGGCGCGCTTGGCAATGCGGTGTCGCGCTTGATCGCGCCGGATCAGGCCGCCACCATGGCCCATGCGGGCTGGGACGTGATCAGCGAAGGGGCCGAACTGGCCGATAGGGTGATTGAGATGGTGCAAGACCGGCTCGACGAACAAGCGGGAGCTTCCGATGCGCGCGCCTGATTTCTGGCACCTGCCCCGCCCCAACTGGCGCGCGCGGCTGTTGCAACCGCTGGGCGCGCTTTATGCCACGGCCACCGCGCGGCGGCTGGCGGGCGGCACGCCGCTGCGGTTGGGGGTGCCGGTGATCTGCGTCGGCAACATCAACGCAGGCGGCACCGGCAAGACGCCCACGGTGATGGCCGTGCTGCAATATCTGCTGGAGCGCGGCCATCGCCCGCATGTCGTCTCACGCGGCTATGGCGGCACGCTAGAGGGGCCAGTGCGGGTCGACCCCCTGCAGCACAGCGCCGAGGAAGTCGGGGACGAGCCACTGCTGCTCGCCGCCTTTGCGGATGTCTGGGTCGCCCGGGATCGCGCAGCGGGTGCGCAGGCCGCCGAAGCGGCGGGGGCCACGCTGGTGGTGCTGGATGACGGTTTTCAGAACCCCGCGCTGGTGCAGGATCTGAGCATCGTCGTGGTAGATGCGGTCAAAGGCTTCGGCAACGGCCTCTGCCTGCCTGCTGGCCCGTTGCGGGAGCCTGTCGCGGCGGGGCTGGCGCGGGCCGATCTCTTGCTCTCCATCGGGGATGAGGCGGCCCAAGCGCGCTTTGCGAAACGACTGCCCAAGACAGACCTGCCGCACGCCCGCGCCGAACTCGCCCCGCTGCAAACCGGGATGGATTGGTCGGATTCCCAAGTCCTCGCCTTTGCAGGCATCGGCCATCCTGAGAAGTTTTTCGCCACGCTGCGCGGGCTGGGGGCGACGATCCTTCATGCCGAGGCACTGGAGGATCACCAGCCGCTGACATCGCGGCTGATGTTGCGGCTGGAGGCCGAGGCCGCGATGCGCGGCGCACAGCTTGTCACCACCGAGAAAGACGCGGTGCGCCTGCCGATTGAGTTCCGCGCCAAGGTGCTGACCCTGCCGGTGCGCCTGTCCCTGCCCGAAGGCAATGCGCTGCATGCAGCGCTGGACAGGCTGCCACCGCCTTAGGCCTTGTTGTCTTCGCCCAGTTTCGGCGCAGGCCGGTGCAGCGAAAGCTCGGCCCCCGAAAAGGTGAAGGGCGAGCGCAGCCCCGGCACCCCGTCGAGTTCGATCTGCATGCCCCGCGCCACGACCTGCGGATCGGCCATGACATCGGCCATGTCATTGATCGGCCCGGCAGGCACGCCATGTGCTTCGCAAGCGGCCAAAAGGTCGTCACGGCTGCGCAGACGGGTCGCCCCGGTCAGGCGGCGGATCATCTCGGGCCGGTTGGCGACCCGGTCGGCGTTCTTGAGGTACTCCGGCGCGGTGGCCATGTCATCCAGCCCCAGCAACTGACACAGACGCTGGTATTGCCCGTCATTGCCCGTGGCGATGATGAGATGGCCGTCGGAACACTCAAACACCTCATAAGGCGTCAGGTTAGGATGCGCGTTGCCCATCCGTGTCGGTGCCTTGCCGGTGGTCAGATAGTTCATCGCCTGATTGCCGGTGATCGCCACAGCGCAATCGAGTAGTGCCATGTCGATATGCTGGCCCACGCCGGTTTGGTGACGCTGGTGCACGGCGGCCAAAATCGCGGTGCTGGCATAGACCCCGGTAAAGATATCGGTGATTGCCATGCCGGATTTCTGCGGCTGGCCGTCCGGCTCTCCGGTGATCGACATCAGTCCGGACATGCCTTGGATGATGAAATCATAGCCCGCGCGATGGGCGTAGGGACCGGTGTGGCCGAACCCCGTGATCGAACAATAGATCAGTTTCGGGAACTGCGCAGACAGGCTGGCATAGTCCAACCCGTATTTCGCCAATCCCCCGGTCTTGAAATTCTCGATCAGGATATCCGCATCGGCCAAAAGCTCTTTGACCTGCGCCTGACCTTCCTCAGTGCGAAAATCCACGGTGACCGAGGCTTTGCCCCGGTTGGTCGAGTGGAAATAGGAAGCGGTGACATCCTCGTCCCGGGTGACGAAGGGCGGCCCCCATTGGCGGGTGTCATCCCCCGCCGGGCTTTCCACCTTGATCACCTCGCATCCGAGGTCCGACAGTGTCTGACCGGCCCAAGGGCCAGCCAGAACACGCGCCAATTCGACGACTTTCAGTCCTGCAAGCGGTGCGGTCATTAGCCAGCCAGCGCTTCGTCGAGGATTTCTTTCATGTCGGCATAGGACATGTTGGAGTGTTTCTTGCCGTCGATGACAAAGCTCGGCGTGCTTGAGATGTCATCCTGCTTGGCGTTCTCGGTGTACCATGCCACCAGCGCCTCGGCTTTTTCACCGTCTTTCAGGCATTCATCCAACGTCTCGTTATCGAGCCCGGCCAGACGGCCAATCTTGCGCAGCTCGTCGACGATGGCCGCAGGCTCGCCCGCGCGGGTCCATTCGCTTTGCGATTTGTAGATCAGGTCGGCGATGCCAAAGAACTTCTCCTGCCCGCCGCAGCGCGCCACCATGGAGGCCCAGAGACCGTAGCGATCGAAATAGACTTCGCGGTAGATGAACTTGACCTTGCCGCTGTCGATGTAATCGGCCTTCAGCTTTTTGAAGGTGTCGTTGTGGAAGGTCGCGCAATGCGGGCAGGTGTAGGAGGCATATTCGATCATCGTGACCGGCGCGTTCTCATCACCCAAGACCATCTCTGTGATGCCGGAGGTGTCGACTTCGCCCTCGGTCGTTTGCGCGTTCGCGGCGCCGACGAAGGGGGTCAGCGCAGTGCTGCCCAGGGGGGCCGAGCCAAAGCTGCTGGCGGCGAACCAGCCGCCGACGCCGAGTGTGGCAAGACCGCCAAGGATTACGTTTCTGCGATTCATAGGATGTTCCTTCCGTTTGACCAGCTATCAGATCGTCAGCTTTGGTTCTTGTTCAATATGTTCTCGCCCAGACGTGCAAGGGCCTCGCGCAGCCCCTCATCGGCCACCGGCTTGGCGGCCTCGGCTGCTTTTTGTTGCAACGCGGGGTTGGGGCGGGGCTTCTCGCCCTGGGGCTTGTGATCGAAAGCGACGCGCCCCTCGGCAAAGCCGGTCGCCGCCGTTTGGGTGATCCGCACCCGCGCGATGGCGTTGTAGCCGTAGACCGCGTTGACCCGCGCGCGCAGTTGCTCTTTCTGCATCTCCAGCATGGGCGCATTGGCCCCGGTGGTCAGCAGGGTCAGGGTGGCACCGATGCCCTCCTTGCGGCCATAGCTGACCTCGACAGGGCGCGAGATGGCGGCGGTTGCCTCGCCCGCGATCTCAGCCCAATGGGTCAGCAAGCGCGATTGCGCAAAGCCACGGGTCTCGCTCGCCTTGCGGATCTGTTGCGAGAGCAGGCTGTTGGTGCGTTTGAACCCTTTTGTAGTCGTACGACGTGGCGGCATGGCTTTGTTTCCCGAATGTGCTGACATACATAACCATTTGCCCCAGCGTCACCAGCCCCCGACCCGTCGAAAGGCCTAAACATTGCGTGAGAAAACCCGCGTCAGCGAGCTGCCGCCGATCCTGCTAGAGTGGTACGACACCCATGCCCGCGCCCTGCCATGGCGGGTGCCGCCACAGGACCGGATCGCCGGGGTCATGCCCGACCCCTACCGCATCTGGCTGAGCGAGGTCATGTTGCAGCAAACCACCGTGGCCACGGTAAAGGATTACTTCGCGCGGTTCACCGCCCGCTGGCCGGATGTCGCCGCCCTCGCCGCTGCCGAGGATGCCGATGTGATGGCCGAATGGGCCGGGCTTGGCTATTACGCCCGCGCCCGCAACCTGCTGAAATGCGCCCGCGTGGTGGTGGATGAGCATGGCGGCAACTTCCCCGCGGATCACGACGCGCTGCTGAAACTGCCGGGGATCGGGCCTTATACGGCGGCGGCGATTGCCTCCATCGCCTTCGATCTGCCCCATGCGGTGCTCGACGGCAATGTGGAGCGGGTGATGGCGCGGGTCTATGACATCCACACGCCCCTGCCCGCCGCCAAGCCCGAGCTGATGGCCCGGGCCGCCGCCCTGACCCCGGCGGCTCGCCCCGGCGACTATGCCCAAGCGGTGATGGATCTCGGCGCCACGATCTGCACCCCGAAATCCCCCGCCTGCGGCATCTGCCCTTGGCGCGAACCCTGCGCCGCGCGAGCGGAAGGCACGGCGACGTTTTTACCCAAGAAGACGCCGAAAAAACCGAAACCCATTAGGCACGGCACGGTCTATCTGGCAGAGCGCGAGGATGGCGCTTGGCTGCTAGAGACGCGGCCCGAGAAGGGGCTGCTTGGCGGTATGCTCGGCTGGCCCGGCTCCGACTGGGTCGACACGTCAGAGCCGCGGCCCGAAGGCACGCCCCCCTTGGCCGCCGATTGGCGCGCCCTGCCGGGTGAGGTGCGCCACACCTTCACCCATTTCCATCTGATGTTGACGGTGCAGCACGCGCGGGTCGGCCATGATGCCGCGCCGCAAAACGGTGAATTCATCGGTCAGAACCAGTTCCGCCCCAGCGATCTGCCCACCGTCATGCGCAAAGCCTTCGACCTCGCGCGCTAGCGCCGCGTCAGGCTTTGTGCATCGGGCAAACTGCGGTATATCTGGCGCGCAACTATGAGGTGCCCCATGGCCAACCGCATCATCGCCGCCCAAGACCTCGCCCGTCTGTCGCGCGCCCTGCCTTTCTGGATGTCCCTGCTGCTGATCCCGCTGGCGTGGTTCTGTGCGGCGCAGGGCGGCTGGACCATCGCGCTGCTGCCGCTGGTGACATGGTATCTGTTTTCGATGCTCGACGCGGTGCTGGGGCTGAACCTCGACAACGCCGATCTGGAGGCGACGGAGGATGATCTTTATTGGTACCGCCTCGTCACCCTGCTCTGGACCCCGCTGCAATGCCTGACCGTCTTTGGCCTGATCTATTACGCCACGCGGGCCGCGCATCTGGGCTCTGCAGAGCGTATTTTCCTGTTCTTCGGCGTCGGCATCATCACCGGCACCATCGGGATCAACTACAGCCATGAGCTGATGCACCAGCGGAACAAGACCGAACGGCGGCTGGCGGATATCCTGCTGGCCATGGTGCTATATTCGCATTTCCGGTCTGAGCATCTGTTGGTGCACCACCGCCATGTCGGCACCCCGCGCGACACGGTGACAGCGCGCTACAACGAAGGGTTCCATCGCTTCTACCCCCGCGTGCTGCGCGAGTCGCTGACCTCGGCCTTCCAAGCGGAAGAGAACATGCTGGCGCGCAAGGGGCTACCTTGGACAGATCCGGGCAATCCCTTCTTCAAATACTGGGCGCTGCAAGCCGCCTTTCTGCTGCTGGCGCTTGTCTTGGGCGGGTGGAGCGGTCTGGGCCTGTTCCTTGTGCAGGCCGGGGTCGCGATTTGGCAGTTGGAACTGGTCAATTACATTGAACACTACGGGCTGACGCGTAAACATCTGGGCGGCGGGAAATATGAGCATGTGCAGCCGCGCCATTCGTGGAACGCGGCACATAAAGCCAGCAACTGGCTGCTGATCAACCTGCAACGCCATTCCGATCACCACTACAAACCCGACCGGCGTTTTCCGGTCTTGCAGACCTACGGCACGGGCGATGCGCCGCAGCTTCCCTATGGCTATCCGGTGATGACCATGGCCGCCATGGTGCCGCCGCTGTGGCGGCGCGTCATGAACCCGCGGGTGCGCAAATGGCGCGAGATGTATTACCCCGAGATCACCGACTGGAAAGCCTACAACAAGGCCAGCAACCCCCTGCCCCGGCTTTGAACACGGCAACGCAAAGTTAAAGTTTGCCTGCCAGAAAAGCTGCGATTGTTACCAGTGGAGTGGTATTGATGCAGCACCAACAAACACCCGCGCGGGCGGCCTATGATGGCACCTGTCTGATCGTCGAAGACAGTGAGTTTGACCGAGAAAGACTGCGCCGCGTTCTGGCCCGCGCCTATGGCGGGATGCGGGTCGAATTCGCCCCCAGCATCGAAGCGGCACGCCGGGCGCTCAGCGCCGGGGACAAGGCGCTGATCCTGCTCGACAACAACCTGCCCGATGGGCTGGGCGCGAATTTCGCGCTGGAACTGGCCTGTGATCATCGCCACGCTCAAACCCCCGTCATCATGCTCAGCGATTGGCCCTCTCCGGTCATGTGGGAGAAAGCCGCCTCTGCCGGGGTGCTCTATGTGGTGAATAAATGCGATTTCGATGCCAGCTACCTCGCCGCTGCGCTGCGCGCGCTTCAGGGCCGCAACCGGCAGATGCATTAGGCCAGCCTTACAGGCTGATTCAAAAAAACCCCGCCATCGGGCGGGGTCAAGGTAGGCACCCGTGTGCATGCCCCTCACGCAGAGGGGCCACGGGTGCCGGCGGTGTTCGATTATCCGGGGTGGATCAGTTCGCCATCTCGGCTCTGATCTGCTGACGCAGAATGTCGATGGGGACATTCTTGCCGTCTTTCTTGTAGCACCAATAGGTCCAGCCGTTGCAGCTTGGCGCTTTCTCATAGGCTGCGCCCACCTGATGGATCGACCCTTTGACATCGCTGCCAATGAGGGTGCCATCGGCACGGACCTTGGCCTTGTGGCGGCCATTCATGGAATAGAGGTTCTCGCCCGGGCGCAGCATGCCACGCTCGACCAACTGGCCGAAAGGCACCCGCGGCTCGGCGCGTTTGGAGGTGGTGGTTTGCAGCGCTTCGTTGTCGAATTTGCGCACCATCGAGATCCGCTTTTCGGCAACCTTGCGATAGGCTTCCTCGCGCTCGATCCCGATGAAATCGCGGCCCAGCATCTTGGCGACAGCCCCGGTGGTGCCGGTGCCGAAGAACGGGTCGAGGATCACATCGCCGGGGTTGGTCGAACCAACGAGGATGCGGTGCAGCAGGCTTTCTGGCTTTTGCGTCGGGTGCGCTTTGTCGCCCGACTCATCCTTCAGACGCTCATGGCCGGTGCAGATCGGCAGCACCCAATCGCTGCGCATCTGGATGCCTTCGTTCAGCGCCTTCAGCGCCTCATAGTTAAATGTGTATTTGCTGTTCTCGCTCTTGCCCGCCCAGATCATCGTCTCATGGGCATTGGTGAAGCGCTTGCCGCGGAAGTTCGGCATCGGGTTGGACTTGCGCCATACCACGTCGTTGAGGATCCAGAACCCCTGATCCTGAAGCGCAGCACCAACGCGGAAAATGTTGTGATAGCTGCCGATCACCCAGATCGCGCCATCGGGTTTCAGCAAACGCCGCGCGGCTTTGAGCCATCCACGGGTGAACTCGTCATAGGCTTTGAAGCTGGCGAATTGGTCCCATTCGTCATCAACTGCATCGACCTTGGAGTTGTCGGGGCGATGCAAATCACCTCGCAACTGCAAGTTGTAGGGCGGATCCGCGAAGATCAGATCCACCGATTCTGCTGGGAGGGCGTTCATTGCCTCAATGCAATCGCCCGCAACAATAGTGTTCAAGGGAAGCGCCGCGGCGCCCTTTGTCATCGTTTTCATATCTCTGCCTCATTACCCGGCGCTTAAGCGCTCATTGGTTGTGGATAAAATGAGCCATCAGAGAATCGTGGTCAATTTCTTTTTTGAATCAATCGGTTAACAAATTGGCTTGATACAAGATATTGTGTACCGGCTTGAACAAACGTCTATGGTGTGGGGTGACACCAAGATCCCGCAGGGCAGCTATGTGGCTTTTCGAGCCATAGCCCATATTGGTTTCCCAGCCGTAACCCGGATGCTGTTGCGCCAAATCCACCATGAGGTTATCGCGTACGGTTTTCGCAACAATAGAAGCCGCTGAGATCGACAGGCAGCGCGCATCGCCCTTCACCACAGGTTGCGCGGGCAGCGCCAGATCCCGCGGGAGCATATTGCCGTCGATCAACGCATAGTCCGCCTTGCAGGCCAAACCGGCCAAGGCGCGGGTCATGGCCAGATGGCTGGCACGCAAGATGTTGTGTTCCTCGATCTCTTCGACCGTGGCATGGGCCACGCAGACCACGGCGACCGACATGATTTCTTCATAAAGCTTTTCGCGGGCGCGGGCGGTCAGTTTCTTGGAATCGTTCAGCCCCTCGGGGATCTGCCCTTCGGCAAAGACCACGGCAGCGGCAGTGACCGGCCCGGCCAGCGGGCCACGGCCCACTTCGTCCACACCGGCGATGGTGCGAAAGCCGCGGGCAGCCGCCCCGCGTTCAAGTTCATAGTCAGGTATCATGGGGCTGGTGAAACCGCATGCGCCTAAAAGGTGCAACAAAAAAGAGAAAGGGGAGGCGCCCGAACACCCCCCCTTTCAAAACCCGAGCGACAGGGACGTGCCGCTCGGTCAAGGCACGCCGGATTTACCGACGCGCCAAGCTGTAACCCGAGTCGCGCAGACAGCGGGCGTCATAGCCGTAGCGCGCGCCCTCGGACGTACTGACGCGTTTGGCGCAGTAGCGGGGCAGGCGGTCGGCATAGGAGTAATTCTTCTCAAGGCAGGGCTCGCCAAACATCATGACTTTGCCCTCATCGCCCGTGTAGCTGCGGAAGCACTGCTGCGGCAGCAACTTGCGGTCCACGCGCTCAGGCAGGGGGCGCACTTCGCGCTCGGGGTAGGTGGCACGGTCGCGATCAGGGCGGGTCCAGTCGTCGCGGCGCGGCGCGGGGCGCGGATCGACATAGGGGCGCGGATGGGGCCGTTTGGAAACCGTCGGGTAATACCGGGGCGCCTCATAGACCGGCGCGGCGCGGCGGCGGGTGACCGCCTCACGCTCCTCGCGCTCTTTCTTGTTGTCGTAGATCATCTTGCCCACGATCGCGACACCGGCAATCGCGGCAAGCGTGCGCAGCACTTCCTTTTCATCAGCGGCGGCGTCGCGGGCGCCAAAGGCGGTGATGGCAACCGACAAGGCGGCGATGGTAGCAATGAACTTGCGGTACATGGGTCTGGTCCCTTCTCGTTATCGGCGCGTTTCGCTGCGCCCTTGATCCTCTGCGGCCAAAACTCGGGGGCCGCGTATCGGTTCGTGTGTCTGTTGGTGCCACCAAATTGGGATGAGGGCCAAAGACAGGCAATAACAGGGGGTCGCTATCCAATAACAAGGCGCTCAAAATGCCTTGGATATTGAATATCAGCGGGTGAAAGCGCATTAAAAACATATGAAAAACCCATGTCTCTTCTTGCTGACCGCACTAGCGGTCATTCTGGCCCTGCCCGCCGCGGCAACGGCTGGATGCTTTGCCGATTACAAGGCCAAGCAAGACAACCCGCTGCGCCTTCACTATGGGGTGGCGCAGATCTCCGGGGCCTGTGAGCCTGCCTCCGCCGAAACCGAACTCACGCCGCGTCTTGCAGCGGAGGGCTGGACATTGTTGAATGTGCTGTCTGTTTTCGGGGACGAAGGCTTGGATCAAAGGAAAGACAGTGCAGGAACATTCTACCTCCGCTTCTGACATGCGCAGATTTGGCGGGCGTTTCGTGATCGGGGGCATCGCCGCCGTGGTCGCCGTGCTTTTGGTCGGGGCGCTTGTGCTGCTCTGGGCGCTGCCGGATGCGAACGTCTTTAACGCCCGGGTTGAGCGGATCTTTATCGAGAACGATGATCTGACCACCCAAGCCGAGATCAAGCTGCTGGAAATCCTCGCCCAGTCCGGCACCGCCTTTTCCGAGACTTTGGCCAGCTACCGCATCGTGATCGTGGTGCTCTTGGTCTTTGCCAGCGCCATGCTGGTCGCGGCGATGGTGTTTCTCTTCATGCTGATCGGCTTCAACCGCCGCATGGCCCAGATCGAGCGGACGGGCATTCAGGTCAACTCTCTGCTGATCAGCCGGGAAGAGAATACCGTCTATCTCAACAACCTCGGCTTCAAACTGACCGCCGCTGCGATGGAGACGATGTCGGTCCTTGCCGAGGCGCGGATGGATGACGACGTGCTGTCGGGCTCTGAGATTGAAGGCATGATCTCAGGCCGCAGCCCCGCCGACTGTGATGAGGCCGCGGGTGCCACGCGGATCAAACGCCTGCGCGACACGCTTGGCAACCAACTGGTGTCGGAACTGCTGGTCAAGAACATCGCCCGGCGCGGCTATATGCTCGCGATCAACAAGGACGTGATCAAGGTTCTTTAACCCCGGCAAAGCACCGCCCTGCCCTGCCCTCACGCGGCTGGCCCTAGCCAATGCCCCGCAGGCGCGTTAAATGGCGTCAAATTAAATTGGACAGACTGGAGTAATCAAATGGGTTATCGCGTCGCCGTCGTCGGTGCCACAGGCAATGTGGGCCGTGAAATGTTGAACATCCTTGCGGAGCGTCAGTTCCCCGTGGACGAGATCGTGGCCCTTGCCAGCCGCCGTTCGCTCGGGACCGAGATCACCTTCGGGGACAAGACCCTCAAGACCAAAGACCTCGACACTTTCGATTTCACTGGCTGGGACATGGCGCTTTTCGCCGTGGGCTCCGAGGCGACTAAGAAATACGCGCCCGCCGCGGCCAAAGCGGGCTGCGTGGTGATCGATAACTCGTCGCTCTACCGCTACGACAACGAAGTGCCGCTGATCGTGCCGGAGGTGAACCCCGAAGACGTGCACGGCTATTCCAAGAAGAACATCATCGCCAACCCCAACTGCTCTACCGCGCAGATGGTCGTGGCGCTGAAGCCGCTGCATGACCGCGCCAAGATCAAGCGCGTCGTGGTCAGCACCTACCAGTCGGTTTCCGGCTCGGGCAAAGAGGCCATCGACGAGCTTTGGGACCAGACCAAATCGGTCTACAACCCGACCGACAATTACGAGGCCAAGGTCTACCCCAAGCAGATCGCCTTTAACGTGATTCCGCATATCGACGTCTTCCTCGAAGACGGTTCGACCAAGGAAGAATGGAAGATGGTCGCCGAGACCAAGAAGATCGTCGATCCGTCGATCAAGGTCACCGCGACCTGCGTGCGCGTGCCGGTTTTCGTGGGCCATGCGGAATCGATCAACATCGAATTCGAAGACCACCTTGATGAAGCCGAAGCCCGCGACATCCTGCGCGAAGCGCCAGGCATCATGGTGATCGACAAGCGCGAAGACGGCGGCTACGTCACGCCGGTGGAATGCGTCGGCGATTTCGCTACCTTCATCAGCCGCATCCGTCAGGACAGCACCATCGACAACGGCATCAACCTGTGGTGCGTCAGCGACAACCTGCGCAAGGGTGCCGCCCTGAACGCCGTGCAGATCGCCGAGCTGCTGGGCCGCGAAGTGCTGAAAAAGGGCTGAGGTTCAGCCCCAGCTTAGGAATAAGAAAGGGGGCCAAGCGGCCCCCTTTTTCGTCTCTGCCATCTGTCTGCGCAAGCGTCAGACCGGCTCGAATTTCTGCGCCTTGGCGTCATAATATTCCAAGCTGCCCTCGCCGATGTCGGTCCACAGGCCGTGCAGGCTCAGCGTGCCGTCTTCGACCTTTTCCTTGATCCACGGGAAGGTCATCAGGTTTTCGAGCGAGGTTAGCACCGCTTGGCGCTCCAGCAAAAGCTGCTGCTCCGCTGGGTCTTCCACCTTTTCCACCGTCTCGTATTTCGGGCGCAGCAGGTCCATCCAGCGGCCCACGAAACTGTCTTGGTTCTCAAGCTCGGGCGCGTTGCCTTTGCACATTTCGATGCAGCCCGCCACGCCGCCGCAACTGGAATGGCCCAGCACGATCAGATGCGCGACCTTCAGCGCATTGACGGCATATTCTACCGCAGCCGAGGTGCCGTGCTGCTTGCCATCCGGCTCATAGGGCGGGACAAGGTTGGCGATGTTGCGGTGAATAAAGAACTCACCCTGATCCGCGCCGAAGATCGAGGTCACATGCACGCGGCTGTCGCAGCAGGAGATCACCATCGCACGCGGGCGCTGCCCCTCGGCGGCCAATCGGCGATACCATGTTTGGTTCTCGGCATAGCCGGTCGCCTTCCACCCCTGATAGCGTTGCAACAGATACGACGGCAGAGCCTTGGCCTTGTCCATGTGTAAACGTCCCCTAATGCGAAATGCGGTTTTAGCGCAGATAGCGCAAATGCCATACGAATTCGAGAGAAAAGGCACAATCATCGCAACCCTTTGCACACCTTCACGCGCCATATTGCCCCTGAGGCCGTGGGGGCGTTTGAAGGATGTTAGCAATGCAACTTATGCAAATTCGCCCGACCGAACAGGTCTGCGTCGATCAAGAGCGGCTGGCGCTGCTCTACACACAACTGGGTGAGGTGGGGGCCGAAGATGTTCTCTGCCGCGCGATGGAGGAATTGGCCCTGCGCCTGTCCCATTGCAAAAGGCTCCATGAGGGCCAAGACCGCGCCGGCCTGCGCAAAAGCGTGCACCGCCTGATCGCCATCGCCGATCAAATCGGCATGGCGCTCGTCGCCCGGGTGGCGGCGGATGTGATGGTCTGTATCGACGCGGGGGATGACATCGCCACGGCGGCCACGCTGTCGCGGCTGCTGCGCAGCGGGGAACGGTCACTGACCGCAATATGGGACTTGCCCGAGATCACGATCTGATCGCTTGCGGGTGGCGAAGGAAAAGGTAGGCTGCGCGCAAATCCAGATTTGCAAAGGTTTGTCATGTCCGCCGAATTCGCCGCCCCCTCCGCCAATGCCCTGCCGCTTCACGTCTTGAGCGAGACCGCGCTTGAAGGCTGGCTTGCCGATCAGCCCGGCGCTGTGCAGGCATGGGTGAAGGCCAGCGGCTTTGTGGGCGGCCTTGGTCAGGCGCTTGTCGTGCCGGGGGCCGAAGGTGCGCCGGTCATGGCACTCGCAGGCTATGGGTCCGAAGCCGCCCGCCGCCGGGGCCGCTTTCACCTCGCCGCCGCCGCGGCAAAACTCCCTGCCGGAGATTACCGGATCGAAAGCGGCCTGCCCGCGGATCAGGCGGCGACAGAGGCGCTCGGTTGGCTGCTGGCGGGCTACCGATTTGACCGCTACCGCGAGCAATCCCCGCTGACTGCCCGCCTCGTCGCGCCCGAGGGGGTCGACGTCGAACAGATCACCGCGTTGGCCACGGGTGAGATGCTGACCCGCGACCTGATCAACACACCCGCTTCAGACATGGGGCCGCCCGACCTTGAAGCCGCCGCGCGCAAACTGGCCGAGCGGCATGGCGCGCAGATCGAGGTAACCACCGGCGATGCCCTTCTGGAAAACAACCTGCCGATGATCCACACCGTGGGCCGCGCCGCCGACCGCGCGCCGCGGCTGATCGACATGACATGGGGCAACGCGGGGCCAAAGCTGACGTTGGTGGGGAAAGGCGTCTGTTTCGACACTGGCGGGCTGAACCTGAAGCCCGGCGCCTCGATGGCGCTGATGAAAAAGGACATGGGCGGGGCCGCCGCCGTGCTGGGGCTGGCGCATATGATCATGGCCACCGGCATGGAGGTGCAGCTTCGCGTGCTGATCCCGGCGGTTGAGAACTCCGTCTCGGGCAATGCCTTCCGCCCCGGCGACATCCTGACCTCGCGCAAGGGGCTGACGGTTGAGATCAACAACACCGATGCCGAAGGGCGTCTGGTGCTGGCCGATGCGCTGGCGCTGGCGGATGAAGACAAGCCCGATCAGATCATCTCGATGGCGACGCTGACCGGGGCCGCGCGGGTGGCCGTGGGGCCGGACCTTGCGCCCTATTACAGTGACGACGCCGCCTTCGTCTCGGCTTTGGAAAGCGCCGCTGCCGGGTCTGCCGATCCGGTCTGGCGGATGCCATTCCATGATGCCTACGAGGCGCTGATCGAGCCCGGCATCGCCGACCTCGACAACGCGCCCAAGGGCGGCTTTGCCGGGTCGATCACCGCCGCGCTCTTCCTGCGCCGCTTTGTAACCGACAGCAAATACGCGCATTTCGACATCTACGGCTGGCAACCTGCCGACGCCCCCGCCCGGCCGAAAGGCGGCACCGGCCAAGGCACCCGCGCGATCTATGCCGCCCTGCCTGCCTTGCTGAAATCATGAGCGACCCGCGCCTTACCCCGGACCCGGCGCTGGCGACCCAGAACCGCCCTGCGCAGGTGGCGGTGCCGGTGGCCGACCTCTGCCGCCGCCCTGACGGGCCACGCGACCGGCAGCTGTTGTTCGGCGAGCAGGTGACCGTGCTGCATGAGGCGTCGGGCTGGACCTATGTGCAGGCCGAGAAGGATGGCTATTGCGGGCATGTTCTGCAAAGCACCCTTGGCACCCCGCGCAGCGCCACCCACCGCGTCTGCGTGCCTGCCACCCATGCCTATCGCGACGCCGATCTGAAATCGCCGGACCTGCTGAGCCTCAGCTACGGTGCGCGCGTCACGGTCACGGCAGAGGCCAAGGATTTCGCCGAAACCCCACACGGGCACATTCCGCTGGGCCATCTTGCCCCCGTCGAGAGCCGAGAGGCCGACCCCGCGCAGATCGCCGCGCTGTTCCTTGGCACGCCCTACCTCTGGGGCGGCAACAGCCGTTGGGGGATCGATTGTTCGGGCCTCGTGCAGGCGGCGCTGCTGGCCTGCGGCATCCCCTGCCCCGGTGACAGCGACCAGCAAGAAAAGACGGTGGGCGCCCCCGTCAGCGATGCCTATCAGCGCAATGATCTGTTGTTCTGGAAAGGCCATGTCGCGCTGGTGGTGGACGGCGAGACGATGATCCACGCCAATGCCCACGCCATGGCCGTGAGCTATGAAAACATCGCCGAGGCCATCGCCCGGATCAAAGCGGGCGGTGACGGCCCGGTGACGGCACATCGCCGGCCCGGCGTTTAATCTACTGCGCGGATCAGCTTGCGCTCCAACACGCGCAGCACGGCCTTCAGGTCATGGCCCCGGCGCAGCACCTGCCCGCCGGTGCCCACCACCGCATACATCCCCTGCCGGTTGCGCAGCTTGGGCCGCTTTTCGATCCGGTAAAGCGGTATCTCAGCCGTGCGGCGAAAGACCGAAAAAACGGCCACGTCCTTAAGGTGCGAAATCCCGTAGTCCCGCCACTCCCCCGCCGCGACCATACGCCCGTAGAGCGATAGGATCAGCGACAGTTCGGTGCGGTGGAAAGCGACCTGTTCGGCAGGGCGCTCGAAAGCCGTGATTGGCGATGGGGGCTCTATGCTCATGGCTTTACAGTTGACCCTGACGGGGGCCAAATCAAGCCCTGACATGGCCGAAAGCGCGGCTCAAAATTTCTTGAAAGCGTTACAGAATTGTGCAACCAATCTGAAAAATGAAACACAAAGGCATGATGGTATGACCCCAGACGCCCGCGCCCGCAAATGTGCCGAGGTGATGTTCGCCCGAGATTCCGCCTCGGCCGGATTGGGCATGAGGATCGACGAGGTCACCCCCGGCGGCGCGGTTTTGTCGATGTCGGTGCGCCCGGACATGCTGAACGGGCATGGGATTTGCCACGGCGGTTTCATCTTCACGCTGGCCGACAGCGCCTTTGCTTTTGCTTGCAACAGCTACAACCAGACCACTGTCGCCCAGCAGAACCAAATCACCTATCTCAGCCCCGGCCAGCCGGAGGAGCGGCTGACCGCCACCGCACGCGAAGTGTCGCGCAGCGGTCGGTCGGGCATATATGATGTGACCGTCACGGGCGAGGATGACCGTGTCGTGGCCCTGTTTCGCGGGCTCTCCCGCACCGTCAAGGGCCAGCTATTTACCGAGGAGGAGCCGACCTGATGAAAGACCTGACCCCCGCGAAGGATACGCTCGACCCGATTGAGATCGCCAGCCGGGACGAGATCAGCGCCCTGCAATTGGAGCGCCTGAAATGGTCCCTGCGCCACGCCTATGACAACGTCCCTTTCTACAAGCAAAGCTTCGACGATGCGGGCGTGCATCCCGATGATCTGAAACAGCTTTCCGATCTTTCGCGCTTTCCCTTCACGGTAAAGACTGACCTGCGTGACAATTACCCCTTTGGCATGTTCGCCGTGCCGCGCGATCAGGTGGCGCGCATTCACGCGTCCTCCGGCACCACCGGGCAGCCGACCGTGGTGGGCTATACCAAGGACGATCTGGCGAACTGGGGGCAAGTCGTCGCCCGCTCCCTACGCGCGGCGGGGATGCGCCCGGGCGACATGCTGCACAATGCCTATGGCTATGGGCTGTTCACCGGCGGCTTGGGCATCCACCTTGGCGCCGATGCGCTTGGCCTGTCGACCGTGCCGATCTCGGGTGGGATGACCCCGCGCCAAGTGCGCCTGATCGAAGATTTCGCCCCCAAGGGCATCACTGTCACCCCGTCCTACGCGCTGTCGATCTTGGATGAGTTTGCCAAACAAGGCATCGACCCGCGCCAATCCTCGCTCGAAGTCGGCATCTTCGGGGCCGAACCTTGGACCAACGCCATGCGGCAGGAGATCGAACAGGCCTTCGACATGCATGCGGTCGACATCTACGGGCTCAGCGAAGTCATGGGGCCGGGCGTCTCAATGGAATGCGTGGAGACCAAGGACGGGCTGCACATCTGGGAGGATCACTTCTACCCCGAGATCATCAACCCCGAGACTGGCGCCCCGGTCGAGGATGGCGAAATGGGCGAGTTGGTTTTCACCTCGCTCACGAAACAGGCCTTCCCGATCATCCGCTACCGCACCCGCGATCTGACCCGCCTGCTGGCGGGCACCGCGCGCGCCATGCGGCGGATGGAGAAGGTGACCGGGCGGAGCGACGACATGATTATACTCCGCGGCGTCAACGTCTTCCCCACCCAGATCGAAGAGGCGCTAATGGCCACGCCCGGCTTGGCCCCGCATTTCCAGATCGAGCTTTCGCGCCCCGATCGGATGGACCAGATGCGCGTGCTGTGTGAATGCGCTGACGCCAGCGTCACCACCGATGCCCGGGCTGCTGCGATCAAAGCGCTGTCGGCACAGATCAAACAGACCGTCGGCATTTCGGTCACGGTCGAAGTCATGGACGTGGGCGGCGTTGCCCGGTCCGAGGGCAAAGCCGTGCGTATTCTCGACAACCGCCCCAAGGGCTAGGGGACGGCCCTAGCCGCAGGTGACTTTGGCGATTTTGCCTTCCGCGTCCAAGACGATGTTGGTGCGGTTGGGATTGGCGTCCATCGTCACCGGGTCGCCCTCTGTATAGACACGCTTGGGCTCTGAGACGATGCTCGCCGCCGATTGCGGGCGTCCGATCAGCCCCCACCAACTGCCCTCTTTGCAGGTGTCGGTCGGCGGCTCGGCGGCGGCAAGCTCTTCTTGCCCGTCATCTTCAGAGGGGCTGGAGGTGTCGTTCACCGCGTTCACGACCGACTCCGGCAGCGGTTTGGGCTTGGCCGCGCTGCTGGGGGTTTCGGACCGCGCCGGGGCCTCGGGTTCCGGCGATGGCGGGGGTGTGGTGGCCGCAGGCGCGGGGGCCGGGATCGGGTTCTGCACCGGCGCTGTCGACAATTCAGCGCATCCGGCCAGCACTAGGGGTGCCAAGAAAACTACTCTCATATTCCAAACCTCGTTCTTCGCGTGGCGTCCATCCCGCAACAGGTAGCTCCCTGACCCGCCCCGCCAAGGGCCGGGCGCTTTGCCCTTGCCGGAACCTGCCGATGGGACTGCTGGGGCGGCGAGATCACGGAGCCGCCCGAAGCGATCCCGCTGGCCGCAACCCCATGAGCGCGCGGTTGGCGTCGATCGGTTCAGCCAAGGCCCAAGCCCCTGCCCCATTGCACCCCAAGGGCGGGCTGGCTAATGCTTGACCCATGGTCGCGATCTTCCTGAAAACCCTGCCGTTCTTTGCGCTGATCGGCCTTGGCTACTGGGCCGGGCGCACACGGTTTTTCTCTGCTGAAGCGACGGCCTATCTCACCAAATTCGTCTTCTACTTCGCCCTTTCGGCGATGCTGTTCCGCTTTTCCGCCAATCTGTCCTTGGCCGAGGTCTGGGACAGCCGCCTTGTCGCCGCCTACCTCTGGGGGACGGCCTTCGTCTATGCCATCGCCAGCCTCGTGGGTTTTTTGCGCGGGCTCGATGTGGCCACCAACGGGATCGAGGCGCAATGCGCCGTGATCGGCAACACCGGCTTTCTGGGCGTGCCGATGCTGACGCTGCTCTTGGGGCCAGAGGCGATCGGCCCCGTGCTGCTGGCGTTGACCGTCGACATGATCATCTTTTCTAGCCTCATCGTGATCCTGATCACCGGCTCCCGCGAAGGGCAATTGCGGCTGGCGACGCTTAAGATCGTCGGGATCGGCCTGCTGAAAAACCCGATGATCGTCGCCATCACGCTGGGGTTCCTCTGGTCCGGCTTCGGCATCCCGATCCCGGTGCCGCTGAACGAATTTCTGGCCATCCTTGGCGGCGCTGCCACCCCCGGTGCGCTGTTCGCCATCGGCGCCTCGCTGGCTTCAAAATCCGCCGAACGGATCGAGATTGCGGGCTGGCTGACTTTCTGCAAACTGGTGCTGCACCCGCTCTTCGTGGCCTTTGGTGCACTGTTTCTCTTCGGCGTCGACCCATACAAAGCCGGGGTTATCATCGCCACCGCCTCTCTCCCGGTCGCGGGCAATGTCTATATGCTTGCCCAACACTACGGCGTCGCCCCTCAGCGGGTCTCTGCCGCCATTCTCGTTTCAACCACGGTCAGTATCGTGACCGTCAGCCTTGTCGTAGGCTGGGTCTCGGCCCTGTGACACACTCAAGTTCGAAAGGAACGCTGCCATGAAAACCATCTCGGAAAACGCCTGTTTCGGTGGCACGCAGGGGGTCTACTCCCACGCCTCCGACACCTGCGGCTGCGACATGACATTCGGCCTGTTTCTCCCCGCCGAGGCGCAGGACGGCCCCGTTCCAGTGCTGTGGTACCTTTCGGGCCTGACCTGCACCCATGAGAACGCCATGACCAAGGCGGGCGCGCAGGCTTGGGCTGCCGAACACGGGATCGCATTGGTCTTCCCCGACACCTCCCCGCGTGGTGAAGATGCGGCCGATGACGATGCTTACGACCTTGGCAAAGGGGCGGGGTTCTATGTGAACGCGACCCAAGACCCTTGGGCGGCGCACTACCAGATGTGGGATTATCTGGCCGAGGAGCTGCCCCCCCTGCTGGCCGAGAATTTCGCCCTCGATATGGAGCGCCAAGGCATCACCGGCCATTCCATGGGCGGGCACGGCGCGCTGACGTTGGCGATGAACCTGCCGGGGCGTTTCCTTTCGGTCTCGGCCTTCGCGCCGATCACCCATCCGACGGCGAGCGATTGGGGAAAAAAGCAACTCGGCGCCTACCTCGGGCCTGACGAGAGCGCATGGGCAAAGCACGACAGCACGCTCCTGATGCGCGAGAAAGGCTTCGACGGGCCTGTGCTGATCGACCAAGGCGGCAGCGACCAGTTCCTCGACCTCTTGATGCCCGAAGCGCTGGCCGAAGCCATGGCCGCGAAACGCCAACAGGGCAGCTTCCGCATGCAGCCGGGCTACGACCACAGCTATTTCTTCGTGGCGAGCTTCATGGAGGATCACGTCGCCTTCCATGCCGACGCGCTCTACGCGGGCTGAGCCGTGACCGCGCTCTACATCGACGCCGACGCCTGCCCCGTGAAGGCCGAGGCCGAGCGGGTGGCGACCCGGCACAGGATCAAAATGTTCCTCGTCTCCAACGGGGGGCTGCGCCTGTCGCAGAACCCGCTGGTCGAGGTCGTGATCGTACCCGACGGGCCGGACGTGGCCGACATGTGGATCGCCGAGCGCTGCGGGCCGGGCGACGTGGTGGTGACCGGGGACATCCCGTTGGCCGCGAAATGCGTCGAGGCGGGGGCGAGGGTGCTGAAACACAACGGCGAGGCGCTGACCGCGCGCAACATCGGCAACGTGCTGGCCACCCGCGACCTGATGGCCGACCTGCGCGCCGCCGACCCCTTCCGCCAAGGCGGCGGCAAGGGGTTTACAAAGGCCGACCGCTCCCGTTTCCTCGAAGCATTGGAGCGGGAACTGCGCGCGGCGGCGCGGGGGTAGGCCCGTGTTAAGCAATTGGTAGGGCAAGTGATATGACACCACAGGCGGTCGTTTTCGACATCGGCAACGTATTGATCGAATGGCAACCGGAGCGGTTTTACGACAGCGTCATCGGCCAAGATCGACGCCGCGCCATGTTCGACGCCGTGGACCTGCACGGCATGAACGACCGCGTCGACAGCGGCGAAAACTTCCGCGACACGATCTATGCCATGGCCGAGGCGACACCCGAATGGGGCGATGAAATCCGCCTCTGGCACGATCGCTGGATCGAGATGGCGGCCCCGGTGATCGACCATTCGCTGCGGCTGATGAAGGCGCTTCAGGCGCGCGGCGTGCCGGTCTTCTCGCTCACCAACTTCGGCATTCAAAGCTATGATCTGGCCGCGACCCATTATCCTTTCCTGCGCGAATTCGACCGTGATTTCATTTCCGGCCACCTCGGCATGATCAAACCCGCGCCCTCGATCTACGAGGCCGTGGAGCAGGGCAGCGGCCTGCAACCGGAGGCGCTACTCTTCACCGATGACCGCGCCGACAATATCGCCGCCGCCGCCGCGCGAGGCTGGCAAACCCATCATTTCACCGGGCCGCAGGGCTGGGCCGACCGTCTCGTCGCCGCAGGGCTGCTGACCCGGGAGGAGGCCGCATGACCGATATCCCGAACATCTCCTTCGATGCGGGCGAGGCGCTTCTGGACTGGATCGCGCTCACCGACGCGCTGGCCGCGGGGCATAACCTCCCGAAGGCCGAGATCGGGGACACTTTCCTCTACCGCGGCAAGGACACGCTCTTGAGCCGGTCGGCATGGATCGACGGGCTGGGCATCGCGGTGAAATCCGCCACGATTTTCCCCGGCAACCCCGACCGCGAAGTGCCGATGGTCAACGGCGGCGTCTCGCTTTTCGATGATGTGACAGGCACGCTCTCCGCCATCGTGGACTTCCACCTCGTCACCAAGTGGAAAACCGCGGGCGACAGCCTCTTGGCCGCGCGCCGCCTCGCCCGTCCGGACAGTGAGAACATCCTGATCGTCGGCGCGGGCACCCAAGGCCGGGCGCTGCACGCCGCCTATTCCGCCGCCTTCCCGCAGGCACGCTTCACGGTTTGGAACCGCACCGCGAAGAACGCCGAGGCGATGGCCGCGGAATGCAAGATCAACGTGGCGACCGATCTGGAGCAGGCGGTGCGCGCCGCCGATATCGTCACCTCCGCCACCATGTCGACCGACCCGCTGATCAAGGGCGATTGGTTGCAACCCGGCCAGCACGTCGATCTCATTGGCGCCTACCGCCCCGACATGCGCGAGGTCGACGACAAGGCGCTCCAGCGCGCCCGCGTTTTCGTCGACAGTTTCGACACCACCGTCGGCCATATCGGCGAGATCAAGTTCCCGCTGGAAAGCGGCGCGATCTCACGCGATCACCTCGTGGCGGATTACTACGACCTCGCCGCCTTCACCCGGCAAAGCGATGACGAAATCACCCTCTTCAAGAACGGCGGCGGCGCGCATCTGGACCTGATGACCGCCAACCACATCCTCGAACGCTGGCGCGCGCGTTAAGCGGTCACCAGCCCCTCGAGCCTTTTCTCGCGGATCGGCAGGTGTACCACGGCGCTGAACGCCCCCACGGCCACGCCGACCCACCAGACCCCGGTGTAGCTGCCGTAGATGTCATACATCCGCCCGCCCAGCCAAACGCCGAGGAAACTGCCCAACTGGTGGCTGAAGAACACGATGCCGTAGAGCGTGCCCATGTAGCGCAGCCCGTAGATATGCGCGACGAGGCCGGAGGTCAGCGGCACGGTGGCCAGCCAGAGCGCACCCATCCCCACCGAGAACAGGATCACCGTCATCGGCGTGATCGGGAACATGATGAAGGCGGCGGCGATCACCGTGCGCCCGACATAGATCCCCGCCAGCAGGTATTTCTTGGAATAGCGCTTGCCCGCCCAGCCCGCCAGCAGCGTGCCCGCGATATTGGCCAGACCAATGAGCGAGATCGCCACCGCACCGAGCGCCGAGGTGGTGGTGATGCCGATGTTGTGCAGCACGCCGCCCGCGAGGATCGGGCCGCACATCTCGGTCACGAAGGCGGGGAAATGCGCGGTGATGAAGGCCAACTGGTAGCCGCAGGAGAAGAACCCGAGGAAGATCAGCGTATAGGAGGGGTCGCGGAAGGCTTTGCCGAGGATCTGGCCCATCGACTCCTCAAGCTCAGCCCGGCTCGCCATCGCCGGCGCGCGCATCATCGGCAGCGTGAGCAGCATCAACAGGATCACGCCCGCGAAACTCACGAAGGTCATCTGCCATGACATGAAGCCCAGCATCCATTCCGCCACCGGCGCGCCAAAGACTTGGCCCGCACTGCCCGCCGCCGTGGCAATCGCCAGCGCCATCGAGCGGTTCTCGTCCGAGGCCGCGCGCCCGACCACGGCAAGGATCACGCCGAAACCTGTCCCCGCGATGCCGAAGCCCACGAGCCAGGCATAGGTCTGGTGTTCGATCGGCGTCGCGGAATTGGCCGATAAGAGCAGCCCGACCGCATAGACCACCGCCCCGATGATAATCGCCTTGCGGTCGCCAATCTTCTCGGCCAGCGCGCCGAAAACCGGCTGCCCGATGCCCCAGGCGAGGTTCTGGATCGCGATGGCCAAGGAGAACTCGCTGCGCGCCCAGGCAAATTCCTCGGCAATCGGGATCTGGAACACGCCGAAGGAGGCGCGCACGGCGAAGCTGACCATGATGATGATACATCCGACCATCAGGACCGGGGTGAACAGGGGCGCGCGGCTTTGCATGGAAGTGTTCCTTTCCGCGGCAGATTATGGGTTTCCCCGGCGTCGTCAATCGCACATCTCCAAAGACTGGCCAGCCCGCCCGCGCTGCCGTAAACATGGCCCCATGCAAAAGACGGGAAGCTGATGGACGAGATCGACAATAAGATCATCGCGGAACTGCGCCGCGACGCGCGGATGTCCTATTCCGCGCTGGCCGCCACCACCGGCCTGTCGCGGGTCACGGTGCGGGCGCGGGTGGAACGTCTGGTCAGCTCGGGCGCGATTTTGGGCTTCACGCTGATCCTGAAAGAAGACATGCGTCACAGCCCGATCCGGGGCCATACGCTTTTGGCCATCGAAGGGGCGGGCACCGACCGGATCAAACGCATCCTTGCGGGCATGCCCGCGGTGCAGGCGATCCATGCGACCAATGGCAAATGGGATTTGATCGTCGAGACGGGGACGGAGACCGTCGAAGAACTCGACAGTGTGTTGGGCCAAATCCGCCGGATTCAGGGGGTGAGTTCAAGCGAGACCAACCTGCTGCTGGCCACTCAGATGACAGTCACCACCTAGGCTATTGCACCGAGAGGACGACCACCTCGACCCGCCGGTTCTGCTCGCGCCCCGCTTCGGTCAAGTTGCTGTCACGCGGCGCGAGATAGCCCGCGCCCTGCGCCTCCAGCCGGTTGGGGGCCACGTCATAGCGCTCAACCAATCGGTCCCGCACTGCCTCTGCCCGCCTGCGCGACAGGGCGGTATTGGCGTCCAAACTACCCACCGCATCGGTATGCCCCACCAGCGCCACCCGCAGACCCGGCTCGGCCTTGAGCAATTCGGCAAGCCGCGCGAGGGTCGCAAAGGGGCCGGGGCCAAGCGCGGAGGTGCCGGTCTCGAACTCCAACCGGTTCAGCACCAGATGCCCCTCGGTCTTTAGCGTCGCTGCAAAATCCCCCGTGGCGCTGGCAAGCGGCACCTCCCCCGTAGCCGCAGGCGTGACAGGGGGGCTGTCACCCTCCGCCGCGTCGCCGCTGCGGGCTTGGATGATCTGCACATAGGCCGAGGTCGCCGCCGTGCTGGCAAGGATGCTGATCGCCTCGGTCGGCGTTCCGTCCTCGCCCCGTCGCAGGGCGGTGATGAAGTGGAAGGCCCGCAGGTTCACATACATATTCGGCCCCGGCAGCACCTCTATCGCAAAGCGGAAATCAAAGCCGCCGCACTCCCGCGCCGCGCAGTCGAGCACAATGTCGAAACCCGCCTCTTCAAGCTGCCGCCGCAGCGGGCGCATCACTTGCAAGGCGGTCAGCCCCGGCGTGTCCATCCGCCATGCGGCGCGGCGCAGGTCGCCATCCACATTGACCCGCGCCACCTGCCCTTCGGCATAGACCCCGACCGGTGCCGCATAGCGATCCGGTGCGGTATTGCGTTCAGCCGTCAGGCGCGCGGTGCTGGGCAGCGCCAGTTCAAGCGCCGCCGCCGGGGCCGCCAGCAGCACCCCGACCAGAGCCGCAACGACGCGCGCCCGGCTCATCGCGCCTGCGCGTGGTAATCGTCGTTGGGGCGCATGTCGGTGGCGCTGGCCACCCGGTTGGTCATGTTAAAGAAACCCGCCACGCTGGCGATGTCGAAAATGTCACGGTCGGTGAAGCCTGCATCGCGCAGCGCCTGACGGTCGGCTTCCTCGACCTTGGCGCTCGCCTCGGTCAGCTTGACCGCGAAATCCAGCATGGCGCGCTGTTTGGCGCTGATCTTGGCCACGCGGTAGTTCATCACCAGCGCTTCGCCCAATTGCGGATCGCCCGACATCTCGCGCACCGCCGCCCCATGGGCCACGAGGCAATAGTAGCATTTGTTGACCGAAGACACCGCCACCGCGATCATCTCACGCTCAAGCTTGCTGAGCGCGCTGTCGCCCAGCATCAGATCGTTATACATGCCGGTAAAGGCGTTCAGCTTGTCGATGTCAAAGGCATAGGCGCGCAGCACATTGGGCACCATCCCGAGCTTTTCCTGACAGACATCGAAATACTTCTGCGTCGCCTCGGGCAGAGGATCGACCATCGGTAGATCAAGGGCGGTGGGCATGTCGTTGGCCATGGGCTTATCCTTCACTCGGTGCTTTGACGATAATGATAGTGCCCGACCGGGGCAAAGCCCAGCTTGGCATAGAGCGCCTGCGCACGGGTATTGGTATCGACGCAGAGCACCGACAACCGCGTGGCCCCCTGCGCCTGCCCCCAATGGGCGGCGGCCCGCATCAGCCAAGTCGCCACGCCTTGGCGTTGTTGATGGGGCAGCACCTCAACCGCGTGGACCATACAGATATCATTGTGCACCCCGGCAAAGGCCACGCCTGCGGGTTTCTCGTTCCAGCGGGCAAGGATGCCGGTCTTGGTTGCGGCGCGGTCCATCACGGCAAGGCGCGCGGGGCCGACCCCGCCGGTGGCCCAGACCTCGGCCATGATCGCCAGCGGCTCCCAAATGCAAAAGGCGGTGACCGGGGGCATCGGTATATCGGTGAGGCGGGTGATCGGCAGGCTCAGCACCGTGACCGGATCGACCACGTCGTACCCCCGCGCGGCCAGCAGCGCGTCGAGGTCATCCTCCCCCTCGCGGACCATGAACAGCGGGCGCTGGTCCATCTCGCGCATCGCCGCTTCGGCGGTCGGAATGTCGGCATCGGAGATCGCCCCACGCGCTGTCGCCGCCGAGACCCGCTTGCCGCCGCCCTGCCCTTCGCGCAGGGTCCATGGGCCGTGCTCGACGCGCCGCGCAGCGGGCCATGTCGCGTCGCCCGCGTCGAAAAACGCCTGCGCCTCGCTCATGCGAAGGCGGCCTTGAGCTTGGCCATCGCGGCTTCGACCATCCCCGGATCGCTGCCCCGGATCACCACATGCGCGCCAAAGACACCGTCCTTTTGAAACGGGTAGCTGCCCATCGACAAATGCGGATATTCCTCGGCCAGCGCCCCCAGCGGCCCGGCGATATCGCCTTCGCCCCGGTCGATGCGCAGGGTCTCACTGATCAGCGGCTGCCCCCCGGTCAGCCCCGGCAGAACGCTGGCAACCATCGCCTGAAAAACCGCAGGCACCCCGGCCATCACATGCACGTTTTCGACGATGAAACCCGGCGCCGCAGAGACCGGGTTCTCAATCAGCGCGGCGCCTTCAGGGATGCGCGCCATGCGCAGGCGCGCCGCGTTCATCTCGGTCCCGGCGCGGGCGTAATGTTCCGCCAAAATCTCGCGCGCATCGTCGCGCTCGTCGATGTCGCGGTTAAAGGCGGCGGCGATGCAATCGGCGGTGATGTCGTCATGCGTCGGCCCGATCCCGCCCGAGGTGAAGACATGGGTATAGGCCGAAGACAGCGCCTGCACGGCGGCGATGATCGCCCCATGATCGTCCGAGACCACGCGCACTTCGCGCAGGTCGATCCCCACTTTCGTCAACTCCCCCGCAAGGTGATGCATATTGCTGTCACGGGTCCGGCCCGAGAGGATTTCGTCGCCGATGACGATCATCGCGGCGGTGGGGTTTGACATGGGGCGGCTCCTTGAGGATGGCGTCCCTTCGGTATAGGCCGCGCCCCATGCGCTTTCAAACCCAACTTGTCCCCGCCCGGCTGATCCGCCGCTACAAACGCTTTCTGGCCGATTGCAGGCTTGAGGAGACGGGCGAAGAGGTGGTGGCCCATTGCGCCAACCCCGGCTCGATGATGGGACTGGCGGAACCGGGCAGCCGCATCTGGCTGGAGCCGAACGACGATCCGAAGAAAAAGCTGAACTACGGCTGGCGGTTGGTGGACCATGAAAACGGCCATTTCACCGGCGTCGACACCGCCCTGCCCAACCGCGCGATGAAGGCGGCGCTGATCGCGGGTGAGGTCGCCCCGCTCGCCGCCTATACCGAGGTGCGGCCCGAGGTGAAATACGGCGAAAACTCCCGCATCGACTTCCTGCTCAGCGGCGATGGCCTGCCCGATGCCTATGTCGAGGTGAAATCCGTCACCCTCTCACGCGAAACGGGGCTGGCCGAATTCCCCGACAGCGTGACCGCCCGCGGGGCGAAACATCTGGGCGAGTTGGCGCGGATGGCGCAGGCCGGGCACCGCGCCGTGCTGCTCTATCTGGTGCAGCGCACCGATTGCTCGCAGATGCGCCTCGCTGCCGATATCGACCCGACCTATGCCGCCGCCTCCCATGCCGCGCGGGCGGCGGGGCTGGAAATCTACGCCATCGGCACCCATATCACGCCCCAAGCCGTCACACTGGCGCAACCGATCCCCTTCGCGGGCTGAGCCGCTCTGGCCCTCGCCCGAAAGCCACGTTAAGTAGGAGCGAACACAAGCATGGAGAGAGCGGTGAACAACGCACACCGAGGCCGCCAGACGCGCGACGGCATTCGCATTTACGAGCCTTCCGATCATGCCGGGATGCAGGCAGCGGGCCGTCTCGCCGCCACCATACTCGACGAGATCGCAGAGCATGTCTTCCCCGGTCAAACCACCGGAGAGTTGGACCGCCTGATCGAAGAGAAGGTCAACGCCGCCGGGGCGAAATCCGCCACCATTGGCTACAAGGGCTACAAACACGCCAGCTGCATCTCGGTGAACCATGTGGTCTGCCACGGGATCCCCAGCGACAAGAAGCTGAAAGACGGCGACATCCTGAACATCGACGTGACCGTCATCGTCGATGGCTGGTTCGGCGATACCAGCCGCATGTATGTGGCGGGCAAACTTTCGCGCAAGGCCGAGCGGCTGATCAACGTGACCCACGACAGCCTGATGCGCGGGATCGAAGCGGTGAAGCCGGGCAATACCTTTGGTGACATCGGCCATGCGATCCAGACATTTGTCGAAGGCCACCGCATGTCGGTCGTGACCGACTTCTGCGGCCATGGACTGGGGCAGGTCTTTCACGCACCGCCCAACGTGCTGCACTATGGCCGCCCGGGCACCGGCGCTGTGCTTGAGCCGGGCATGTTCTTTACCATTGAGCCGATGGTGAACCTTGGCCGGGCCGAGACCAAGACCCTCGCCGACGATTGGACCGCTGTCACCCGCGACAAATCCCTCTCGGCACAGTTCGAACATTCGGTGGGTGTGACCGAAGACGGGGTGGAGATCTTCACCCTCTCGCCCGGTGGTTTGTTCCACCCGACCTACAAGACCGACTAAATGCAGCGGGGGCACGGCCCCCGCCCGCCTATGCGTCGATGGCAACCAAATGGTTGTCCCACGCCCGCTTGGCCGTGGTCAGCCGCGACAGCGTGGCCTCTTGCAGCGACAGGATACCGCCCAGCCCATCCGTGGCCACAAAGCCGCCCCGGCCCGGTGCCAGCCCGCAGACATCGGCGCGGCGATGGCTGGCGAGGAAAGAACCACGGTTGTCAAAGACATGCAGCCGCCCGCCGCGCGGTGACGTGATCCCGACCGCCCCGCCATCCGCCGCAAATGCCACGCTGCCCGCGTAGCCCTGCATTGCTATTTGCTCGGCCAAATCGGCCTCGGCCAAGATCGGCTTTTCCCCGCGCCGGTGCAGGCCCAGCAGCGGCACGCCGTCGCCCGGCTCCCCCTGCCATTGCATCGCAAAGGCCACCTGCCCGTCCGGCGCCAAGGCCAGATGCCGGATCGAATTCTTATGCAGGTCATCAGGCAGCGAAACCTGCTCCAGCACTTCGCCCGAGAGGCTGACATAAGACAGATTGGGCCGCATCACATCGATGTTCAACTTCTCCCGCCCGCTGTCGGGATGAGTGCGGATGCCGCCATTGGCCACCACCAGCACATCCTCGGACCAACGGCGGATTTCATGGGGCCCAACCCCGCCCGAGGCGATCTCTCCGATCCGGGCATAGCCCTTGGCGCGGGACCACAGGCCGATGCGCCCTTCGCCGCTGTCGATGTCATTTTCGCTGGTGGCGAGGATGGCCCCGCCTTGCAAAAACGCCCCATGCCCGTAGAAATGCCGCCCCTCCGGCGCGTCGAGGCGATGGGCAACACGGCCCTGCTCGCAGTCGATCACCAGCGCGAAACGTCCCGGACGGCGGGCAAAGGCGACCGCCTCGGGCGCGGTGGGATGGGCGGCGGCGGCATGGCCCCGGTCGGGCAGCGGAATGCGGAAAATGTCGTGGCCGGACCCGTCCAGCCCGAAAAGCGCATAGGCCCCCGAAGGGTCACGCGCGGCGGCAAGGTAGACGGGGCTTCCCGCGGCGGCCCAGCCCATTGCGGGCAAGCTCGACGCGGCGGCGAGACCGGCGAGGAAATGGCGGCGTGAGGGCATCAATCCCCATCCGCCGAATTGAACCCAACCGAGACGCCAAGCGCCGGGGCGATCTCTGCCCCCACCGCCTCGGAAATGGCGCGCACATCGTTTTGCAGCGCCTCGACCCGGATACGGCTGATCGGATCGGCCACCCCGGCAAAGACCGGGTCTTCCAACGCGCGCGCGGCGCTCAAGGCGCGGTCGAATGCGGCATCGGTCTTGGGGGTGGGCGCGTCCGACAGCGTGTCGGCCAGTCCGTGCAATGCTTCGAGCGACAGGACCACATTGCGCAGGCTGCGGCCCGAACGGCGCGCCTCGGCCACCTGCGGTTTGGGGGCGTCGAAACGGCCCATTGGGCGGCCCAGACGTTGGTCCGCCACGAACTCCAACCCGGTGGCAAGGGCGGTGTAAAGCGCCTGAGACGCCTCGCGCGGGCTGAGGAAACGGTCATTGCCCGCCTCCCCTGCGCTGCGGAGCGTGGCGGCGAAATCTTCACGCCATGCGGTGTCGACCTCCCGCCCCAGTTCCGCCAGATCGGCCGCCATCGCGCGGGCCAGTGCGCAGCTATAGCTGTCAGCCTCGTAGCCCGCGAAGTCATCGTCATAAAGCAGCCGTTCCAGCGCAAAGAGCCCGCGCGCGGCGATGGAGACTTCGGCGTAATCCCCGCTTGTCGCGATCGGGTCTTCTTCGGCCACCATCCGCGCCACGCTGCGCCCCACCATGCCGCGCGTGTCGGGCCAAAAGGCGATGGCCAGCCCGCGCCCGTCTTCCTCGAGCGGGCCGAGGGTCAAATGCGCGATGCCGAGCCATGCGTCGAAAGCCTCCTGATAGGCCGGGCGCAGGGCGGCATCGGTGCAATCGGCCTGCGCCGCCGTATCAAGCGCCGCCGTAGCCGAGGCGAAACGGGCGGCGCCGGGCAGCGCGTGGTCTTGGATCACCTCCTCCAACCCCGGCAAGGGCGGGGGCGGCGGTCAGAAGGAAGGTGGCGGTCAGCAGGCTGCGCATCAGAGGCTCTCCAGATAGCGGATCAGGGCGTCACGGTCGGCTTTGGGCATGTCGACCACGGCATCACGGGCGGGCTGGGCTTCGCCGCCGTGCCAGAGCACCGCTTCGAGCAGCGACCGCGCCCGCCCATCGTGCAGGAATTGGGTATGGCCGTTGACCTGTTCGGTCAAGCCGATGCCCCAGAGCGGCGCGGTGCGCCACTCGCGCCCGTTCGCGCGGCCCTCGGGGCGGTTGTCGGCCAGCCCTTCGCCCATGTCATGCAGCAAAAGATCGGTCATCGGCCAGATCAGCTGAAAGCTCTGCTCGGGCTGGTCCTCCAACCGTTCGGTCACGAATTTCGGCTGGTGGCACGAGGTGCAGCCCACCTCATGAAACACCGCCTTGCCGCGCAGCACCTCAGGCGCGCCGACATCGCGGCGGGCGGGCACGGCCAGGTTGCGGCTGTAGAAAGTCACCAGATCCAGCCCTTCGGCGTCGATCTCGGCGCCACGGTCGTCACCATCCCCATGGGGTGCCGCGCGGCAGGCGGTCTGCTCGGTCGTGCAATCGCCCCATGCCGCGTCGAAAATGGGGGAGGAAATGCCGATATCCCCCGCAAAGGCGCTGGCGGATTGCTCGCGGATCGTCGGTGCGCCGGCTTTCCAGCCGAAACGGCCCAGCATCGGGCGCGCGTGTTCAAAGGACCAAACGATCTGCGCCCGGCCCGAGATGCCATCACCATCGGCGTCCTCCGGGTCGGCCAGCGCCAAGATATCTGCCGCCGGGATCGCCTCTAGCAGGCCAAGCCCGATCATCGGCGGGGCGACGCGGGGGCTGAGCATCGCGCCCTCGGCCAAGGGGCCATAGCCGAGGTCTTCGGCACTGTAGGTCGGGCGGCGCAGGCTGGCGGTCTCCCCCTCAGACAGGGCGACTTCCACCTTTTCATAACGCACGCCGAGACGGTACTCCGCCGGATGGCCCGCCACCCCGAAATCCTGCAATTGCCCACCATAGACAGGATCGGGCCGCGTGCGCGGGGTCTTGTCGCCGACCGAGAGCAGGAAGGCCTCGATCTCGCTCATCGCCTCTTCGGGGGGCGTGGGGACCGAGATGCGCAGGAACATCGACACCGCGTCATCCTGAGGCCCCTCGGGCGGATGGCCGCGCCCGTCTTTCAGGTGGCAGCGCTGGCAGGAACGCGCGTTGAAGAGCGGCCCCAGCCCGTCAGAGGCCAGCGTCGACGAGGGCGAAGAGACCCAGAGTTTCTTGAACAGCCCGTTGCCGACCTTGAAATCCAACTCCCGCTCGAAAGGGATATTGCCCGAAGGCAGCGAAAACGCATCGGCATTGCCGCGCGGGCTGACCGTGGCGGCCCCTGCGGGGTTCGTCTCAAAGGGTTCGGGCTTGTCGAATTCGGTCGCAGGGGCGGTGACCTTGGCGATCCGGGCGGCCTCTTCCGCGGTGCGGGGGATCACCTTGAGATGCGGTTCCTCCAAAGCTTGCGGGGCGGCGGCGGCCATGCTCGCGGCGGCCACCGTGAGCATCGGAATGAGGAATCGCATGGGAAATGCCTTGGATAAGCGGCAGGCCCGAAACCGGGCCTGCCTGTCGTGGTTACTTGCTGTCGTCTGTCGGCTTGGCCTGAAGCTGACCATAGACGGCCTCGCCCAGTTCCGCCTGAAGCGCCAGTTGGGTTTCGAGGAAGTCGATATGCCCTTCCTCATCGGCGATCAATTCTTCGAACAGGTTCTTCGAGACATAGTCGCCCACCTGATCGCAGTGATTGCGCGCTTCGATATAGAGGGTGCGGGCCTCATGCTCGGCGGCGAGATCGGCCTCAAGGCATTCCTTGACCGTTTCACCAATGCGCAGCGCGTCCAGCTTTTGCAGGTTGGGGTGCCCTTCGAGGAAGATGATCCGCTCGATCAGCTTGTCGGCGTGGTTCATCTCTTCGATGCTTTCCTCGCGCGATTTATCGGCAAGCCGACCATAGCCCCAGTCTTCTTGCAGCCGGTAATGCAGCCAGTACTGGCTGACCGCCGTCAATTCGCTGCGCAATGCAGCGTTGAGATATTCGATGACCTTGTCGTCGCCCTTCATGAACCTGTCTCCTTGTTTGGTTTCGCCTGACGTAGAGTGGTTTTCAGCACAGGCACGGAAAAGTTGCCATTTCCGCGCATGGTAGACAAGAAGAGAGGCATGCACCCCCCGCAATCGGCTGCTTTGCCCAAAGCGCGGTATACTTTGCCGGCAGTAATAACCGTTCGCGCGTCCGAGGCGCGCATCCAGTCGATGGCATTGTTGATGTCGCGATCGGTGATGTTCTGACAGTGACAAACAATCATGGTTTTGCGTATTCCTTGGCTGGCCCCGGGCCGCGACAGCGCGGCCCGGGGGAAAGTTTAGGATTACTGGAAGACGGCCTCCGGCGCGTCGAGGCTGTCGGAGCCTTCAAAGGCGATCTCGTCACCGCCCAGAGCCGTCACCGCGCGTTCGATGGCGCGGGTCTGGTTCACCAGCGCGTCGACCGCGCCCATGATCAGCGCCTCGCCTTCGGCATTGCCGCGCTCAAGCATCATGTCATAGCTGAAACCCGCTTCGGCGGCGGTCTTGATCTGGCCCAGCTCCACCATGGAGGCGTTCAGCTTGGCGCGCAGGTCTTCGTCGACGCTGGCATCGGCACTGGTCACCAGATCGGACAGCGACGCGCCCGAGACCACACGCCCATCGACGCGCAGGTATTCGCCCAGATAGACGTTCCGCACGCCCAGCCCGTCATAGTAGTGGCTGTTGTGGGTGTTGTCCGAGAAGCAATCATGTTCTTCCTCGGGGTCGTTCAACATGACGCCCAGCTTCATCCGCTCCCCGGCCTGTTCGCCATAGGAGAGCGAGCCCATGCCGGTCAGGATCGCGTCGATCCCGGCGTCTTCGTCGGCCAGCACGGTGGCGCGCGCCTCACCGCCTTCGGCCCATTGACCGGCCATCCATTCCAGATCGCTGACCAAGAGATCGGTGGCGGCCTTGAGGTATTGCCCACGGCGGTCGCAATTGCCGCCGGTGCAGTCGTCACCCGCTGCGTAATCGGTCCAGGGACGGTCGCCCGCGCCGTGGTCGGTGCCGTTCAGGTCTTGGCCCCAGAGCAGGAATTCGATGGCATGGTAGCCGGTGGCGACATTGGCCTCGACCGCGCCCGCCTCATGCAACTGCCCTTCGAGCAGTTCTGGCGTAATCTCGGTTGCGTCCACCTCTTCCCCGCCAAGCGTGAATGTCGGGTTGGCGATGACGTTCAGAACCGCCAGCTGGTTCTCATCCGTCTCACCGCCATAGGAGGCGTCGACATAGTCGATCAGACCTTCGTCCAGCGGCCATGCGTTTACCTTGCCTTCCCAATCATCGACGATGGCATTGCCAAAGCGGAACACCTCGGTCTGCTGGTAGGGTACGCGGGCGGCCAGCCATGCGGTTTTCGCCGCCTGAAGCGCCTCAGCAGAGGGGGAGGCGATCAGCGTCTCGACGGCGGCTTGCAGGGTCTGCGCGGTGGTCAGGCTGTCTTCGTATCCGGCCTGCGCGATGTCGGCATAGGTGTCCAGCACCTCGGCCTTGCCTTGGGCGAATGCCGGGGCGGCGGCGAATGTGATCAGCGCAATGGCCGTGGACGCTTTGAGGCGCATCGGATGTCCTTCCTTGAAAATCACCATGGTCCCGACACAGGGCGTATCGGGCCTTCGGGCAATAGGTGACTTATTTTGTCGGAAAATACAAGGTACAACCTCACGCGGGCTGAACCTAGGGAACCCGGTTAGTTGGTGGCCCTTTCCAACAGGGTCACATGGGTATCGCCATATTTGCGCGTGTCGATCCGGGCGAATCCCTCAGGCGCCTGCATGGGGGCGCTTTCCTCCCAGACGACCATCGCGCCGGGGGCGAGCCAGCCGCCTTCGGCCGCCGCGACAAGCGCCTTTTGCCCCATGGACTTGCCATAGGGCGGGTCGAGAAAGACCAGATCGAAAGCCGCCTGCGTCCACGGCCCCAGCCGCGTGGCATCGTGGCGCAGCAGTTGCGTGTCTGCCGCCGTATCCAGCTTGCGCATATTCTCCCCGATCAGCCGCTGCCCGCTGCGGCCATTCTCGACGAAACAAACCGACGCGGCCCCGCGCGACAGCGCCTCGAACCCAAGCGCGCCGGTGCCAGCAAAGAGGTCCAACACCCGCGCGCCTTCGATCACGTCGTGATGGGTCAGCATCGAAAAAAGGCTTTCGCGCACCCGGTCCGAGGTCGGGCGCAGATGTGCCCCGGCGTCGCCCTTGCCAAGTGCGGCCAGCGGCCGGCCCCGGTATTTCCCAGCGATGATCCTCATGCCCGCAGCAGCGCCTTGAGGTCCGTCTCGGGGTCCGCGACCAAGGCGGGGTCGGGCGATTTGCCCGCCTCAATCAACCGTTTGCCGACCATATAGCCCCGTGGATCATTTGCGGCATCGACGGCCAGCAAAGTCTCACCGCGGTAATACCAGAAGGACGCACTGCCCTCGCCCCGGCGGGTGACGACGCGGTCATAGCCTGTGTTCAGCCCGGCGATTTGCAGTTTCACGTCATATTGGTCAGACCAGAACCAAGGCTTGGCGACATATTCCTTGCCCGCGCCGAGGATGTTTTCGGCCACAACCTCGGCCTGATCGATGGCGTTCGGCACGCTTTCCAGACGGATGCGCCCGCCGCGATAGGGGAATGAGGTGCAGTCCCCTGCCGCCCAGATGCCGGGCAGGTTCGTGCGGCCCTGCGCGTCGACCTTGATGCCGTTGTCGATCTCGACCCCCGCGCTGGCGGCCAGCGCGATGTCGGGCTCGATGCCGACGCCGGTGATGACGAAATCGGCGGCGATCTCTGTCCCGTCGCTCAGCCGTGCGCCGGTGACATGGCCCTCGCCCAAAAGCCCCTCCAGCCCCACCCCTTCGCGCAGGCGTACGCCGTAGCTTTCGTGCAGGGCGCGGAAATAATCGCTGGTCTCCGGCGCCGCGACCCGTCGCAGGATCCGGTCGGCCATTTCCACCAGCGTGACCTCAAGCCCAAGCTTGGCCGCGACCGCCGCCGCCTCCAGCCCAATATAACCGCCGCCGACGATCAGCACCTTCGCACCCTTGACGAAACGCGGGGCCATGGCATCGACATCCGCCAGATCGCGCACGGTAAAGACACCCTCCAGCGCCCCGCCAATCGCGGCGGGCAAGCGGCGCGGGATCGAGCCGGTGGCGAGCACCAGTTCGTCATAGGCGACAGCGCCGTCGGAGGTGCTCAGCACCCGCGCCTCAGGATCAATCGCCGTGACGCGGCAGTCGGTTTTCAGCGTGATCCCTTGATCGGCGTAGAATGCCTCGGGCCGGAGCAAGAGACGCTCTTGGCTCATCTCCCCCAGCAGGTAGCCTTTGGACAGGGGCGGGCGTTGGTAAGGGGGGCACGGCTCGGCGCCGATGAGGGTGATTTTCCCCTCGAACCCGCCGCTTCGCAGTTTTGCCACGCATGACGCTCCCGCCTGCCCGGCTCCGATCACCACCACATGCTGCATCTGCCATCCCCCGATTGATCTGGTCTCAGTCGCGGTCAAAGCCTATATCTGGCCCCAAGACAACCGCAATGACAGGAGAGGCTATCCCATGACGATTTCTCAAGGTTCGACACTGCCGGACGCGAAACTGGTTCAGATGGGCGCCGACGGGCCCGAACCGGTGCAGATGGCCGACAAGGTCAAAGGCCGCAAAGTGGTGATCTTTGCCGTGCCGGGCGCCTTCACGCCGACTTGCCACTCTGCCCATGTGCCCAGCTTCGTGCGCACCAAGGATCAGTTCGACGCCAAGGGCGTGGATGAGGTGATCTGCATCTCCTGCAATGATCCTTTCGTGATGAAGGCTTGGGGCGAGGCGACCGGCGCGACTGAGGCCGGGATCACCATGCTCGCCGACGCGAGCAGCGCGTTCACCCGCGCCATCGGCATGGAGTTTGACGCCGAGGGCGCCGGGCTGGTGGGCCGGTCAAAACGCTATGCGATGCTGGTCGAGGACGGTAAGGTCACCCTCTGGCAGCCCGAAGAAAGCGCAGGCACCTGCGAGATTTCCGGCGGCGAAGCGTTGCTGGACAATATGTAGAATGCGAACGCCCGGCCAGATTGGCCGGGCGTTTTGCTGATCGAGGTGCTCCGCGAAGGACCGCAGATGCGAAGGTCTATTCCGCCGCCTGCACGATGGTGCGTGTGGGGAACGGAATATCCACCCCGCCCTCATCCAGCGCCTCTTTGACCTTACGGGTCATATCGGCCTTGAAGGCAAAGTAATCGTCCGCGCTGCACCAGACCCGCACAAGGAAATCTACCGAACTATCGTTGAGGTTGTTCACCTGAATGAAGGGCTCGGGATCCGCATGCGCGCGCTCATCCGACATGATCGTGCTGCGGATGATATCCTCGGCGGTCTTGAGGTTCGCGCCATAGCCCACGCCAAAGGTCCACTCCGCCCGGCGCGTCGGGTTGACGGAATAGTTGGTGATGACATTGCCCCAAACCTCAGAGTTCGGCACGATGACCTGCACGTTGCTGAGATCGGCGAGAACCGTGTAGTTCAGGTTGATCTGTTTGATCGTCCCCATCTCGCCCGCGATCACAACGAAATCGCCGATTTTAATCGGGCGGAACAGGATCAGCATGACGCCCGCGGCCACGTTCGACAGGGTGCCTTGCAGGGCCAGACCAATCGCCAGACCCGCCGCACCGATGACTGCCACGACCGAGGTCGTTTTGACCCCGAAAGTGTTGAGCACGAACAGAACAGTGAAGCCCAGCACCACATAGCGCACGATGGAAGCCAGAAATTCGAACAGCATCTCATCAAGGTGTTTGTGCCGCTTGCCAAGGTTCTCAACCCGGTGCTGCAGCCAACTGGAGATGATCCACCCCAGCAGCAAAATGGCAATCGCGGCGATCACCGACCCCGCCGCGCTGGCCAAGAACTCCAGCGTCAGCAGATCGGCAACTGTCTTGCCCTGCCACAATTCGGTTTCAAACAAATCTTGCATCCGGTCTCTCCGTCAGTCTTTGCCGGCCCCAAAGAGACCATCCATCTTACGCGCCAGCTTCGCATCGAGCGAGCTGAGGCCATCCACGTCATGGGTGATCAACGTTACCTCCACCCGGTTGTAAACGTTGCTCCATTCCGGGTGGTGATTCCACTTTTCCGCCCAAATAGCCACCCTTGTCATCCAGCCAAGGGCATCCACGAAATCACTGAACTTGAACGTCTTGTGGATCGCATCCCGGCCTTCGACCATTTCCCAGCCCGTGTTGAACAGCGGTTGCAGCAGCGTCTTGCGGGTCTCGATGCTTAATCTCTCGGTCATTCTTGTTCCTCGATCGTCGTCTTTTTGAAAGGGCCGTAGTCGGTCAGCACGCTGATCTCTTCGTCCACGGCGTCCCGTTCGGCCTGCAAATACTCCCCCACTGCGGCGGCAAAGCCCGGGTCGCGCATCCAATGCAGCGACCATGTGGGCGAAGGCAGATAGCCCCGCGCGAGCTTGTGTTCGCCCTGCGCGCCCGCCTCGACACGGGCAAGGTGGTGGGCAATGGCGAAATCCATGGCGCGATAGTAGCACAGTTCGAAATGCAAAAAGGGGTGGTGTTCGGTACAGCCCCAGTAGCGGCCAAAGAGCGTCTCGCGCCCGATGAAGTTGAGTGCCCCGGCCACCCAGTGCCCGTCACGTTCGGCCAGCACCAATGCAATATCGTCGCGCAGATTTTCCTGCGCATGGTCAAAGAAGTCCCGCGTAAGATAGGGCGAGCCCCACTTCCGCGCGCCGGTGTCTTGGTAGAACTGCCAAAAGGCATCCCAATGTTCCGGCTCGATCTGGTCGCCGGTGAAGGTATGGATCCTGCCGCCGAAATCCTGCGCCTGCGCGCGTTCCTTGCGGATGTTCTTGCGCTTGCGCGAGGACAGGCTGGCGAGGAACCCGTCGAAATCGGCATAGTCGCGGTTGTGCCAATGGAACTGCTGGCTCTTGCGGCTCATCAGGCCGAGCTCTTCGGCCCGCGCGACTTCGCCCTCGGTGCAAAAGGTCACATGCAGCGACGACAGCGCGTTGTTGTCGGTCAGCTGCACCACGCCTTGAACCAGCGCGGCGGTGCCCGCCTCTTCGAACCCGGGCCGCACCAGAAAACGCCGCCCCGTGGCGGGCGTATGCGGCACCGCGATCTGAAGTTTCGGGTAATAGCGCCCGCCCGCGCGCTCATAGGCATGGGCCCAGTTGTGATCGAAGATATATTCGCCTTGGCTGTGGGATTTGGCATACATCGGCGCGACGGCGATCACTTGGCCTGCGATCCGCGCCACCAGATACTGCGGCTGCCAACCGGTGCCGGGGCCGACCGAGCCGCTGCGCTCAAGCGCCGAGAGGAAGCGATAGGTGGTGAAAGGATCGCGCGGACGGCCCCCATCCGCGGCCTCGGGACAGGCGCAGGCGTCCCAATCCTCTTGGCCGATCTGCGCCAATTCCGGCACCACGGTAATCTCGATTTCCTGCGCGTTCATCTGAGCCTTGCCTGCCTTGCGTCCTATGTGTGGCCTCGGCCTCGCGGATCAAGGGCCCGGGCGCGGCAGATAGTCCTCAAAGGTCACGTTCTGCGCCACCTGACGCGCGATTTCTTCCTCCGCTAGGCTGCGGATCGTCCAGCAGAGCACCGCCGCCCCTTCGGCCTTGAGTTCAGCCACACGCGGGCGGCTCAGATCGTCGGCCTCATGGCTGATGAAACTAGACCCGCTGTCGGCGTAATCGGGAATCTCGCGCAGCCGGTCGCAGGTCGCGGCGGGCAGCGGCCATTCATCGGGGCGATAGGCGCTGGTGGTCAGACCGCGCGGCACCTCGGGCAAAAGCCGGGCCAGCGCGCGCACCGAATGCGGGTTGAAGGACATGACCGCCAGATCACCGCGGTAGCGGCCAAGCAGTTCCGCCGCGGCGGCCTCAAGCGCACCAACATCGGGCCCCATGGCACCGTCCTGATCCTTGAACTCCACCAAGAGCGGCACGCGCCCGGCGACGAGGTCGAGGATGTCCTCAAGCGTCGGAATCCCCTCATCACCGCCCATCAGCGGGACCGCGGCGAGGGCGCTCGCATCGCGCAGCCGAACCGCGCCCTGCTCTGCCGTCAGCCGTTCCAACCCGTAATCGTGGAACACCATCGGCTTGCCATCGGCGCTGAGTTGCAGGTCAATCTCGATACCCAGCCCCGCATCGACAGCCGCGCGCACGGCGGCGCGGCTGTTCTCGGGCCGTCCAGCGGCGAGGTCATGCAGCGCGCGATGCGCCAGCGGAATGTTCAAAAAGGCGGCAGGAAGGGTCATTCGATCTCAAAGATGCCTTCGATTTCGACGGCGACACCCAGCGGCAGCGATGCGGCAGAAACCGCCGAACGGGCGTGACGGCCCGCATCGCCCAACGCCTCGACCATGAAATCGGAGGCGCCGTTGATCACCTTGGGCTGGTCGGTGAAATCGGCGGTGGAGTTCACGAAGCCGGTCAATTTCACCACACGCTTGAGCCGGTCCAGATCGCCATCACAAGCGGCGCGGACCTGCGCCAGAAGGCTCAGCGCACAGCTGCGCGCGGCGGCAGCACCGGCGTCGACATCCATATCAGCGCCCAAACGCCCGGTGATCAACCCATCCGGCCCGTTGGAGATTTGCCCCGAGACATAGACGGTATTGCCGGTGACCACGAAGGGCACGTAGTTCGCGGCGGGTGCGGGCGCATCGGGCAGGGTGATGCCGAGATCGGCAAGGCGGGCGGTCAGGGACATGACGGGCTTCCTTTGGTTGCGGTTCTGGGGCGGACGCTAACCGCCCGCCGCGCCAAGGGAAAGCCCCTTTGCCACCTGCCCCGCCTCAGCTTTCGCGGAAGGCGCGGGCGAAATAGTCGGCCATCGGTTTCAGCAAATAGGCCATGGGGGAGCGCTCACCGGTGCGGATGAAAGCCTCGACCGGCATGCCGGGGAGGAGGATGGTGCCTTCCTCCAGCTTATCCGTCTCACCGGGGTTCAGCGCGATCTCGGCCCGGTAATAGCTCTGACCGGTGGCGTCATCCTCGATGGAATCGGCTGAGACCTGAAGGACCTTGCCCACCAGTTCCGGCGTGGTGCGCTGGTTCAGCGCCGAAAGACGCAGGTTCACCTCTTGGCCCACGGCGACCTGATCGATGTGAATGGTCTGCACCTGCGAGGCGATGATCAGCGGACGGTCCTGCGGAACGAGATACATCAGCGGCTCCGCCGCGCGCACGACCGAACGGGGCGTCTGCACCTGCATGCCATAGATCACGCCGGAGACCGGGGCGCGGATATCAAGGCGGTCAATCTCGGCCCTGAGCGCGCGGCGCTGCTCGGCCATCTCCAACTCACGGTAGCGCAGATCGCGCAGCTGGGTGATCGCCTCTTCCCGCCCGGCGGAGCGCAGTTTGAGCCGTTCGATGTCGATCTCGGTCACCCGCTCTTGTGACTGGGCCTTTTGCGCCGAAAGCTCTCCGATCTGGCCGCGCAGGCGGGCCTGTTCGCGCATGAGGGTCAGCACGGCAGAAGCCTGCGTCAGACCCCGGTCCAGCAGCGATTGCTGATTGGCCAATTCCTCTTCGATCAGCTCCAACTGCCGCGAAAGCGCGGCCTCCTGCGCGTCGACCCCGCGGATTTGCGCGTTGATCTGCGCCCGGCGTTTGCCCAATTGCTCAAGCTCCTGCGCCACGCTGACGCGGCGCGCGTCAAAGAGGTTGCGCTGCCCGTCCACGAGTTCCTGCACGTCAGGGTTCGTCGCCCCGGCGGTCAGCAACTCTTCGTCAAATGTGACCGTCTCGACCTCGTCGCGCTGCGCTTCCAGCCGTCCGCGGCGGGCCATAAGCTCGTAAAGCTGCCCCTCGACGATGGCCAATTGCGAGGTCAACTGCTCCGCATCCAGCCGCAGCAGCACATCCCCGGCGGCGACGCTGTCGCCCTCATCCACAAGGATGTCGGCCACGACACCGCCGGTCTCATGCTGGACGATCTGCCGGTTGCGGTCGACTTCGATCCGGCCCGAGGCCACGACCGCCCCGGCGATTTGGCTGGTCACCGCCCAAGTGCCAAAACCGCCGAAGAGCAGGAGCAGCCCGATGAACCCAAGGATCAGGGGTCGCCTCGCCGACCAGTCTTTGTCAGCGCGAGCGTTCATACCACGCCCCCCGAGCGCGCGGGCGCTTTCTGGATCTCGCGGTGGTTTTGCACCATCCCGGCCAGCACCTCATCCTTGGGGCCAAAGGCTTTGCGCATGCCGTTATCCAGCACCAGCAGCGTGTCGCATTCCTGAATGGCCGCCGGGCGATGCGCCATGATCAGCACGGACCGCCCGCTGGCCTTCATCTGCCGGATCGCGTGGTTCAGCGCCTGAGAGCCGGTATTGTCGAGGTTCGAGTTCGGCTCATCCAGCACGACGATCACCGGGTCATCATACAGCGCCCGCGCGAGCCCGATCCGCTGCATCTGCCCGCCCGAAAGCCGCACCTGCCCCGCGCGGATGGGCGTGTCATAGCCTTGCGGGAATTCGAGGATCATCTCATGGGCCGCCGCCATCTTGGCCGCCTTGACCACTTTGGCGTCGTCAGGATTGGGGGAGAGGCGGGCGATATTTTCGGCAATGGTGCCGTCGAACAGCTGAACGCGCTGCGGCAGATATCCGATATGCCGCCCCAAGGTCTCGCTCCCGTAATGCTCCAGCGCGGCCCCGTCGAGGCGGATAGACCCGCCCGCGGGCGGCCAGACCCCGGTGAGCGTGCGGGCCAAGGTCGATTTCCCCGCCCCCGAGGGGCCGATCACGCCAACCGCCTGCCCCGGCTCAACGGTGAAGTTGATCGACTTGAGCGCCGCCTGTTTCTCACCCGGCGCCACGACGGTCAGCGCCTTTGCGGCGAGTTTTGCCTTTGGCTGTGGTAGGGCGGTGCGCGCGGGCTCCTCCCCCACCGCACCCAGAAGCTGTGCCAAATTGGCCCAACCGGCCCGGCCCCGCTGCACCACCGGCCATTGGTTCAACGCCAGTTCCACCGGTGCCAGCGCCCGGCCCAAGAGGATCGAGCCTGCGATCATCGCGCCCGGCGTCATCTGGTTTTTCAAGACCAGCCAAGCGCCGAGGCCCAGCATGGCGGATTGCAGAAACAGCCGCAGCGTCTTGGTCATCGCGGTAAAGGTGCCGCCCACGTCGATCGATTTCACCTGCTGCGCCAGCGCCTGCCCCCGGGCCTGCTGCCAGCGGGTAAAGGCGGCATCGCGCATCCCCATGGCCTGCACCATCTCGGCCTCGACCCTGATCTGGCCCGACATGGCATCCGCCGCCTGCCCCGAGATGCCAGCCCGGGCTTGGCTTTCGCGCGACAGCATTTGATTGGCCACCGCGATTGCCACCAGCACGGCGGCACCGCCCAAGGCCAGCCAGCCCAACATCGGGTGGAACAAGAAGATCGCGGCAAAGAAGATCGGCGTCCATGGCGCGTCAAAGGCGGCCATCAGCACCGGGGAGGTCATGAGGCGCTGCACGGCTTCGAGATCGGCAAGGCCCGCGTTGGTTTTCACATCCGGGGCCACGGCAGATTTGCGCACCACCGCGTCGAACACCCGCCGGTCGAGATCGGATTGAAACCGCGCCCCCACCCGCGCCATGATCCGACCGCGCGTGTAATCCAAAAGCCCCATCACCGCATAGAGAAAGACGACGAGAACCGAGAGGGCGATCAGCGTTTCCTCTGACCCCGAGCCGAGCACGCGGTCATAGACCTGCAACATATAGAGCGGGCCGGTGAGCATGAGCATATTGGCAAAAAGGCTGAACAGGGCCACCGCCCAATAAAGCCCACGGCTGCGCCTGCGCACGCGACGCAGCTCGGACAGCCCCCTGTTCACCACATCGCTTTGCATCAAACCCCTTCAACGCTGCCCGCCACGCGCGCAGCACCTTCCCGCCTTTGGGGAATTGATACTGAGTTTAACAACCCAATGCTATTGATTTTTCGGCCCGCCTCCGACCGCCTCAGCGGTCAAGGAAGTTCGGCGCGGGCGCGCTGGCCCCGCTGCCGCTGCTGCCGCCGCCAAAGATATCGCGCAGAACCCGGTCGATCACATTGTCCGCGCCGCCGCCTTGGTTGCCACCGCCTTGGGGTTGCAGCTGTGGCTGAGGTTCGGGCTGTGCCTCGCTCAGATTGCTGGGCGGGGCGGGCGCCTGCATCGGCAACTCCTTGAGGGGCATCCCCTCATGCACGCGGCTCATGGTTTCGCGCCAAATCTCTGCGGGCAGGCCACCGCCCGTGACCCCGGTAAGCGGCGTGTTGTCGTCATAGCCCATCCAGACCCCGGCAACATAATCCGCCGAGAAGCCGACGAACCAAGCATCCTTGTTGGCCGAGGTGGTGCCGGTCTTGCCCGCCAATTGCCGCCCGCCAAACTTGGCGCGCTGGCCGGTCCCTTCAGAGATCACCTTTTCCATCATATAGACCAACTGGCGTGCGGCATCTTCTTGGATCACACGTTCGTTGATGCCGCCCCCGGTGCCCATCAGCGGCTCCGTCTCGCCCAGAAGGCGCAGGTCGACCAACCCATAGGGCGTCACCGATGAGCCGCCGTTGAGGATACCGGCATAGGCGCCGGTCATTTCAAGCAGGGTGCTCTCCGATGCGCCAAGCGCCAGCGCCGGACCAGCGGCCAGATCGCTTTTGATGCCGAACTGCGTGGCGACCGAACTCACCGTTTCGCGGCCCACGCTTTCCGAGACTTTTACCGCCGGAATGTTCAGCGAGCTTTTCAGCGCCTCGGTCAGGGTCACCGGCCCCTTGAAACTCTTGGTGTAGTTCTTGGGACACCACTGTCCCGAACCGGGGATATTCAGGCAATAGGGCTCATCCACGATGATGTCATTGGGCGAATAGCCCAGATCGAGCGCCGCGGCATATATGAAGGGTTTAAAGGCCGAGCCAGTCTGACGCATCGCCTGCGTGGCGCGATTGAAGGCGCCCGCGACCTTGGTCTTGCGCCCGCCCACCAGCGCACGCACCGCGCCATCAGAAGACATCACCACGATCGCCGCCTGCGCCTTGGAGCCTTCGCGGACCTTATTCTCAAACACCCATTTCAAGCCTTCCTCGGCTGCGCGCTGGATGCGCTGATCGAGGGTGGTCTTGATGATCACGTCTTCGGTGGTGTTGCGGGTAAAGAATTCCGGCCCCGAGGACATGACCCAATCGGCAAAGTAACCGCCCGCCTCGGCCTCTGCCGCCTCGGACAGTTGCGCGGGGTTGGCGATGGCCTCATCAGCCTCGGCGGCAGAGAGATAGCCCTGCTCTTCCATCAGGCGGATCACCGTGGCGGCGCGGCTTTGCGACCGGTCCAGATTGTTGGTGGGCGAAAGCGTCGTGGGCGCGGTCAAAAGACCGGCCAGCATCGCGCCTTCGGCAGGCGAGAGGGCCGCTGCGGGTTTGCCGAAGAACCGCTGCGCCGCGGCCTCCGCCCCAAAGGCACCGCCGCCCATATAGGCGCGGTTAAGGTAGATCGAGAGGATGTCGTTTTTGGTGTATTTCAGCTCCATCGCGATGGCAAAGAGCGCTTCCTTGGCCTTACGGCCCAAGGACGAACGACGGCATTCCGCCTCATATTCCTTTTCCGTCATGCCGCTGCTGGGGTCATAGGGCTCCCCTAGACAGAGCAGTTTGGCTGTCTGCTGGGTGATGGTCGAGCCGCCGTGGCCGGAAAGCGGCCCGCGCCCCTCGCTCAGGTTGATGCGCACAGCCGAGGCGATGCCCCGCGGGCTGACGCCCAGATGGCGATAGAATCGCTTATCCTCGGTGGCGATGACCGCGTTTCTCAGATGTTTGGAAACCGATTCCGCCGAGACCACGCCGCCAAACTGGTCGCCGCGCCATGCAAAGACCTCTCCCTCACGGTCGAGCATAGTGACAGAGCCGCGCGCGCGGCCATCCAGCAGCGTTTCGAGCGGCGGGATCGTGGTGTAGATATAGCCAACCGCCAAGGCGAGCACGAGGAAGATCACAAGGCTCACCCGCCATGTGATGGTCCAGATCAGCCGCCAAATCCAACGGGCCACCCCCGCAAAAAAGCCGAGGATACCGCCGCGCCGGGGGCGTTTGGGACGGGCGGCTTTGCGACGGGCAGGCGCGGCCTTGCGCGTGGCCGGTTTGCCCCGCGCTGCGGTCTTGGCCTTGGGTTTGGCCTTACCGGGATACCGCTTGTCGGCCACCAAAGGGCGTTTGCGCTTGTTCTTGTCGGTCATAATATCGCCTGCTCGGCCCTATTTTTCGCCACTTTAGCCTGACTGCAGCGGTTTGTTTAGCGCTGCAAGGTCCAATCGGCGTCAAATGTCTGATTAATTTATAGGCAGATTCCAGCCTGCGCCCGCTTTTTAGGCGGCACTGCCACGCAATGGCGCAAATATGGCAGGCAAACCTGTCCAAGAGCGCCTGATATCCGGTTTTCTCATGCTGCACGGGCAGCCGCCCGCTTCGGTAAGCACGCATTCGGACCCGCAGACAGGAAACGACCATATGAAACCCATCTTAATACTTCCCCTCGCAGCGGCGGTCAGCGCCCTGCCCGGGCTGGCGCTGGCACAGGACGCGGAATACGCGACGCTGGCGGATACGACCTTCATCTTCAACACCCTGCTTTTCCTGATCGGCGGCTTCCTCGTCTTCTGGATGGCGGCGGGTTTCGCCATGCTGGAAGCGGGGCTGGTGCGTTCCAAGAACGTCACCACGCAGCTGACCAAGAACATGGGCCTCTTTGCGCTTGCCGCGGTCATGTATTGGCTCGTGGGCTATAACATCATGTATCCCGGCGACGGCAATTGGATCATGGAAGGCGTCTTTGGCACCTTCGCGACCAAGGACATCAAATCCGAGATCGACGCGGGCGGCTACTCCAACGCGTCCGACTTCTTCTTTCAGTTGATGTTCTGCGCCACCACCGCCTCCATCGTGTCGGGTGCGCTGGCCGAGCGGATCAAGCTTTGGCCCTTCCTGATCTTCGTGGTCGTGCTGACCGGCTTCATCTACCCGATCGAAGCGTCCTGGCAGTGGGGCGGCGGTTTCCTTTCCGCCATGGGCTTCAGCGACTTCGCCGGCTCGACCCTCGTGCACGCCGCTGGTGGTTTCGCTGCCCTTGCCGGGGCCATCGTTCTGGGGCCGCGTTTGGGTAAATACGGCAAGGATGGCCGCGTCGTGCCGATGCCGGGTTCCAACCTTGCCCTCGCCACTTTGGGCACGTTCATCCTGTGGATGGGCTGGTTCGGCTTTAACGGTGCGTCGCAGCTTGCCATGGGCACCATCGAAGACGTTGACGCCGTGGCGCAGATCTTTGCCAACACCAACATGGCCGCTGCTGCCGGTGCCGTCGCCGCGCTGATCCTGACGCAGGTGATGTACAAGAAAGTCGACCTGACCATGGTGCTGAACGGCGCGCTGGCCGGTCTCGTCTCGATCACTGCAGGGCCGCTTGACCCGACGCTGTTTGGTGCGCTTTGGATCGGTGCCGTGGGCGGTGTCATCGTGGTGCTGACCGTGCCGATGCTCGACAAGTTCAAGATCGACGATGTGGTCGGCGCGATCCCGGTTCACCTGATCGCCGGTTTCTGGGGCACGCTGGTCGTGCCGGTCTATACCGAAGGCACATCCTTCGTCACACAGATCATCGGCTTCGCCGCGGTTGGCCTCTTTGTCTTCATCGTCAGCTTCGTCGTCTGGCTGATCCTGAAAGCCGCCGGTGGCATCCGGGTCAGCGAAGAGGCCGAGATCACCGGTCTGGACATGTCGGAACTGGGCATGGAAGCCTACCCCGAGTTCGCCAAGGGCTAAGCCCCGGCGACATCGCCAAACAATCGACCGCCCGGCCAGCAATGGCCGGGCGGTTTGCGTTAGGCCACTAGAGGTAAAGAAATCGTAAAGGTCGTGCCGACACCCGGGGCGCTCACATAACGGATGCTGCCCCCGTGCCGGTCCAGAATCTGCCGGGTGATATGCATTCCCAGACCGCTGCCATAGGCGACCTTGGTGTCGGAGCCATCGACCTGCGAAAAAGGCGCAAAGACCTGCTCCTCCGCGCCCGGCGGGATGCCACAGCCGCTGTCGCTGACCTGCACATGCGCCATGCCTTCGGACTGCTGAAGGCTGACCTCCACCTGCCCGCCCGGGGCAGAGAATTTCACTGCGTTCGACAGCACATTTCCAAAGACCTGCCCCAACCGCTCTGCATCGGCTTGGACCGTCAGCACCGTCTCGGGCATCTCGCAGCGGAAGCGGATATGCTTCTCCGGTTGCAGGCTCTCGGCCCGGGCCACGGCCTTTTGCACCAGCGGGGCGAGAGCGGCAGGGTGCAGGTCGATGCTGAACTCGGCACTGCTGAGGCTTTGGGTGTCGATCAGATCATTGACCAGGGTCGTCAGCGTCTCGGAACTGCCCGCGGCCTTTGCCAGCAAACGCGCCTTTTGCGCATCGCTCACCTTGGCCCCGCCTTGCAACAACAGGCCAAGCGCGCCGTTGATGACCGTCAGCGGGGTGCGCAGCTCATGGCTGACCGTGGCGAGGAACTGCGCCTGCATCTGCTCGGCGGCGATGGCCTTTTCGGCGGCGATCTTTTGCACGGTCACATCCAAAAGCGCCACGGCCCAGCCCACCTGTTTCTGCCCCGCACCCAGAGAAATCGCATGGGCGCGCACGGCGAAATGACGGTGGCCCAGTTGGATATCGGTCACATCGGGCAGGCCGCGATGGGCCGCGAGATAGCGGATGATCGGCCCCAACTCTCCAAAGGCGCTCAGCGGGGCCTCGGGATCGGCCTCCCGACGCAAGAGGTCGGCGGCGGCTGGATTGGTCTCGATCGCAGCGCCGCTCGGGTCAACCACGAAAACCGGATCGGTGCTGTTGTAGAACAACAGCTCGCGCGCGATTGCGTTCACGTCGATCCAGCGGTTATCGGCCACCAGCCAGACCACCAGCGTCAGCGAAAGCGCGAATGAGAAAGGCGTCGGATCGGTATTGAACAGGGTGATGCCGCCCAAGATATAGGCCAGATTGGCCACCATGGGGATCAGAGTCGCGGCAAAAAGCTTGAGGAAAAAGCTGCGCACCGCCGGGTTGGCCGAACGCACCGCCCGCCCCGCCACGACCGCCGCCGCCATGATGACCATGTAAAGATAGGTGATCGCGATGAAGAACAGCGGGCCGTGGTCGGATTGGACATAGGCCCCCTCTGCGCTCAGCAACCACTTGGTTTCGGGGCCATAGAATGTCTCATGCCAGCCGCTCGTCACCGCGGCGAGGGTGATCAGCGCAGGCGCAAGCCCCGCGCAGAGCGGCACCAGCCATCGCGGCACCTTGGCCCCGAGCGCATATTCATAGAGGAAGAAAGCCCAGAAGGTCGGCAGCAGCACAAAGCCGATCCACGCCCAACGGCTGACCCCAAAGGCGCAGGCGGCAGAGGTGGCGGAAAGTTCGACCCCGACCGACAAAAGCCAGAAATCCATGGCCAGAATGGCCAGCAAAAACCAATGTTTACCGGGTAGGCTGCTGTGCCCACGCACCCAATAGCCCAACACAGTGACAAGCGTGGCTGTCACGATCACCAGCTCTACCGCTGGCAAGCTCACATCCAAGCGGATGCACTGTAATAATGATTCTAAAATTGGCCCGACCCTGAGTTTTCACTCAAGCTATCCAAACATGCCATTTCGACCAAGTTTTGATTAAAAGAGGCCAGAATAGAGGCATAGGGCGATTGTTCCGCAACAATCGAAGGCTGACCGGGCCGCGACATGCACGGCCCGGAGCGCGATTAGATACCGACGTCGATGATCGCACGAGCAAGGATCGGCACGCTGTTTTGGTTCAGCCCGGCAATGTTCATACGGCTGTCGCCAACCATATAGATGCCATGTTTTTCGCGCAGCGCATCGACCTTATCTGGCGTGGTGCCAAGGCGTGAGAACATGCCCCGGTGCTGGGCAAGGAAGCCAAAGCGGTCCGAGCCAGAGAGTTTCTGCAACTCACCCGCAAGCTGCTCACGCAGACCCAGCATGGCGTTGCGAACATCCTCAAGCTCAGCCATCCAATCGGCCTTGAGCTCGTCATCGGTCAGGATGGTCGACACGATCCGCGCGCCGTGATCGGGCGGGAAGCTGTAGTTCTGGCGGTTGAGGAAGGCCAAAGTGGCTTGGTTCAGCCCCTGCGCCGCCTCGGCAGCTACCAGCATCAGAATGCCGGTCCGTTCGCGGTAGATGCCGAAGTTCTTGGAGCAGCTTGCCGCGATCAGGCATTCCGGCACCGAGGCGGCCACTTTGCGCGTCGCAGCGGCATCCGCTTCCAACCCGTCGCCAAAGCCCTGATAGGCGATGTCGATCATCGGCACGGCACCGGTGCTTTGCAGCACTTCGATCACCGCGTCCCACTCCGCGCTGTTGAGGTTCGCGCCCGTGGGGTTGTGGCAGCAGCCGTGCAGCAGGACCACATCGCCTTTCTTGGCGGTCTTGAGGTCTTCGATCATGCCATCGAAGTTCACGCCGCCGGTCGCGCTGTCGAAATAGCGGTAGTTCACCACTTCCATGCCCAGATAGGACAGGATCGACAGGTGGTTTGGCCATGTCGGATCAGAGACGAAAACGCGCGCTTCGGGGTTGGCCATACGCACCAGTTCAAAGGCCTGACGCACGGCACCGGTGCCACCGGGGGTGGCGGCAGCCGCAATCGCGCCGCGCGGCACGGCATCGTCCAGAACCAGCGCGGCCATCGCATTGGTATAGGTCGGATCACCCGCAAGACCGGTGTAGACCTTGGTGTCTTGGTTTTCCCAGATGCGCTGCTCGGCGGCTTTGACGGCGCGCATCACCGGGGTGTTGCCGCTGGCGTCTTTGTAGACACCGACGCCGAGGTCGATCTTCGTGTCGCGTGGGTCTTCGCGGTAGGCCTGTACAAGGGCGAGGATCTTATCGGCGGGTTGCGCCTTGAGCGTCTCGAACATGGGGTTCTCCGGTTGGAAGGTAACGGTAAAGGATTAAGCCGCGCCGGTGGCCACGGGCACGGTGGGGAACATGCCCCATTCCGCCCATGAGCCATCGTAGAGCGACCATTTGCGGTGGCCCAGCCGCTCCAGCGCCAGCGCCAGCACGGCGGCGGTGATGCCCGACCCGCAAGAGGTGATGACGGGTTTCGACAGGTCCACGCCCGCCGCCTCGAAAATGGCGCGGGTCTCTTCGGGGGTTTTCATCGTTTTGTCGTCGTTGAGCAATTCGGTGAAGGGCACGTTGCGCGCGCCGGGAATATGGCCTGCGCGCAGCCCCGCACGCGGTTCAGGCGCATCGCCGCGGAAACGTGCTGCGGCGCGAGCGTCGACGATCTGCGGATCGCCGAGTTTGGAGGCATGGGCCACCTGTGTCACATCGCGCACCAATTGGTTCTGGAAGCGCACGGTCATATGGCGGTCGCGCGGCACGGGGGGCATATCTTCGGTCTCGCGCCCCTCGGCCTGCCATTTCGGCAACCCGCCATCCAGCACGGCGACATTCTCTTGCCCCATCAGGCGGAACAGCCACCAGACCCGCGCGGCGGACATCAGCCCCGCGCCGTCATAGACCACCACCTGATGCCCGTCACCCACACCCATGGCGCGCAGCCGCGACATGAATTTCTCGATCGGCGGGGCCATATGCGGCAGGTCCGAACGCGCGTCCGAGATGTCATCAATGTCAAAGAAACGCGCGCCGGGGATATGGGCGGCGTCATACTCCGCCTTCGGATCGCGCCCGGCGTCGGGCAGATACCACGAGGCATCAAGGATGCGCAGGTCCGGGTCTTTCAGATGCTGAGCCAACCAATCGGTTGAAACCAATGTCTTGGGATCGTCGGCCATGGGGGCCTCCTTCGTCGCGGGCGTTGCCCATGCCTATAACCGGCGGGAGATGCTGGCAAGTGGAAGGGGGATGAGTCGTGCTGAGGGCCAGCGCCTAGCCGGTCGCACCAAAGGTGCGCCTAGTATATTCTGGCACGCCTTTGGCGTGACGGGCGGGCAGACGATGGCCCGGCGCCTGCGGCTTGATTCCGGGCCGGTGGTAATCTCGGTCGAAGCGAAACCTACCCGTGATCTTTCAACAACCGCTGCTTCTGCCGCGACCAATCGCGCTTGGCCGCCGTCTCGCGCTTGTCGTGCAGCTTCTTACCCTTGGCCACGCCGATCTTGATCTTCGCCATGCCGCGATGGTTGAAATACATCACCAAGGGCACCAGCGTCATGCCCTTGCGCTGCGTCGCGTTCCACAGATCGGCCAATTGCTTGCGGCTGACCAGCAGTTTGCGCCGGCGCCGTTCTTCATGTTGAAAGGTCTTGGCCTGCTTATAGGGCGCTACATAGGAGTTCACCAACCACAGTTCGCCATCCTCCACCGCGGCATAGCTCTCGGCGATGTTCGCCCCGCCTTCGCGCAAAGATTTCACCTCGGACCCTTCAAGGATGATGCCGCATTCGATGTCTTCTTCGATGGCGTAATCAAACCGCGCGCGGCGGTTTTCGGCGATCACCTTGTAGTTCGGATCGGATTTGGAGCTGGATTTGACCTGTGACATGCCAAAGCATGTAGAGCGCGACCCGCCCCGGTGCAAGATGCTGCCGCTCAGTCACCCAGTTTGGCGTGCACCTCATCAAGATCGATCTCACCCAAGGGTTGCTTATTGCCGGGGTTGTCGAAGTCATATTTGAACAGATCGAAGTCGCGCTTGTAGATCTCGCGCATCAGATGCATCGACAGATCGTCAAAGTAATCCTCGACCGGATGCGCCCGCTTGGGCCCATGGCCCTCGCTCTCGTTAAAGCGCGGGATCGCCGCCAGATCGACAGGGTGCGGCGTGTCCACGGCATCAAGCACCTGCTGCATCCCATCGTTGAACCGCTCGGTCCAGAAGATCTGGTCGTAGGTGCCGCCATTGACGATAAAGGTGCTGACATGGCCCGAGACCGCCGACCAATGAATGTCCGGGTCCATTGGCCGCCGCCAACGAATAGTATCGCGGGCGAACAGCAGGAACCGCCGGAAGCTCGCGATCTGGTCGAACTCCTCCTTGCCGTCCTCACCGCCTACGTCGATCCCATATTTCTGCACCAGCAGCGGCACCAGATTGCCGCGATAGCGCCGCCCGTTGCGCTGAATGCCGCAAATCTTGTCAAAGAAAGACGACAGGATTCGCGTGTAAGGGTTGCGCACACAGGTAAAGGCATAGGACTTGCGCGCCGTCACATTCTCGGTGATCGGCCCCTGCGATCCATCCAAGGCCCATTTATGAATGCCTGATTTGGCATCATGGATGTCGCCGTCAAAGAACTCTCCATGATCGGAATAATACATGATCTGGCCGATGGTCGAACAGGCGCATTTCGGCACCACGCGGTACACCATGCTCTCACTTTCCGTCATCCATGTTCCGGGAAAACCCATGCGCGTCCTGCCTCCTGCTGGCGCTGGCTGTTTTAAGCAACAGTCAGACCTCGGTGCAAAAAAGCAAAGAAATGCTGTTTATTCAATCGGTCTTCAGGATTAACTAGGAAGATGATCCACGACAAAAGGCCGATGCAAGCGGGCCGCGACAAGGACATTCGGTATCCTGCATGGCGAAAATTGCCTATATCCTGCTGTGCCACAAGGATCCGGAGGCCATCATCCGGCAAGCCGAGCGGCTGACCGCGGTGGGCGATTACATGGCGATCCATTTCGACGCCTCCGCCAGCGCCGAAGACTACGCCCAAATCACCGCGGCCCTGCGCGACAACCCCAACGTCACCTTCCCGCGCAAACGCATCCGCTGCGGCTGGGGCGAATGGTCACTGGTGCAAGCCACGCTCGACACGCTCACCGCCGCGATGGAAGCCTTCCCGCGCGCCACGCATTTCTACCTGCTCTCCGGCGACTGCATGGCGATCAAATCCGCCGAATACGCGCATCGGTTCCTTGATGAAAATGACGCGGATTTCATCGAAAGCGTGGATTACTTCGAAAGCGATTGGATCAAGACCGGCTGGAAAGAAGAGCGGCTGATCTATCGCCATTGGTTCAACGAACGCACGCAGCGCAAACGCTTTTATGCGATGTTCGAGGCGCAAAAGCGTCTCGGCCTGACCCGCAAGATCCCTGCCGACCTTCAGGTGCAGATCGGCAGCCAATGGTGGTGCCTGCGCCGCCGCACCGTGGAGGCGCTGATGGCATTCAGCCACGAGCGCCCCGATGTCATCCGCTTTTTCCGCAGCACTTGGATCCCGGATGAGACCTTCTTTCAAACCCTCGTGCGCCACCTCGTCCCCGAAGGTGAAATCGCCAATCGCAGCCTGACCTTCCTGCTGTTTTCCGACTACGGCATGCCGGTCACCTTCTACAATGACCACTATGACCTGCTGCTCGGCCAGAACCACCTCTTCGCCCGCAAAATCAGCCCCGAGGCACTGGACCTCAAACGCCGCCTCGGCCTGCTCTACGCCGCCCAAGGCGTGCCCTTCCAGATCAGCGACGAAGGCCGCAACCTGTTCGAATTCCTCACCGCGCGCGGCCGCATTGGCCGCCGTTTCGCCCCCCGCTTTTGGGAGAGGGAATCCAGCCTTGGCCGCGAACGTGAACTGCTGATCATCATCGCCAAGAAATGGCATGTGGCAAAACGGCTCGTGGGGCGGATACGCCAGCAAACCGGCCTCCCAGCGGTGGATTTCCTCTTCAACGAAGAAGACACCCCCCTGCCCGATCTCGGCGGCATTCAAACCACGCTGGAAAAACGCACCCGCCACCGCCGCGCCCTGATGCGGATGCTCTACGACTACTACGACAGCACGCGGCTGATCGTCTGCATCGACACGTCGAACCTCGACCTGCTCCGCGATTTTGCCTCGGACCGCGCGCAGGTGCGCATGCTCGAAGTCGAATGCAAACTGACCGACGCCTATCTCAGCGGCCACGCCCGGCGCATCGGCCTGAGCGGCGCGCAAACATCGCAAGAAAACCTGTCCCGCCTGCTCCCTACGATCCGCGGGAACATGCTGCATGAGGTCGACCAAATCCGCGACGCCCAATTCGCAAACTACAGCCGCCTCTCCGAATACGCCAACCCCGAAACCAACGCCGCGGCCCTCGCCCACTTCCTCAAGGTGACCGAAGACGAGGCCCGCGCGATCGTCCAGCCGGCAGGCCTCTTCGCAGATTAGCGCCGCCCGCCCCTACCGTCTGGAACAGCCCCCCGCGCCAAGCGTTGAGCCAAGCACGCCGCCCCGCGGTCCGGCAAACCACAACGCAAGAGGTTCTTCATGACACATAAGTTCACCGCCCTCGCCACATCGCTCCTGCTCGCCCCCGCAGCCCTCTTCGCGCAAGAGACCGCCCCCGAGGCCGAGCGCATCAGCATGTCCCAAGCCATTAAATCCGCGCAAAGCAGCATCGATGGCGGCGTGCTGGAAGCCGAAATCGAAACCGAAGGCGACGCGCTGGTCTATGAGATCGACCTCATCCGCGGTGAATCCGTGTATGAAGTCACCGTCAATGCCGCCACCGGCGATGTGCTGAAGCAGTCCGAAGAGCAACTCACCAGCTTCCTCAGCGGCCTCTTCCAAGAGGACGAGTTGCGCGCCGCTGGCACGGCCCGCGAAGTGCTGATGACCGCGCTGACCGAGCTGGAAAGCCAAGACGGCACACGGATCGAGGAAGTCTCGCTCGACGATGAAGATGACCGCATGGTCTATGAAGTCGAACTGACCGACGCCACCGGCGAACGCGAACTGCTGATCGACGCCACCACCGGCGAAATCACCCCCGACGACTGACCCCAGCCAAAGGTGCGGCCGCATCTACCGGCCGCACCCCCCCATCTTCATCCTTTCTCAAATACCCTGCACCACACCGGCCCCAAACGCCCCACCAGCGTTTGACGCGCCGAGCTACCCCCGCCCGCCCGAGATCAGATCCACCGGATCGATCCCGCGCTTCTCCGCACTGGCACGCACCGCCTCGCGCAGGGCCGCGCTTCGTTCCAGCAGGCGGCGGAACCGGTCCTCGTCCAGAACCAAAAGCGTGGTCGGCGCGATGGCGCGCACATCCACCCGGCGGACGCGGTTCGTCAAGATGGCCATCTGGCCGAACATCTCCCCCCGCCCCAATCGCCAAGTCTGACCCGCGCTTTCCAATTCGACAGCACCTGAGGCGATGAAAAACACGCTGCGCGCGGGGCTTTCCTTGCGCAAAACCACGTCGCCGATATCGACATAGCGGGTCTTGAGCGCCCGGCTCAGCCGTTTGAGCGCGCCCTCCTCCAGATCCGCAAACAGCGGAAACTGCTCGATGAAAGCGCCGCGCCGCACGGCGAGGTCAAGGCCCGGCCGCCCCTCCGCCGCGGTGCGCCGGGTCGCCAGTTCCTGCATCAGGGCGGTATAGACCTCGGCCCCAAAAAGACCGTCTTCGCGCATCAATGTATATTCACGCTCTTCCAAACGTAGTGCCGTGCGGCGGATGAAACGCCGTTCCAACTCCTCGGCATAGCCGGGATACTGTAAGCGCAGCCCCTCTAGCGCGGTCTCAATCCCTTCGATGCGGCGCGCCAACAGGTCGTGCAGCAACTCCGCCACCCGCCGCCCGTGGATCCGGCGAATGCGGCCATCGATGAAAGTGCCCAGATCCCGCAGGATCAGCCGTTGCGACAGCAGCATTTCAAAGCGGTCCGCCGTCATCCGCGCCAGCGGCCCAGACACGCCGTAGCGCCCGTGCAGCACCGCCGCTGCGCGAAATGTGCGCCCATAGGCCACGCTGCGCCGGGCCGCGCGTTGATAGCCGCTGCGCCCTTGGGTTCGTGCCCCTTCGATCAGCCGGTCCGCATCCGAGAGCACCAGATCGGCCATCCGCGCCGAGATCGTCCGCTCGCGCACCCGCGCAAGGATCGTGTCACGCTCATGCCCCGCCAGCGCGATCAGCCCAAGCGCGATGCGGTCGCGGTCGAGGATATCGGTCGCCTCCTCCGCGGTCTTGACCGCTGTCTCAAGCCGCTCGCCAAACCGTTTCGCCTCGGAGCGCACGATGTCGCGGTTCAGATCGTAATTCTCGGTCGTTTGGGCCACGTCCTCGCGCACGGTTTGCAAGGCCACGGCGATGACCTGCCGCGACAGCGCGTGGTCAATGGGCGAGAGTTGATCGAGCCCCAACCGTCCGATGATCCAACGCAGCGTCGTACCCTGGGCCAGCAGGGTGAAGAGCGTGAAGCCGGTGGCCAAGATACCCACGATCCGCTGAATGTCATTTGGCACCCGCACGCTTTCCGTCACCGCCAGCGCCAGCGCCAATGTGACCGCTCCGCGTAAGCCGCCCCAGAGGATCGCCACCCGGTAGGGCCGCTCGACCGCGGGCGAAAGCTTCGCCGCCGTCAATAGGGGCAGCAGGCCGAAAAGGATCACCGCGCGGGCGAGAATGGCGGCCACCACGACCACGGCGATGAGAAAGAAATCCTCCAGCCGGACTTCCTCAAGCAGCCGCGGGATCAGCAGAGCGGCGAGGATAAAGATCAGCGCCCCGGCCCAATGGGCCAGCACGTCCCAAAGCTCGCGCAGGTTGGTTAGCGCCTGTGGCGGCAGCCGCCCCGGCGCGGTGAGGTTCAGCGTCAGCCCCGCGGCCACCACAGCGATCACCCCCGAAGCGCCGACGCTTTGCTCGGCCACGATATAGGCCAGATAGGGCAGCGCCACCGAGATCGACTGCTGCGCCAGTTCATGCCGCGCAAACAGCGCCATGACCCAAACCGCGATCCGTGCGCCCAGCCAGCCCACCAGCGCCCCGCCTGCGATCAGCATCGGGAATTGCGCAAGCGCACTGCCCAGTTCCGGGTCGGGAATGCCCAGCATGACATAGCCCATGAACAGGCCGAAAAGCGCGATGGCGGCGGCATCGTTCAGCAGGCTTTCGCCTTCGATGATCCGCGCAAGCCGCCGCGGGGCCGAGATCGAGCGGAAGATCGAGACCACCGCCGATGGGTCTGTGGTCGAGACGATGGCCCCGATCAACAGACAGGCCGCCAGCGGGATCGCACTGACCCAGAACAGCGCGTAGCCAATGCTGACTGTCGCCACCACTACGGCCACGACCGCCAACACCAGAATGGGCACCCAGTCGTCGACCATGCGCCGCAAGTTCATGCCCAATGTCGCCTGAAACAGAAGCGTCGGCAGGAAGACATAAAGAAAGACGTTCGACCGGATCGGCAGCCCCAGAATGGCCGCCGCCACCGGGTTCAACGCATCCGTCAAATCGGTGCGCAGGAAAAAGATCGCCGAAGCCCCGATGAGGATGCCAACAACCGCCAAGATCACGCTGAACGGCAGTCGCAATCGCGCGGCCAAGGGCTCGGCCAAGCCGATGACGACAAAGAGCGACGCGATGACCGTGGTGACGAGGATGATGTCCATATAGGATGGAATACCAGAATTTACCTGAATGCGGGGCGCTTCTTGCCCCGCTCAGCGCTGACAGTTCGTGGTGAGGTTACTTGCGCGCGCGCCGCTCTGCGCGCCAACGGGCAAAACGGCCCCGTCGCGCGGCGATGTCATCCTCGATCGCCTCGATCTTGGGGTCCAGCCGCGCCCGGCGGAACCGCCGCCAGCGCACCCATATCGCATAGAACAGCGCCGCGGCGAAGGTCAGCACGATGATGGTCACGAAAGGGATGCCCTTGCTCGCCTCCGGCCCCTCGACCGGGCGGAGCGAGATGGCATTGGGATAGATCGACAACAGCTCACTGCGCCAGCCATAGTGTTTCAGCGCGTAATACTGCGGCGCGCCGGTGGTGCTGCGGGCATCCGCCGCCTCGGCCTGAAGGTTGGCGGTGTCGAACTTGAAATAGGGCGGCCAGCCCCAGCCGGTGTCTTCGTTGCGGTAAACCATGACATCGCCCTTGGCACGACGGGTCTGGATGAAAAAGACATCGCGGTTGACCGCCTGCCCCGCGCTATCAGTCGATGAGCCGGACCAGAAGATCGAATTGTTGCCGAAGTCGATCCGCTTTTCATAGGTGTCCGTGACGCGGACGATATCGGTCTGCGGCAGGGTATAGTGGAAGAATGCCCCCACCAGCACCCAGACGGTCACCCAGAACACCCATTTAACGATTCTCATCTTCGGCCCTTTCCATTAGGTCGCGCGGCCGGACAGGGGCCTTTGCCCTTCTGACATAGTGTTTCCGCGGCACTGCGGCAAATGCCTTACGCGCAATAAGGCGAGGCATTTGCCGCAAAATGCGGACCTTAGCTGCCCAACAGCGCTTTGGTCAGGTCGCTGTCCGGCTCTGACAGCGGATCGATCACGTCGAAATGGTGCTTGCCCTCGGCCACCACATGTTTCGCGCCCCAACTGCGGGCGAAATTCTCGGCCTGTTCGAGGAAGACGGGCCGCTCCGCCGCGCCGACCCAAACGGTCACATCCACACCATGGGGCGGGGTCATCTTGATCGGGCTTTCAGCGGCGGCTTCGGCCTCATCCAGCCGCAGGGTGTCGTTCATCTCGGTTCGCAGTAAGGGCGCCAGATCGGCCACGGGCGAGATCGGCACGATCCGCGTGATCCGGTCGCGCACCTCGGCCCCCAGCAGCAGCGGGTCGGTCATGCGGGCCACCAAATGCCCGCCCGCCGAATGGCCCGACAACACGATGGTGCCCTGCGTGCGGTTCGCCACTTCGGTCAGCGCCGCGGCGATCTGGGTGGAAATCTCGGAAATGCGCACCTCGGGGCAGAGGTCATAGGACGGCACCGCCACGGCATAGCCCCGCGCCAAAGGACCAGCGGCCAGATGCGACCAATAGCTCTTGTCGAAAGCCTTCCAATAGCCGCCATGCACGAAGACCGCCGTGCCGCGCGACACGCCCTCGGGCTGGAAGAAATCGAACTTTTGACGGTCCGAAGAGCCATAGCGCACGTTAAGCTGCGCCCGCGCCCCCAATGACGCGCGGAATGCCTCTGCCTCCTTTTCCCAGCGGGGCGGAAAGCCGTCGGCCCCGTCGATATAGGCAGCGTTTGCATAGGCGTCATCTAGCATCATTTGGGTCTCCCACCCCGGATTTGATCAAACTCAACTGGACAATCATACTCGTTGTTGCTTTGGAGGCTATAGAGAATAGCGGAGAGATGACATGACTGATGCTAAGACGGATCTGAAATCACTGCTGAAAGACCCCAGCCTGCTTGAAACCCGCGCCTATATCGGCGGCCAATGGGTCGAAGGCGACGACGGTACATTTGACGTGACCAATCCCGCGCGGGGCGATGTCATCGCACAGGTCGCCGACCTCAGCCGCGCGCAGGTCGCGGGCGCGATTGCCCAAGCCGAGAAGGCGCAGAAGGACTGGGCCGCTTGGACCGGCAAGGAACGCGCCGCCGTGTTGCGCAAATGGTTCGACCTGATGATGGAGAACCAGGACGATCTGGGCACCATCCTCACCGCCGAACAGGGCAAGCCGCTGGCCGAAGCCAAGGGCGAGATCGCCTATGGCGCGTCCTTCATCGAGTTCTTCGGCGAAGAGGCCAAGCGCGTCTACGGAGAGATGATCCCCGGCCACCAGCGCGACAAGCGCATCATGGTGATGAAGCAGCCCATCGGCGTCGCGGCCTCGATCACGCCGTGGAACTTCCCCAATGCGATGATCACCCGCAAGGCGGCCCCGGCGCTGGCGGCGGGCTGTTCCTTTGTGGCGCGTCCCGCGGCGGAGACGCCGCTCTCGGCCATCGTCATGGGTGTGCTCGCGGAACGCGCAGGAATCCCGGCGGGCGTGTTCAACGTGGTGCCATCCTCCTCCTCCTCCGCCGTGGGCAAGGAGTTCTGCGAGAACCCTGCTGTGCGCAAGCTGACCTTCACCGGCTCCACCGAAGTTGGACGCATCCTGCTGAAACAGGCCGCAGACCAAGTGATGAAATGCTCCATGGAATTGGGCGGCAATGCGCCCTTCATCGTTTTCGACGACGCCGATCTCGACGCGGCGGTCGAGGGCGCGATCATGTGCAAGTTCCGCAACAACGGCCAGACCTGCGTCTGCGCGAACCGGATCTATGTGCAGGCGGGCGTCTATGACGCCTTCGCGGCCAAGCTGAAGGACCGCGTGAGCCAGATGAAGGTCGGCGACGGGCTGGAAGAAGGCACCGATCTTGGCCCGCTCATCAACCCCGAAGCCTCGGACAAGGTGCAAGAGCATATCAAGGATGCGGTCGACAACGGCGCGGAAATCATTCTGGGCAACGCCAAGGACGACATGGGCGGCAACTTCTTCGGGCCCACCATCGTGACCGGCGTGACGCAGGACATGAAAGTGGCCAAGGAAGAGACCTTCGGCCCCCTCGCGCCGCTCTTCAAGTTCGAGGATGTGGACGACGTGATCGCCATGGCGAACGACACGATCTTCGGCCTTGCCTCCTATTTCTACGCCAAGGACCTCAGCCGCGTCTACAAGGTGGCCGAGGCGCTGGAATATGGCATCGTCGGCGTCAACACCGGCATCATCTCGACCGAGCTTGCGCCCTTTGGCGGGGTCAAGCAATCCGGCCTTGGGCGCGAAGGATCGCACCACGGGATCGAAGACTATCTTGAGATGAAATACGTCTGCCTGTCGGTCTAAGCACCGGCGGAAGTTAAAGAAACGGGGCGTGCCATGGCGCGCCCCGTTTTGCATCGGGCTATTGCGTCAGCCGGTCCTGTGCCAGCATCCGGCGCTCCGCCCGCGAAAGATGCGAGACCGCTTGCGCGACATCACCTTCGCAACGCTGCAACGCCCGGCACCACAGCCGATGCGCCGAACGGGGCGACCACGGCAGCGCCGCCTGCGCCAGCCATGCCCGCAGGGGCGGCGGCAGTTGGTCAAAGGCCGCCATCGGGTTCCCCTGACGGCGCCGCTGTTTCAGCCCGCTGCGCAGGTTTCGCTTTTTGCCAGTCATGCCGCGGGCCGCCCTTAATGCGCCTGCATATCCGCCGCGATCTCAGACGCGCTTAGCTCGGCGGGGAAATAGGTCGGCCAGTTGGTCAACTCTTCCAACACCTCGGCGCGGTCGTCGCCCCAGTAGAGGTGATAGTGATCGGCCTTTTGCGGCGCGATGATATGGTCACTGAATTGGATATATTCCGGCGCTTCGGCATCGCCGCCCTCTTTGGCAAAGACATAGCGCACGCCGCGGTTGCCCTTCTTGTAGGTCAGCACCTCATAACCATCGCTGGCATAGCGCCCTTGCACCGGATCACCGTCCCGGAAGAAGGTCACGGCGTTACCGTCGATGGTGATGCGGTCCACATCGGTGGCATAGCCAACCTCGTAATAGGCCTTGTACTCCGCCGCCGTCTTGTCGCCGTGTTCGGCCTTATCCTGCATCACCGCGTCCAGCGCGCCCTGCTGCAACAGCGGGTAGACCGATTGCCAGTCGCCCGCCCAATCCGACAAGGGCCGATCCTTGATCTGCGCGTCGTCAAAGTAGCCATTGTAGATGTCGTTCTGGTCGTGGGCGTGGTCATGCGCATGGGAATGATCGTGGTCATGCGATGCCTCCTTCGTTTCGGCCACGACCGGGGCCGAAAGGGCAAGGCCCGCGCTCAGCGTCAGGAAGAATAGCGGGGATGCGGATGTTTGGGGCATGTCGTTCTCCGTAGGTTGGCCTGCGTCATGATTCGATATGTTATATCATAACTACGTCGGGGTAGCCCTGTCCCGGAGAGTTTGCAACCCGATGGCCGCCAGCCCGAACACGAAAAAGCCGACAGCACTTTCATGCTGCCGGCCTTCGGGCGGGGGAGAGATACGCCCTGGGGTGACCCGCCTTAGTTGGTCCGGGTCTGCGCCGCGCCGTCCGCATTCACTTGCTGGGACAGGGCCGCGGCGAATTCGTCGCCTGTCATGCCGATGAGCAGCTGGCCATCGGCGTCGACATCTTGGTCGATCTGCACGACTGCACGGTCGCTATCGGCGGCGAATTCCTCGGCCAGATCGATGGAATAGCGCATGGAACCGTCCGCTTGCGGCTCTGCGTTTGAGATGGTGCCGATGACCGTATCATCTGAGGCGACGGCCACGGTGCTGCCATCCAGCGCGATATCGGCATCCGTATCAATGTCCGAGGTCGCGGTTTGGTCGATCGCCTCTTCGGTGGTCAGGGTGCCATTCGCCTCGGCCCCGGCTGTGGTGTCCAGTTCCGTGCCCGCCAGATCGGCGGTCGCATCGGTGCCGACACCGGCGTCCAGCGTCTGTGCGGCGACTGGGGCCGCCATAAGAGCGGCGACAGCCGTGGTCAGGGAAAGCTTGCGTAGGGAATTTGCATAGGTCGTCATGGTTCTTCCTTTCATCGCGCGTGCGGTACTCTGCACGCTGTTGTCCGGGCACGCCTGCCCGGTCCCCCACTCAACCCGACAGCTTTTGCTTGGTTTCACCCCGCCCCCCGCGCAGCAGAAAGCCGCCGTTTTCGCCCCTAGGCCTCGGCAGATATTCACCCACGAAAGGGGCGAGCTTGGGAGGCGACCGCCCACAAAAAAGGCCCGCCAAAAGCGGGCCTTCGCATAGCGCTGGAACGGGTACGCTTAGTTCACGGATTTGGCGTCAACCACGTCCTTGTCGATCGCCTTCACCTCGGAGGAGATGGTGATCTGACGCGGTTTGAGGGCCTCGGGCACCTGACGCTCAAGCTCGATATGCAGCATGCCATTGGCATGGGCCGCGCCGATGACCTGAACGTGGTCCGCCAGATGGAAGCGACGCTCAAAGGCGCGGGTGGCGATGCCACGGTGCAGATAGGTCTTGGCCTCATCCTCATCCGCCTTGCGGGCCGAAACGATCAGCGCCTTCTCACGCACTTCGACGCTCAGATCGCTATCCGAGAAACCGGCGACGGCGATCGAGATGCGATAGGCATCGTTGTCGAGCTTTTCGATGTTGTAGGGGGGATAGCTGGGGGTGGCCCCATCATTTGTCAGAACCCGGTCCATCATGTTGGCGATCTGGTCGAAACCAACGCTGGAGCGGTAAAGGGGTGCGAAATCAAAGCTACGCATGTGTTCATCCTCATCAGTGAGCGATTGACATATCGGGCCTTCCACCATTGGACAGACCCGGTTTTTCAAGCGCCGAAGCCCTATTGAGGCACCTCGGCAAAGCTCATGTGGGAAAGGGTTTGCGCGCTTTCAAGTCCTGCCGCGCAGAATTACGGGCGGATGAATTTCGCCCCGGTGCCGCGCTCTTCGCCGACGCGGATGCGCTTGCCTGCGGGGTTGGAATCCAGAAACACGCCCTTGCCCGCCACCAGCTCCGCTTGCAGCAGCGCCAAAGGCGCGCCAAGCGCTGTGCCGAGCGAGACCTGCGCGCCCTCGACCTCGGCCTTGGCCGAAACGACAGAGACGATATGCGCCTCGCCTGCGACGAAGCTAAAGATCGGCGCGCCGCTAGAGCCGAAATCGACCGCGCAGGAGGTTACCAAGACCCCCTCTTGCTGGGCCAGCACCTTGCAGACCTCTTGCAATGATGGTGCCTCGGCCCGGTCGCGGGCATAGCTGACCACGCCCACACGGTCGCCGGGGCGCGGACGCGCGGCGGTGCCGAAGGGGCGGATGGTGGTGTTGCGGATCGGGCGGGAGAGTTCTAGAAGCGCCAGATCATTGCGCACCCGGCCCGAGGAGACCTCACCGTCATAGACGTAATCGGGATGCACCACGGCGCGGCGAATGTCGCGGTAGGCCCCGGCGCGGCCATTGCGCCAACCGGCGAGGAACTGCACCTCACCATGGTCGATCCGGGCCTTGGTTTCGCGGTCAAACAGGCAATGCGCGGCGGTCAGCACCAGACGCGGGGCGATCAGCGTGCCGGTGCAAAAGCCGGTCCCACCGATGTCGAGACGGCCCACCGCCTCCCACGCGGCGGCATCCACACCGTTGTCGAGCGCTTTGAGCGCGCTGTCTTGGGCCAGCGCCGCCGTGGCAAGGGTAAAGACGCCGAAGATAGCCGCCAACAATTGTCGCAAAATGCACCTCAAAACCATGTTTACTTGGCGGATATAGGGGAGTTGCGGCGAAAATACGGCGCAGGCTTAACGCAAACGCGGCACCTGCGCAGGCGCGTCGGGATCGCGGCTGAGCGCGGGTGGTTTCGGCCCACCGCAGGCCCAATCGAGCAGTTCGACGCTATGCACCACCGGCACCCCGGTGCCCGATCCGATCTGCATCATGCAGCCGATATTGCCCGCCGCGATCACATCCGGTGATTTGGCCTCCAAGGTCTTGATCTTGCGCTCTTTCAGCTTGGCCGAAATCTCGGGCTGCATCAGATTATAGGTCCCCGCTGAGCCGCAGCAGAGGTGACTGTCCGCCGGTTCCACCACCGTGTATCCCGCCTGTTTCAGCAGGGTCTTCGGCGTGGCCTTTATCTGTTGCCCATGCTGCAGCGAGCAGGCCGCGTGATAGGCGACGACCATGCCCGGCTCTGCCGGTTCGGCTAAGGGCAAGTCGAGCTCCGCCAGCAGTTCCGTCACATCCTTTGCAAGGGCCGAGACCCGCGCCGCATCCTCTGCCAACGGGTCATTGCGGAACATATGGCCGTAATCCTTGACCGTGGTGCCGCAGCCCGAGGTGTTGATCACAATGGCATCCAGCCCCTCGCCGTCCATCTCGGCCCGCCAAGCGCGGATGTTGCGGGCGGCGTGGGCGTGGCTCTCATCGGTCTTGCCCATGTGATGGGTCAGCGCGCCGCAACAGCCCGCCCCTTGGGCCACCACCACCTCGCAGCCCGCGCGGGTCAGCAGCCGGATCGTGGCGTCGTTGATATCGGTGTTCAGCGCCTTTTGGGCGCAGCCGGTCATCAGGGCCACCCGGCGCATTGGCTTGCCATGGGCGGGAAAGCTCTGCGGGTCGTCGTTGCGGCTGACCGGGGGGACCGTCTTGGGCGCCATCTCCAGCATGGCCCGCAGCCGCGCGTCGGGCATCAGCCGGGCAAAAGGCCGCCCGATCTTGGCCCCGAGCAGCGCAAGCCGAAAGCGTGTGGGATAGGGCAGAATCCGCGCCAGCATCCAGCGCAGGGCGCGTTCGCCCATGGGGCGCTTGTAGCGTTCCTCGATATAAGCACGGGCGTGATCGACCAGATGCATGTAATGCACCCCCGAGGGGCAGGTCGTCATACAAGCGAGGCAAGACAGGCAGCGGTCGATATGCTGAACCGTCTTTGGATCCGGGTCGCGGTCGTTCTCCAGCATGTCCTTGATCAGGTAGATGCGACCGCGCGGGCTGTCCAACTCATCGCCCAAGACCTGATAGGTCGGGCAGGTCGCCGTGCAGAAGCCGCAGTGCACACAGGCGCGCAGAATCTCATTGCTGCGCTGCGTGTCAGGATCCTGCAACTGCTCAGGGGTGAAGGTGGTTTGCATGGCGGCTCCGTTCCTATGTGCTGCGCATCAGATTGGCGAGGACGAGGCCGAACCACGGCACCGTCGTGCCCACGGCCCCCAGCACCCCGCTCCACCGGCGCATTGCCGGGCGCGGATCGGCCCGGCGCAGCGCTTGGACCACCAGCGCAATCACCCCGATCCAAGCGGCCCAGAGCGCCAAGGCGATGGCCCCCAACAGCCAAGCGCTGTCGCCCCAATAGCGCAGCAGACCATAGCGCAGGGCAAGCGCGATGAGAAAGGTCACCAGCACCATCGCCGCCAACGCGCGGATGGCCCGAAGCGAAGGCGGCACGGCGATCAGCGCCTTGAACAGAAAGGGGCCGATCAGAAAGACAAAGAGGAAGACCAGCACCAAAGTCATGTGCTGCGGGCCAAGGCTTCGGCGTTGAACAGGCCACGGGGGTCGAACTTGGCCCTGAGCCCCGCTGTCAACCGCGCCACCCCCGGCGCTTCGGGTTCCTGTCGGGGCAGCGCCCCCGACGCCTCGGCCCGCAACAAGGTCGCGTGGCCGTCATACCGCCCCAAGCGGGCGCGCAGGTCCGTGCCGGGGGCCATGCGCAGCCATAGCAGCCCCCCGGCCCAATCATAAAGCCGCGCCTCCGCTCCGGCTTTTGCCGCAAGCGCCGGGGCCTCGGTCGGGCGGCAGTGCAGGCGCCAGACATCGCCCGCCGCCCCTTGGAAGGGCGCCACATCTCGCAAACCCTGCCAGAGGGTCTCTGAGCTACCTTCTGCAAGCACTTCAATCTCGCCCCCCGTGGCGGCGAGCAAATCCTTCAACCGCCCGATCCGGTAGGTGACCGAGGTCTCGAACCCCTCCAACCGCAGGACCGTTCGGCCCTGCGTCGGGTCATGGGCCGCGCCGGTGACTTCGAAGGGGCTGCGCATGGCCTGCGCCATCGCGGCGATGGCGGCGGCGTCGTCCAGTCCGGACAGCACGAGCGTCGCGCTGGTTTCAGGTTTCGGGAGCACCTTCAGCGAGACTTCGGTCAGCGCGCCCAAGGTGCCCTGCGACCCGGCCATCAGCTTGACCAGATCATAGCCGGTGACGTTCTTCATCACCCGGCCCCCATTCTTGATGATGGCCCCCTGCCCATCGACGAACCGCACCCCCAAGAGAAAATCCCGCGCCGCCCCAACAGCAAGCCGCCGCGGGCCACTGACATTGGCGGCAAAGACCCCGCCGATGGTCGGCGTGCCGCTGCGGCCCATGAGCGCGCGGTGGTCCATCGGCTCAAAGGCCAGCCGCTGCCCCTCGGCGGCCAAAGCGGCCTCGATCTCGGAGACCGGCGTGCCCGCCTGCGCGACCAGCGTCAGCGCGCCCGGCTCGTAAAGGGTGATCCCCCGCAGACCGGCAAGCGACAGCGCCGCGCCCGGCCCTGCCATGCCGCGCGTATCGCCGCCCCGCAGGGAAAGGGGCGTCTCTGCGCCACGGATCGCCTCGGCCAGTTCCGCCTCGGAAGTCACCGTCACGCCGCCACCGACGCGCCGCTGCCGCGCCGCCCTTTCGTCACGTCGAGGGGGAAGACCTTGGCCGGGTTCAACAGCCATGCCGGGTCGAAGACATCCTTCACGGCCAATTGCGCTTCTAGATCGGCGGGGCCGTATTGCTCATGCATCAGATCGCGCTTCTCGATCCCAACCCCATGCTCCCCGGTCAGGCAACCGCCCGCTTCGACGCAGAGCCGCAGGATGTCGGCGCCAAAGGCCTCGCATTTCTCCAGATCGCCGGGTTTGTTGGCGTCAAACAGGATCAACGGATGCATATTGCCGTCGCCCGCGTGAAAAACATTGCCGACCTTGAGGCCATAGTCATCGGACATCTCACCGATGCGGCGCAGCACCATGGGCAGCTCATTCACCGGGATGGTGCCATCGAGGCACATGTAGTCGTTGATCTGCCCCATCGCGCCAAAGGCGGATTTGCGCCCCAGCCAGATGGCGGCGCTTTCCTCCGCACTGGTGCTTTCGCGCAGCTCAACCGGGTTATGGCGGCGGGCAATCTCGGTGATCAAGGCAAGCTGGTGGTCAATCTCGGCATCCGAGCCTTCGACCTCAACAATCAGCAGCGCCTCGCACATCGGATAGCCCGCATTGGCAAAAGCCTCCGTCGCCTCGATGCAGGGGCGGTCCATGAATTCGATCGCCACGGGCAAGACACCGGCCTTGATGATGTCGCTGACGCAGGCCCCGGCCACGGCGTTGTCGTCGAAGCCCATGAGCACGGGCCGCGCGCCTTCGGGTTTGGGCAGGATGCGCAGCGTGGCTTCGGTCACCACGCCCAACTGCCCCTCGGAGCCGCAGATCACGCCCAAAAGGTCCAGCCCGCCCGCGTCCATATAGCCGCCGCCGATCTCGACCACTTCGCCGTCCATCATCACCATGGTGACGCCCAAGAGGTTGTTGGTGGTGACCCCGTATTTCAGACAATGCGCCCCGCCCGAGTTCATCGCGATATTGCCTGCGATGGCACAGGCCAACTGGCTGGAAGGGTCAGGCGCGTAGAAGAAGCCGTCTTCCTCCACCGCGCCGGTGACGCTGAGGTTTGTGCGCCCGGTCTGCACGCGCATAAGCCGGTTGTCGTAATCGACCTCAAGCACGTCGGCCATGCGCGCCACCCCCAGCACCACGCTATCAGCGGTGGGCAAGGCCCCACCGGCAAGCGAGGTGCCCGAGCCGCGCGGCACCACCGGCACGCCCTCCTCGTGGCAGATCGCCAGAATTGACGAGACTTCTTCGGTGCTGGCAGGCAGGGTTACGGCCAGAGGGGGGCATTTATAGGCCGTCAGCGCGTCACATTCATAGGCGCGGGTCTCATGCGCATCGTCGATCACGGCATCGCGGGGCAGCGCCGCACGCAGCCGCGCCACGACCCGCGCCTTGCGCGCAATGATCCCGGCATCGGGTGTTGGCATCTGCATTGCGGTCCCTCCTCTGGCCCGCAGCATAGAGCCTATGGCGCGGGTTTGACCAGTTTGCCGCGCGCTTGGTGCAATTGCACCACTAAATTGCGGCTTCAGGGTGAATTGCACCGGGCCCAACTTCCGCCTACCTTGGAACCTTTCCGAAATGCGCTATATTCAGTTCGTTGTTTTATTGGTGTCCCATGTTCAAACGTAGCCTCATTCTCGCCTTCTTGGCCTTTGCCGCGCCGGGTTTCGCCGATCCGCCCGCCATTCTGAATGTCACGGTCGATCGACAGGGCGATTTGTGGAAGTTTGACGTCACCATCCGGCACAACGACAGCGGCTGGGACCACTATGCCGACGCTTGGCGCATTCTGGCCCCCGATGGGAAACCCTTGGGCACCCGCAATCTGGCACATCCGCATGTGAAAGAGCAGCCCTTCACCCGCTCGCTTTCTGGCGTGCGCATCCCCGAAGGGATGACGGAGGTCAGCATTCAAGCGCGCGACAGTGTCAGCGGCTGGTCTTCGGAATTGGTGACGATCCCGCTGCCCTGACCTGCGCCCTTTCAGACCCGGTGGTAAGGCCCGCCCGAGAGGATCGCGGCGGCCCGGTAAAGCTGTTCGGCCAGCATGACCCGCACCAGCATATGCGGCCAGACCATCTTGCCAAAAGAGAGGGCATGATCCGCCTCTGCCCGCAGGCTGGGGTCGATGCCATCGGCCCCGCCGATGACAAAAGCCAAATCCCCCCGCCCGGCGTCACGCCAATTGCCAAGCCGTTCGGCGAATGCGGGGGAGGATTCGACCTTGCCGCGTTCATCCAAGACGCAGATCACCGCCCCTTGGGGGATCGCGCGCCGTAGCAGCACGGCTTCGGCGGCCATGCCGCCGTTCTTCTTGTCTTCCATCTCGACCACGCGCGCGGGGCCAAGGCCCAGACCGCGCCCGGTCCGGTCGAACCGGGTCAGATAATCATCGACAAGGGATTTTTCCGGACCGGCGCGAAGCCGGCCCATGGCACAGATGTGAACCCGCATGACCTAGGCCCGCAAAGCGGGATCAGTGCGGTGCCGCTGTGGCCGCGTCGTCGCCGCCCAGCCACATCTTTTCAAGCTGGTAGAATTCACGCACTTCGGGCCGGAAGACATGCACGACAACGTCGCCTGTGTCGATCAAGACCCAGTCGCCGGTTTCGCGGCCTTCCATCTTGGACGTGCGTCCGGTGGCGTCTTTGACGGCCTGCGCCAGCTTTTCCGAGATCGCCGAAACCTGCCGCGTGGAGCGGCCCGAGCAGATCACCATATAGTCGCCGATGGCCGTCTTGCCGCGCAGATCGATCTGCACGATATCTTCGGCCTTGTCGTCATTCAGCGAGGAAAGGATAAGCGCCAGCAGGTCGTCGCTGGTTGCGATTTGCGAGGCGGCAGTCATTGCAGCCCCATGGTCAGCAGCCTGCGCTGCGTCAACGTTAAGAGACAGGACATTGTCCTCCTTCGTAAATAGCACCATCAATGCTGAACGCTTGCCCCGGTGCCGAGCAGCCCCAATTTAGCGACACGGGGTTTATTTTTCAATGGATCGCGTAGCCATAGCGTTAACCACGGCGCAAATCCCGCTCACTCAGGCATATCCCGCGATGCCGCGGCGCGCGACAGGGCCAGTTGACTGTCTTCGATGACTTTTACCTCGCGCTGCGGGAAGGGGATGGAGATGCCGTGTTCCTTGAACGCATCCCAAAGCGCCAGATAGACATTGCCGCGAATGTTGGTCAGCCCGCCGGTCGGATCCTTGATCCAGAAGCGCAGGATGTAATCCACCGACGAATCGCCAAAGCCCACGATATGGCAAACCGGGGCCTTGTAGCTCAGCACCCGGTCGACGCCCTTGGCCGCCTCCACCGCCAGTTTGCGCACCATATGCGGATCGTCGGAATAGGCCGTGCCGAAATAGATATCGAGCCGCACAAAGTCATTGGAGTGGGACCAGTTCACCACCTGCCCGGTGATCAGATCTTCGTTCGGGATCAGGTATTCCTTGCCATCCCGCGTCACCACAGACGCATAGCGCGCGCCGAGCGTTTGGATCCAGCCAAAGGTCTCTCCCAGACTGATCACATCGCCGGGTTTGATCGACTTGTCGAGCAGGATGATCACGCCAGAGACGAGGTTTGACACCACCTTTTGCAGACCGAAACCAAGGCCCACACCGATTGCGCCCGAGAGTACCGCAAGCCCGGTCAAGTCAATCCCCACCGCCCGCACCCCGATAAAGAACGCGAGCCCGTAGAGCAGGATTTGCACCCCCTTCACGGCCAGCACCTGCATGGAGGGGCTGATGTCTTCGTTCTTGCGGATCGTCGCGGCGGTGGTCGTGCTGACCAGCCGCGCCATGGTCAAAAGCGCACCGACAACCACCAGCGCGGTCAGAATGGTCAGCACCGAGAGGCGGAATTCGCCCACAGTCAGCGCGACCCCGTCCAGAAACAGGGCCACATCATCGGCGACGTTTAGCATGTAGAGCGTGGCATAGATCCACAGCCCCCATGTCACCATGCGCCGCAAGGGACGGTTGCGCACCAGACGCGCGGCGAAAGCGATGCCCACATAGATCGCCGCCAGCGTCGCCGCCAAACCGATGAGATAGGACCGTGACGGCCAAGTCACGTTTTGCATCACCTGATAAAGCAGCCCCGCCAGCAAAGCGAACCAGATCAACCCCAATCGTCGCTTGACCTGCACCACCACGCGCAATTGCCACTTGGACCAGCCTTCGCGGGAGCGGACCCAGTTTTGCAACATCACGCCGGTGACCCGGTGCAACACCCACGCCAACGCCACCAAGGCCAGCAGGATCAGGATTTGGTTTTGCCGCCAACCGGGGCTCAGAATGCTTTCCCCAAAGCCGAGCACCCCGTCGAACAGAGCCTGAAGCGACAGCAGGAAGTTCGAAAACGGGTGGGATTCGGGGATCATGGACGGCCTTTGTGGCTAGGGAAGATCACGGTTGCACAGGCACTAGTATAGGGCAAGCTTGTCACGCGGCGATGCCACCTTGCGAGACTCGCCAAGGCGCTATATCCCTTGCCCCATGATACTGGTGTTTGATCTTTGCGACCGTGCGCGTCTGCGCGAACGCTTTTTCGGCGCGACGCATAGCGTTCTGGCGCGACTATAAGCCGCCCCTCTCAGCCACACCCTTAGCCATTCCAAACCACGGGAGAGGACCATCATGTCCCCCAAGACGCTTTACGATAAAATCTGGGACGCCCATGTCGTCCACGAAGCCGATGACGGCACCTGCTTGCTCTATATCGACCGCCATCTGGTGCATGAAGTGACCAGCCCGCAAGCCTTTGAAGGGCTGCGCATGTCGGGCCGCACGGTGCGCGCACCGGACAAGACCATCGCCGTGCCGGATCACAACGTGCCAACCACCGAGGGCCGCGAAGACCCCGAAGCGATGACCGAGGACAGCCGCATTCAGGTCTCCGCCCTCGACAAAAACGCGCGCGAGTTCGGCGTGCATTACTACCCTGTCTCGGACGTGCGCCAAGGCATCGTACATATCGTCGGGCCCGAGCAGGGCTGGACCCTGCCCGGCATGACCGTCGTCTGCGGCGACAGCCACACCGCGACCCACGGTGCCTTCGGCGCGCTGGCCCACGGCATCGGCACGTCTGAGGTCGAACATGTCCTTGCCACCCAGACGCTGATCCAGCGCAAGGGCAAGAACATGAAGGTCGAGATCACCGGCAAGCTGCGCCCCGGCGTCACGGCCAAGGACATCACCCTGTCGGTCATCGGCGCCACCGGCACCGCGGGCGGCACCGGCTATGTCATCGAATACTGTGGCGAGGCGATCCGCGACCTGTCGATGGAAGGCCGTATGACCGTCTGCAACATGGCGATTGAGGGCGGCGCACGCGCTGGCCTCATCGCGCCGGACGAGAAGACCTTCGAGTATTGCAAGGGCCGCCCCCACGCTCCGAAAGGCGCACAGTGGGAAGCGGCGATGGACTGGTGGAAAACCCTCTTCTCTGACGAGGACGCCCATTGGGACAAGGTCGTGACACTCAAGGGCGAAGACATCGCACCGGTCGTCACATGGGGCACCTCGCCCGAAGACGTGCTGCCGATCGACGCGACGGTCCCCTCGCCCGAAGACTTCAAGGGCGGCAAGGTCGACGCGGTGAAACGTGCGCTGGAGTATATGGACCTGAAACCGGGTCAAAAGCTCACCGATATCGAGATCGACACCGTCTTCATCGGCTCCTGCACCAACGGCCGCATCGAAGACCTGCGCGCCGCTGCTGAAGTGCTGAAGGGCAAGAAGATCAAGGACGGTCTGCGTGCCATGGTCGTGCCGGGCTCCGGCCTCGTCCGGGCGCAGGCCGAAGAGGAAGGGCTGGCGGACATCTTCCGCGAGGCCGGTTTCGAATGGCGTCTCGCGGGCTGCTCCATGTGTCTGGCGATGAACCCCGACCAGCTCGCCCCCGGTGAGCGCTGCGCGGCCACGTCGAACCGCAACTTCGAGGGGCGTCAGGGCTATAAGGGCCGCACGCATCTCGTGTCCCCTGGCATGGCCGCCGCCGCCGCACTCACCGGTCACCTGACCGACCTGCGCGAACTGGCGTGAGCGACCGGGGTATGGATACCGGGCGCGTTGCGCAGGGCTCAGTCGGCCTTGCGCAGCTCGCTGCCGGACTTCAGCACTTCGCTGCCGTCGTTCTGTTCGATCTTATAGGCCGGTTCGTCATCGCTCGCCTTGCGGGTCACCTCGCTGCCCTGCAGCTTCAGCGTGATCTTCTGCGTGTATTTCTTGACGATCTTGCCGGTCCCGGTGCCATTGCCCCAGTCCCATTCCACCTTCGTGCCGGTTTGGTACGACATGCCATGCCCTCCTGATACACCATTTGCCTAGAACGCGCCGTCAGGCGGCGCGGTTCCCGCACTCTCCGAAGGATACCCCGATGGATAAGTTTACAGAAATCACCGGCACCGCGGCTCCCATGCCGCTGGTGAACATCGACACCGACATGATCATCCCCAAGGTCTTTCTCAAGACGATCAAACGCTCCGGCCTTGGCGTGAACCTGTTCGACGAAATGCGCTATGACCGCGAAGGCAACGAAATCCCCGATTTCGTGCTGAACCAACCGCAATATCGCGACGCGCAGATCCTCGTGGCGGGCGACAACTTCGGCTGCGGCTCCTCGCGCGAACACGCGCCTTGGGCGATCCTCGATTTCGGCATCCGCTGCGTCATCGCACCCAGCTTTGCCGACATCTTTTACAACAACTGCTTCAAGAACGGCATCCTGCCCATCGCCCTGCCGCAAGAGCAGGTCGACGTGCTGATGAAAGACGCCGAAAAGGGATCGAACGCGCGGATGACCATCGATCTGGAAGGCCAGAGCGTGACCACCTCAGATGGTGAGACATTCCCCTTCGAAGTGGACGCCTTTAAAAAGCACTGCCTTCTCAACGGGCTGGACGACATCGGCCTCACGCTCGAAAAAGGTGCCGCGATTGACAGCTATGAGGATTCGCTGGGCCAAAGCCGCCCTTGGGTCTAACGCCCGGCCTGCATGATCAACCTTGTGGGCGCAAACCGCGCGCCCACAAGATGTTGCCGCCTGCCATCAAACCGCCACGGAATTGATGCAAGAAGGCACCACCCGCTCCCTCAAAATACCCCAGTATCCTGCTCTTCTCTCCGCGGAGCCTTGAGGCATGTGCGGAAAGAAGGCAAAAATTGGACCAGAATGAGGCACACCCCATCAACCGGGGGCATCAAGTTGGAACAAGCACGCGGCATCGTATCGCGGCTGGCCAGTTTGAAAGGGCAGAGCAGTGATCGGACGAATGACAGGCGCGGCGACGCGTGGCCTATTGGTGGCGCTATTGATTGCCATCCCGGCACTTCTTTTACCGGGAGCCGATGCGGAATCCAGCCAGATCACCGTGCTGCTGGCCTGTGTCGCGGCGATCCTGACCTTCATGGAATACAACGCCCGCCAGCCCGGCATCGTCGAATTCCGCGACGCGCCGCCATTCAATCGGCTGCGCTTCATCAGCCTGCTCTTCACGATCCTCGTCCTGTCGCTTATCGCACGGGGTCAAACGGCCCCGACCCTACTGACCGGCGCGCTCACCGCGCTTGGCACGATACTGGGCAATGCGCTTGATTTTCCCTATTCCCCGGTGCGCCTCGTGGTGCTGATGATGCCCGCCGACGCCCCTCTCGAGGCGGTCAACCTGATCCGCACGGCGGCGGGACTGGCCTATCTGGTCTCGCTCATCGCATTGGCGACCTTCGTGGTGCTGGTGCGTGTCATGGGCTGGCCCGCACGCCAAGGCGCTTTTAACGTCTGGGTGAACCTGCCACTTTTCGATCCAACCGCTGGGGGCGATGTGCTCTACCGGCTGCAACGGGACGCGCGGATCAACATCGCGCTTGGCTTCCTTCTGCCCTTCTTCATCCCTGCAGTGGTCAAGGCCACCGCCGATCTGCTAGATCCGATCTCACTGAGCAATCATCAAACCATGATCTGGACAATAAGCGCATGGGCATTCCTTCCGGCCAGTATGATCATGCGCGGCATCACCATGGGGCGGGTGGCCGAGATGATTCACGACAAACGCCGCCGCGCCTACGCCGAAGCGCATATGCAGGCCGCCTGATCCGCTTTCTGCTGGCGCTGCTCCTGCTGACCGGCACCGCGCAGGCCGAACCGCTGCGCATCGCCACCTTCAACACCGAATTGTCGCGCAAAGGGCCGGGCCTGCTCCTGCGCGACATCCTACGCGGGGACGACCCCGCCGTCGCCTCCGTGATCGAAACCATCACCAGCGCCGATCCCGATATCATCGCGCTACAAGGCATCGACTACGATTTCGAACGCGCCGCCCTCAACGCCCTCGCTGATGCGCTCACCGCCGCGGGCGCGCCTTATCCCCACCGCTTCGCCGCCCCGCCCAATGCAGGCCGCCAAAGCGGCGTCGACCTCGACGGTGACGGCAAGCTCGGCACCCCCCGTGACGCCCAAGGCTATGGCCGTTTCTTCGGCCAAGGCGCCATGGCGATCCTCTCACGCCACCCGATCCGAGAGGCCGAGTTCCAAGATTTCAGCACCCTCCTCTGGCGCGACCTCCCCGATACACTCTACCCGATGATCGACGGCGCCCCCTTCGCGGGGGTGGAGGCCCAGGCCGCGCAGCGCCTCTCCTCCAACGGCCACTGGTCCCTGCCAATCCAAACCCCGGAGGGCCCCGTCACGCTGCTGACCTACCACGCCACCCCGCCGGTCTTCGACGGCCCCGAAGACCGCAATGGCCGCCGCAACCATGACGAAACCATCTTCTGGCGCCACCACCTCGCCGGAAAGCTCGGGACGCCCCCGACACCCCCCTTCGTCCTGCTGGGCGACGCCAATCTCGACCCGCAACGCGGCGACGGGCGCGGAGAAGCCATTGCCGCCCTCCTCTCCCATCCTGCGCTACAAGACCCCCTGCCGCACCGCCCCACGGTCAACTGGCCCCAAACCGGCCCGATGCGCGTCGACTACATCCTACCCTCCCGCGGCTGGGAAGTCAGTGACGCTGGCCTCATCTGGCCCAAGGGCGAAAGCGCCAGCCGCCATGCCCTCGTCTGGGTCGACCTCACCCGCTGACGCCCCCTATCTTGACCCTCCGGAACCCGCAGGCTACCCAATCTCCAACCGTATTTTCAGGAGTTTCCCATGGCCAACCCATCCTTGCTCATCCTCCCCGGCGACGGCATCGGCCCCGAGGTCATGGCGCAGGTCACGCGCATCATCGACTGGTTCGGCGAAAAGCGCGATCTGGCCTTCGACGTAGAGCATGATCTGGTCGGCGGCGCGGCCTATGACAAACACGGCACCCCGCTGCATGATGACACGATGGCCCGCGCCCTCGAAGTCGACGCCGTGCTCTTGGGCGCCGTGGGCGGCCCGAAATACGACGACCTCGACTTCGCCGTGAAACCCGAGCGTGGCCTTTTGCGCCTGCGCAAGGAAATGGACCTCTTCTCCAACCTGCGCCCGGCACAATGCTTTGACGCGCTTGCCGATTTCTCCTCGCTGAAAAAAGACGTGGTCGCGGGCCTCGACATCATGATCGTGCGCGAACTCACCTCCGGCGTCTATTTCGGCGAACCGCGCGGCATCTTCGAGGAAGGCAACGAACGCGTCGGCATCAACACGCAGCGCTACACCGAAAGCGAAATCGAGCGCGTCGCCCGCTCCGCTTTTGAACTCGCCCGCCGCCGCGGCAACAAAGTCTGCTCCATGGAGAAAGCCAACGTCATGGAAAGCGGCATCCTGTGGCGCGAAGTCACCCAACGGGTGCGCGACGCCGAATACCCGGATGTCGAACTCAGGCACATGTATGCCGACAACGGCGCCATGCAGCTCGTGCGCGCGCCGAAACAGTTCGACGTGATCGTCACCGACAACCTCTTTGGCGACATCCTCAGTGACTGCGCCGCCATGCTGACCGGCAGCCTGGGCATGCTGCCCTCCGCCAGCCTTGGCGCACCCAATGCCGATGGCCGCCCCAAGGCCCTCTACGAGCCCGTCCACGGCTCCGCCCCCGACATCGCGGGCCAAGGCAAAGCCAACCCGATCGCCTGTATCCTCAGTTTCGCCATGGCGCTGCGCTATTCCTTCGACCAAGGCGAAGAAGCCGCCCGCCTGGAAAAAGCCGTCGAACGCGCGCTGGCCGATGGCGCCCGCACCCCCGACCTGATGGGCCCCGAAGGCGGCACCCCCATCACGACCGAGGAAATGGGCGACGCCATTCTCAAAGCCCTCGACGCCAGCCTATAAGAAACCAAGGCGGGGTTTCACGCCCCGCCCCCTTCCCTTCATCCTTTCTCAAATACCCTCGGGGGAGCAGCCGCAGGCTGCGGGGGCAGCGCCCCCAATTACCCCCGCTTTCCGCAAACGACACGCAAAATCCCTGCAACTGACCAATTGCCAAAGCCGCCAAGCTGCGCTATTGCGCTGCACATCGGTCGGGCTGTAGCGCAGCCTGGTAGCGCACCTGCTTCGGGAGCAGGGGGTCGGAGGTTCGAATCCTCTCAGCCCGACCAGATACCCCCCCACAGCTCCCTAGGCCCAAGAACTCGGATCGCTCTGCTCCACTCAGCCGTAGACCTTGAGCAGCATCCAGACCCCCATGCCCAGCATCATGACGTTCTCGGTGAGCGAGACGACCCCAAGCGGCACATTGCTCGACCCGCCGACGCAGGCGCATTTTAACTCACGTTTGTCGACATAGACCGCCTTGATCACCGAAACCGCGCCAATCGCGCCGATCCCGATCGCCACGGGGGCCGAGAGCCAGGTCAGCGCCCCGGCGGTCATCAGAATGCCCGCCAGCGCCTCCCCGAATGGATAGATCTTGCCATAGGGCACCCACCGCTGGGCCAGCAGGTCGTAGTTCAGAAACATCGTCGAAAAGCTTTCGATATCCTGCAACTTCTGAACGGCGAGGAAACACATGGAGATCGAGATGAACCACTCGAAAGCCCGAAGTGTGAAGATGTTGCCGAATGCATACCAAGAGAGCCCCAGTGCCATCAGGAAGGCCACACCGAAAATAGCGATAACGGGCTGATAGCTGGTGTCCGATTGCTCTTCCTTGGGCTTGTCCAAACCGAAATGCACGCGCAGACCGTCGTAGCCGCCGATCCGCTCCCCGTCGATGAAAGTCTGCGGCGTGGTCTCCACACCCTCTTTCGCCATGAAGGCATCGGTCTCTTCGCGGGTCGTAATGTGGTGATCTTCGACGTGGTAGCCCTGCCGCTCCAGCAGGTCTTTCGATTTCAACCCGAAGGGACAGAGGTGTTGCTCCATCACCATCCGGTAGAGTTTCGCGGTCTTGCCCTGTCCTTCGGCCATCCTAGCCTCCTTCTGCCTTTTCGAACGACGTCTCAAAGGAGGAACAAGTTTCCAGCGCAGGAGAGTTCCGCAAAGGGGTGATTTAGGTCAACCGGCAACCCGGCGCAGCACCACAGGCGCGATGCCGCTCAGGCCAGTTTTCCCAGATGCGCGGCAGGGATCGTGACTGTCCAAGTCAGGGCGTTTTCGCTGGTCACGGTTTCCGCCGCGCCATTGACCATGGCGGGGGCCAATACGGAAAGAACCTTGCTCCCGAAACCGGTGGCTTTCTTGGCAGAAGGGTCAATGGTGATGCCGGTCTCGATCCACTGGAAACGCAGCCCGCCCTTTTCGGTATGGGACCAGTGGCATTGGATATCGCCGCAGCCGTCGCTCATCACCCCGTATTTCGTGGAATTCGTCGCCAGTTCATGCAGCGCCATGCCAATCAGTTGCAACGCCTGCGGTCCCAAAGCGACAGAGGGGCCATCCACATCCACCGCCTTGGCCTGCAAATGCAAAAACGGGTCCAACTGTGCGCGCACCAACTCGGCCAAATCCACCGAAGACCAGCCGCCATCGACCAGCAAATCGGTGGAGCGGGCCAGCGCCTGAATACGGGCCCCGAAGGACTTGTTGAACTCCGCGAGAGAGGCCGCCGAACTCGCCGTTTGACGTTGCATCGCCGTGACCAGAGAAAGCATGTTCTTGGCCCGGTGGATGACCTCACGCGAGACGAGATCGCGCACCTCTTCGGCCTTGCGCGTGGCGGTCACATCATGGTGGATGTTCGAGATCGAGACGATATCCCCCGAAAGTGTCCGAATGGGCGTGCAGGCGATGGTGACATGGCGCTCGGTGCCATCCTTGGCCACGCGCACCGCATTGAACTGGCGCAGCTTGCCGGCCATGATCTGATCGCGATACTCAAGCACCCGCGTCGGCCAATCCGGCGGATACAACAGCTCGACCGACTGGCCCAAAGCTTCCTCTTCCGTATAGCCGTAGAGCCGCTCAGCTGCCGGGTTCCAACTGATGATGCGGCCTTCCATGTCATAGGTCAGGATCGCTTCGGCCGTGGTGGCCACGAGGGCGGCAAAGGTTTCCGCCTGCACATGGGCCCGTTCGATATCGTCATGCGCCATACGGCGCGTCGTGACATTGCGGTGCTGCAACAGCAGGCAGGGCGCGCCTTGGATCGTCAGGCGGTTGGCGTTGAGTTGAAACCAGCGCCGCACCCCCGGCCCATCGCAGGGGTATTCCCCCTCAAAGGAAGTCCCGGTTTTCAGCGCTTGGCGCAGCCCCTCCAGAACCGTTTCCGCCTGCACCACGGCACCGATGGCCGCCGCTTCGCAGATGTCAAAGTAATTGGCCCCGACGTAATGCGTTCCGGTATCGCCGCCATTCTCTTCGCAAAACAGTTTCCACGCCATATTGACCGCGACAATCTTGCCGGTGGCGTCAAGAATGACCACCTCATCGGTCATCGCCTCGATCAATTCATAATGGCTGGCGTCGAGCGTGACGCTTTGGGTGCTTTTCAACATAGCCCCACCATAGCGCGAATTCAGCATTGTCTAAAGTTAACTTAGGTTTAATCGTTAAGGCCAAAGTCCTTATTTTATCGGGTTTTGGCGGAAACCCTCCTGCCTCTGCGGCGACTGCCCGCCCGCCCACGCGTCAGGCTTGCAATCCGCGCAAATTCTGAAATAAGCCCCGCCATCCGGTCGCAGCCTACCCGGACATCAAAACAAGGGCCCCAAAATGAAAACACTTGTCATCTGCTCAGGCGGACTCGATTCCGTGTCGCTTGCGCATATCACAGCCGAGGTGCACCACCTCACCCGGCTCGTCTCCTTCGACTATGGCCAGCGTCACCGCAAAGAGGTCGATTTCGCCCGGGCGGCGGCCGAACGATTGGGCGTGCCGTTTCACCTGATCGACATGCGCGGCATCGGTGCGGCGCTTTCGGGCTCCGCCCTGACCGACAATATCGACGTGCCCGATGGGCATTACGCCGAAGACACGATGAAGATCACCGTCGTGCCGAACCGCAATGCGATCATGCTGTCGATCGGCTTTGGCATTGCGGCCGCGCAGGGGGACGAGGCCGTGGCCACTGCCGTGCATGGCGGCGATCATTTCATCTATCCCGACTGCCGCCCCGGTTTCACCCGCGCCTTCGATGCGATGCAGCAGGCCGCGCTCGAAGGCTATGCCAATGTGCGGCTGCACACGCCCTTTGTCGAGCACAGCAAGGCCGAGATCGTCCGCCAAGGCGCGCAGCACGGCACGCCCTTCGCTGAGACGTGGTCCTGCTACAAGGGCGGCGCGGTCCATTGCGGGCGCTGCGGCACCTGTGTCGAACGGCGCGAAGCCTTTCATCTGGCCGAGATTACCGACCCCACGGTCTACGCCGATCCCGACTATTGGACTACGGCCCTTGCCGCGCAGGGGGAAGGCTGATGTTCCGTATTCGCAAGGAATTCCACTTCTCCGCCAGCCACCAGTTGAGCCACCTGCCCGACGATCATCAATGCGCGCGGCTGCATGGGCACAACTACATCGTCGTGATCGAACTGGCCGCCGAGACACTCAATACCGATGGTTTCGTGCGCGATTACCACGACTTGAAACCGCTCAAGACCTATATCGACGATCACTTCGACCACCGGCATCTGAACGATGTGCTGGACGGCCCCTCCACCGCCGAGAACATGGCGAAACATTTCCACGACTGGTGCGCCGCCCGCTGGCCCGAGACCTCTGCCGTGCTGGTCAGCGAGACCCCGAAAACATGGGCGGAATACCGGCCATGACCCTGCGCATTGCCGAGATTTTCGGCCCCACCATTCAGGGCGAAGGCGCGCTGATCGGAGAGCCGACGGTATTCGTCCGCGCGGGCGGCTGTGACTATCGGTGCAGCTGGTGCGACAGCCTGCATGCCGTCGACAGCCAGTACCGCCATAGCTGGACCCCCATGTCGACCGAGGACATCTGGCGCCAGATCCGCAAGCTTTCCAAGGACCAACCGCTGACCGTCTCCCTCTCGGGCGGCAATCCGGCGATACAAGATTTCGGCCCCCTGATCCGCATGGGCAAAGCCGCGGGCTATCGTTTCGCCTGCGAGACCCAAGGCTCTATCGCGCGGCCATGGTTTGCCGATCTCGATACGCTCGTGCTCTCCCCCAAACCGCCATCAAGCGGTGAGCGTGTCGACTGGGACGCATTCGACGCCTGCCGGACCCTCGGCGCGCAGGCGCGGCAGCAGGTGATGAAGATCGTGATCTTCGACGAGATCGACTACCATTGGGCGCGCGAAGTGCATGCCCATCACCTCGATATCCCGCTCTACCTTCAACCCGGCAACCCCGAGGTCGACCCCGCCACGCCGGTGGACCCGCAGGCGCTGGCCGACCGTTTGGGCTGGCTAACCGAGCTTGCCATGACCGATCACTGGTTCGCCCCCCGTATCCTGCCGCAGCTTCATGTCCTGATCTGGGGCAACAAGCGCGGCGTCTGACCGATGGAGACCCCCATGTCCGACGACATCTACAGCAATCTTAAACAGCTCGGCGGGGAAACCCGCATCCCCGCCAGCCCCGAAGAGGCCGAGCTTGAGCGTGTGCCGAACCCGCAGGCCGATGTGGCCTATAACGTGCGCTTCACCGCGCCGGAGTTCACCTCGCTTTGCCCGATGACCGGCCAGCCCGACTTTGCCCATCTGGTGATCGACTATGTGCCCGGCCCGTGGCTGGTGGAATCGAAATCGCTCAAGCTGTTTCTGACCTCCTTCCGCAATCACGGCGCCTTTCATGAGGATTGCACCATCTCCATCGCCCGACGGTTGGCCGAGTTCCTTGCCCCGCAATGGCTGCGGATCGGCGGCTATTGGTATCCGCGCGGCGGCATTCCCATCGACGTCTTCTGGCAAACCGGCCCCCTGCCCGAGGGCGCCTGGATCCCCGATCAAGGGGTGCCGCCCTACCGCGGGCGCGGCTGACCGGGCCCTCCCTATCTCCTACCCCGCAGCATTCGGGGCGCGCGCCCACCCGCCCGCGCCCCGTACTTCCGTGAAAACCGTGTGTTTTAGATCACAATATCTTCAGCAACCGCCTTCTTCCTTGAACCTCCAGCGTAGAAAGGCCGTTAGTCTTTCATACACGCATACGACCCTGCCCCGCGCAGAGAGGTCAACCACGGAGCGACCACATGCTGACAAGACGTCATTTCATTCAGACCACCACGGCGCTATTTTCCAGCGCGATTGCCACCCCCCTGATGGCCCGCACCCGCCCAAGCGCGGCAGAGAAGGCCGCATGGGATGCGCAGGTCACCCCAGCGGGCTTTGACCCGGCGACGAGCAACCCTTGGGGCGTGCACCCGCGCTTCTTGCCCCAGCGGGTCGTGGCGAATGACAACCTGCGCGTCGGCGACATCCACGTCGATGCCGTGGCGCGCTATATCTATCATATCGAAGAGGGCGGCACCGCAATGCGCTACGGCGTGGCGATCGCGCGCGGCAATCTTTACGAGCCGGGCACCTATACCATCAAACGCAAGGTACAATGGCCGCATTGGACCCCCACGCAGAACATGATCAAGCGCGATCCTGAGCTTTACGCGGGCCTTGAAGACGGTGTACCGCCCGGCCCCGAAAACCCCCTCGGCTCGCGCGCGCTTTACCTCTTTGAAGGGAACCGCGACACCTATCTGCGCATCCACGGCACCCCGCAGCCGCAGAGCATCGGGGGCCGGGCAAGCTCAGGCTGTGTGCGGATGATCATGGCGCATATCAACCAGCTCTACCCGAATGTGCAGACCGGCTCGACGGCCTATCTCTATTCGGCGGAAGAAAGCGTTGTTGCCAGCAGCTAAGCTGGAACGAAAAACGGGGGCCGCTTGGCAGCCCCCGTTTCTATGTCAGGCTTGGCGTTTGGTGCAGATCGGATTGCCACCCACCGCGCGCAGCGGCACCAGCGTCGTCTCGACCGGGCCGTTGTGCTGATACCAATAGCAGCCATCCTCCGGCAGCAACCGCGCCGTCGACAGATCTTGGTTCGGCGCGGCAAGGCTCACCACCGCCTCCGGCAGATTGCCCACACGGGCCGAGCCGCCCTGCGGCCCGCTCGCCGGTACCGTACACCCGGCAACGGCCAGCAAGGCCGCCCCGATCACAAAAGTTCCTGTTTTCATCAAAGCCTCTGCCATTCCTGATTATATCCGGGGCAATCTGACAGACCGGATGGGGATTTCAAGGCACAAGGGGGTGAGGATGGTCGGCAGCGCCCTACGCGCCGAATGGCGACCCCGGCAGGATTCGAACCTGCAACCTGCCCCTTAGGAGGGATGCGTTCATAGCGCTATTCCTTTTGCGATTTCTTACTGTTGGGTGTTTGTACAGCGTCATCCTGTACATGGTTTGTACGAAAACGGGCCCTGATGTCGGCCTCATCGGTTTCGGCGTGGGCATAGATGCGCATGGGCAAATTGGGGTCTGACCATCGCCCAGCTTTAGCCGCTGTCACGGGATCGACGCCCTGACGGACAACAAGCTCGGTGAAGAAGCCGTGCCGTCCTGCTGGGTGGGCAGAAAGATACGGGATGCCCGCGCGCTTGCAAATTGTCTTCCAGCGCGTGTTGTATCCGGTTGAACTACCATAGCCAAAAACACGCGCCTTCATCAGTTTGCCAGTCTTGCGGTTCTTTGGTCGCTTCGGCGGCAATGCCAGAAGCTCGTCCATCATCTGAGGCGAAACGGTGATCCAACTCTCTGGATGGCCCTTCTGTGCTTTTACTCGGACTTTGTTTTCATGCGGCCGTAGGTCATCGGGCTCCAATGATACGGCCTGATCAATCCGTGCAGCTGTTTCGAACATGAATCGGACCAGCGCTGCGTTGTATGCGTCGGCCACACGGCAAAATGCCTCAATCCATTCCTTATCAGCTGGCGTGCGCTCGACGCGGCTCAGCTTCCCGCGCCACTTGTCCTGTGCGATCCGCTCGAACTTATCGTAGGGTTTTACCCGGATCAGCGGCGTGCCTTCCAACTCGTGCGCGTTGTTGATCACTGCACTCGCGGGCGTCACAATTTCACGCCACCATGTATCGGTCGACGCTTTGGGTTTCAGCTTCGGCCCAAGGCTTTTTAGCAGCGCGCCAGAAATAGCACCTAACGAAAGGTCGCCGATTGCTTCGACAATCGGGATCAGCTGCTTCGCTGCCTTCGGAGAAGCGTTATAGAGCATAATCGCGTCAGAAAACGTCTTGCTCGGCTCGTCCCCAACGACATAGCGACGAATCTGACGTTCGGTCTCATGGTTTATCCAGTCCCGTGCGCCCTCTTCTGAAGATGCCTTAGTGCTTCGCCGGTATGGGCCGGCGATTGGCCTGCCGTTGTATTCAATCCACCCCTTGGCCCAGTAGACACGACCCCTCTTGTAAATTTGGAGCGGCATGTCTGGCCTCCTTCAAAAATCGTATCAATCTGCGCGGGCGTGATGAGCATGGTCCGCCCAAGGCGATAAAAAGCGCCGGTCTCATTTGCTCGCTCGCGCAAAGTGCGCTCTGAAATATCGATCCCCATCCCGGCCATTACTTCGACCCACTGCGCGGGCGTTTTTCCAAGCCCCAGGATCTGAGAGCTGTCTGAATAATTGGTCTCTGCCATTTCAGTCGTCCTTGTCCGCTTAAGTTGAATCGGCGACACGCATGGAATCGCTTGTTCTGCACCTTCTGACGTGGTCAGATGGAATTAACTGGAATTTTATGTCATTTTGTGCAGTTTCGCGCAATTTGACAGTCACGTCAATGGGAACCTTGCATGGCGCGGGATTTGAAAGCTGTCTTCTCGGCAATGGGTGCGAGACTTGCGATTGCACGCAACGAAGTCGGCTTGACGCAAACCGCCATGGCGGATGCGATCGGCGTCTCACACCGCGCCTATCACAGCTACGAAAAAGGCCAGCGTGGCCTTCCCGTTGAAGCCTTGGTCGCGATTGCCGACAAGTTCGATGTAGACGCTGCATGGATCCTATTGGGCACAAAGTCTGTCAGAGCGGCGCATGACTTCGAGGCGCTAAAGAGGATCGAGATTTCGCTCGATCAACACCTCACTGAGGAAAACATAAAGATTAAGAGCGAGAAACGCGGAGCAATCGTTGCGCGCTGGTATCAGTCACTCGTCGAAGGCCGTGAAGTCAGTAACGACGATGTACACACATGGATCGAGTTGGTAAGGGATTAAGCAAATGCGACCACCTAGCAAAAGTTGGCTCAAAGTTCGGCATGCCACTCTTGAAAGAGCATGCGATGCTGCCATTGAGCCCCTGAAACCGCTTTACGGTGTGCACCTAGGCGCGTGTGCGATCTATTTGATTGGTTTTGCATACCTTTTTTCCTCTGACATTCCGCCAGAGCCAACCACGATTACACTTACCATGCTACTTGTGGTTGCTGCATCCGGGGTGTTGGTACCAATCCTTACCGCTTCAGTTCTCACTTTGCATTTTGCCAATCAAAAATTGAGAAAGCTGCTGAATGATTATGGCAACTCTACGCAAATAAATTAGTAGTAGAACAAAATTTAATGGCGATCTCTCGCCGAATTACCCAAATTCACACAAGGCTGAAAGAGTATGAACAAAAATAGCGGTCAGGCACCCACGATAAACGCTCTGAAGTTTACCCAGTGGCTCGATATCTGGGACGGGTTTGAATATTCGACAAACCCACCTGACAGGAAACCGAAACCTTCAATGTTCATTTTCTCCATGAACGCTTCGACACTGCGCAGCTATAGCGACGTTTATAAGCGTGAACGAAACAGTGTTGACGCTGAGGGCATTCAAAGAAAAAGAGACGAGAAGCGGACGGAACGGATCCAAGAGTTTGTCCAGTACGGTTATCCGTACGGCGACTTGAAGGAGAACCAACGTACCTTGGACAAGGTAGCCCTTAGGAAACCAGGCTGGCTGCCAACCGCTATCGTAGTAAACATCCTCGAACCCGGTGACGTGCGGCGGGGCAAACAAGCCTCGCAAGGTCTGACGGCACAAGTTCAGGAAAATTCAGGGCAATATCAGATCCAACTGCCTGACCTAGGCCAGTTCTCTCAAGATGATGTGAGACCCTTCGAAGTCATAGATGGCCAGCACCGGCTGTGGGCCTTTGAAGAGCAGCTGGATGGCGATTATGAGCTGCCAGTCGTCGCATTTCATGGACTCGACATTGCTTGGCAAGCCTATCTTTTCTGGTCGATCAATGTCTCTCCCAAACGGATCAACCCTAGCCACGCTTTCGACCTTTATCCTTTGCTTAGGAACCAAGCTTGGCTTGAGCAAACAGGTGATCTGACCGTCTATCGTGAAGCTAGGGCGCAGGAAATCACAGAGTGGCTATATAAGCACCCGGATTCCGTATGGAAAAACAGGATCAATATGCTTGGAGAAAGTGGCGCTGGTCGGGTGAGCCAGGCAGCATTCGTGCGATCGTTGACTGCTGCATTCTTCGGAACCGGTCGTGGCAAAGCGGGCCGTTACGGCTTGTTTCAAGCGGCCACCCCCGGGCAAGAAGAGCCCTTGTCGTGGACAAGGTCGCAACAGGTTGCTCTTGTGCTCGAGTTTTGGCGGTTGGTCAAAGAAGCCATCGATGACGGCGAAGCTGGAGATTGGGCGGACGCCTTTACGGGCGCGGAGCCCGATAGAGATCCTTTCGACGACCGAAGCTCCATGTTGAATCAGGATATGGGTGTCCGTGCGGCCCATGCCGTCGTGAACGACTTCCTGTATCGTTCCGTTGACCAATGGCAACTTGCCGATTGGGTTGCAGAGGAGTTTGACGAGACCGATACGACCGAAGAAGATGTCTCAAGAGCTCTGGTAACTTTACGAGATCAGGCCTTCTACGTGCCCTTCAAAGAGTTGGCGCTCGCGCTAACGCGTTTTGATTGGCGGTCCTTGGATGGGCCGGGAGTTCGGGACAATCGAGATTTAGAGCTTACACGTCGTGCGTACCGCGGGAGCGGAGGTTACACCCTCCTGACAAATGACATCATACGAGAGCTAAATACATCTCAATCAGAGAGCGTCGCAAAAATGGCCCAAACCATTTCCACCGGCGGTGAATAATGGCGGCCCCACTTGTAAACAGTCAGATTGGGCTGGCGAACCCCATATCAATTGTGTCCGAAATTACGACCTTTGGCAGCAAGCCAGTAAGAGAATGGCTACCCTTGGGGCATCCGGCTCGCAGCTGCCAAATTGTGGATCCTGCAACCAACAGGGGGATTAGACGACTCGACCAAGCACGTCTGCAACTAACTGACGATCAGATGATCTCTTTGGTTGCTGCTTGTGGTCCCAATCACTGCCTAGATGGCTGGGGTTACTTGTCTCGAAGCGTTAGCGCACTTGTTGCTAGGGACGGTCATTCCGCGAAGCACATGGCATACTACGCTCAACTACGGGCAGCGATGAGTATGCTTGCGATCTCCGGAGTGGGAATTTTTAACGGCTTAAACATCTGCGTCGACGCAAATGGTGCGGTGCACAAATTGGAGGACCACCGTGAGAATAGGGGCGGTCAGAATACACATAGTATAGTTTGGCCTGCACTGGACGCTTGGCTAAGAATTGACACCAATGCTGCCAGATTCCTGTCTGCAATAAGACTGCATGGGTCGAACTTGAAAGACGCCTTAGACTCGATCTGGCCGAACAGACAACCTGTATCGATCGTCGTCCCGCTGATAGATGCTTGGGCGTTTGACTTGAATATTGCCACCCGGCATCACGAACAGAGGAATATCTCAAGCTACACACCACATGATCTCAACGAGATACCCTGTTCATTCCAAGATGAAATGGACTTCTTGTCGGAGACGTGGAATGCCTTGGAACCCTCGACGCCAAGTGGGTTTACTCAGCTCGATAACCATATGTTACGGCGCATGTTTCAGATGGTCCACCAGCAAGACAATTCTGTATTGGACCTGGCAGACAGAGTGCCGTTGGCTAATAGCTCAGTGGTGACTAGATACAGCGAGCTCGAGCCCACACTTCAGCAGGCTGTTCCGCAATCGTTTCTTTTGGACGAGGCCGGAGCAAGCGAACCTCAGATATTTCAATTGGCGTCTACGGACGGATCCACTCCTCGAGCAATGATTTCGCGAGCAGTTCTGCTGCTTAGAGCTGCTACGGCACTGAATGTTCTAACTCTAAATGAGGCTGGATTCTCTCAAGACGGGACAGAGATTAGACCATGGATTGATCCCTTGCTGGTTCATCGTGGCATTGTCGATGCAGATGCGTTGCCAGACAGAATGGCGGACCTGTGGGATAGCACCAAGTTCGCAGTCGAAGACTTCCAAGCATCGTTGAATGACTGCTCGTATGAACCGCACGCCTTTTTTACCGCCAACCTCAACGGGACTCCCGACGTCACGCAGCTTGAGCGCGCTGCGATGTGGGGTATCTGTCCGTGAAGTATATGGGCTCAAAACGGTCCATGTTGACCAACGGGCTTGGGGACGCGCTGAGCCAATCGATAGCGGAATGCAATCGTGTATTTGACATGTTCACAGGGTCTGGAGCCGTTGCGTGGCACGTCGCTCAGAAATACGACCGTGAAGTAATTGCTTCCGATCTCCAATCTTATGCAGTCGCACTAGCCGCCGGGGTAATTGAAAGAACCGAGCCTCTAGCTGATCATCGTTGGCTAGACAGCTGGTTTGACCATGCGAAAGAGATGCAGCCAAGTCGCTTCTTTCAGAAGGCCACAAACCTTCAAGAGAAACTGGAGGTTGAGCAAATCGCGGGGTCTGCGATTGAGGCACGGGAACTCTGTGCAGACTTTAACTTGCCTGTCTGTTTTGCTTACGGAGGCTACTACTACTCGCCGCTCCAATCGCTTTGGCTTGACACGCTACGCATTGCTCTTCCAAAGAATGCCAATCAGCGCAGGATTGGCCTTGCAGCCCTAATCATCGCAGCGAGCCAATCAGCCGCCGCCCCAGGTCACACGGCACAGCCGTTCAAACCGAATGAAACAGCCGGGCGCTTCCTGAAAGAAGCTTGGATGAGGGATATCCAATTCTTGGTCAAACGAGCAGCCGTCTCCTTGTCTGAAAAACATGCCAAAAAGGCAGGTAGGGCAATTGTCGTTGATGCGAACGAACTGGCTAACCAAGTTATTGAAGGGGACCTAGTTTTCTTGGACCCACCTTATTCCGGCGTACATTACAGTCGGTTTTATCACGTTCTGGAAACTGTCGCCCTCGGGGAAGTGGGCGAGATATCAGGTAACGGCCGGTACCCTCCTCCAGAGGAGCGCCCCCGTTCACAATATAGTTTACGGACGAGGTCCAAGCCGGTTCTTGATGGTTTGCTCAAGGTGATTTCACAAAAAGGGGCATCTGCAATCGTAACTTTTCCGGCAGGTGCCGCGAGCAACGGATTGAGTGGCGAAGACGTAGCGGATTTGTCCGAGCGTTACTTTGCGATTGAAGAAGTCAAAGTCTCTTCCCGTTTCTCAACCTTGGGAGGCGATAAAAAGCACCGGGAAGCACGGCAGAACACGACCGAACTAATTTTGAGACTTTCACCTAAATAGAACACGGCCCCAAACCTTTAGAGCACAAAGCAAGACATTGGTGGCAAACTTCTTGCTCAGAGCCTCACTCAATGCGTCAGCCTTCGGTCGTGATCCCGCACGCCTAGCTCTCGTTCAGCCGCTTCTCGGCCTCTTTCGCTAGTTTCCAGCTGGTCTCTAATCCCGCCTGAAGCGTGTCGTAGTTCTGTTCCTCGCGCAGCAAGTCGGCCAATGTGGTGACGGACGTGAGATGTGATTTCATCAATAGCGCCACGCAGTGCGCCAAGCCATTCACCTTGCTTTCGATCCTGCTGGTCGAGCGTTTCTCCAATGCGTGCAATTCCTTGGCTGAGCTCTCGCAGGCCGTCACCAACCGTTCGACGGATGCGAGCAATTCGCGCTCCAATGCTGTCAGGGGTGTCGTCGGTGTTTTGGTCATCTAAGGCTCCTTGATCTCGATGCAGATGATGGGCTTTTGCGCCATCGTGCAGGTCTTCAATTCGGTCCGGTTCGGGTCCAGCGTCACCCATGTCTGCCCAGCCTGTTCGATCCGGGTCAAGCCAAGCCTCGTCATCTCCGAATGCGCCATCAAAGCCGTCCAAAACCAACTCGCGATCAGCACTGTCGCGATCCAGGATGAGACCATCGCCACGATCACCCAGGGTGAGATCGTCAACCAGCGCCTGATCGTCTCGCTCCGCCTCTCCAACTCGCTCCTGCTGTCGCTCAGAAAGAACCTGATATCGGTCTCGATTGTATGCAGCGCGCTGGTCGCAATGCTGCTGAAATCGCTCCTGAAGCTCTCCAGTTGAGATGCCATCAAGGCGGCGTGGTCGCTGCGTACTGTCTCTAGGTCCGCGTTCAATTTCTCGGCGAGGCGGTTCGGCTTGCCAGTCGTCATGGAAAATCTCTCCTTTCAATCGCCAGCGCTCGCCGGTGTCGGGGTCTTGGGCGGTGATGTAATTCTTGCTGGCACGGGGGATCTCGAATCCCGCGTCAGTGAGTGTGTCGATCATGCTGGCGCGGTCAGTAATGGTGCCGACGCTAATCTGATCGAGGATCCAATCGTGCAGCGCTTCGCGACCCTGCGCGCGGGTTGGGGCCTCAATCGTCGCCCTTACCTCCCGTGCGCGTTCTGGCTCCAAAGGGTCTGCCCAACCGTGCGTCTTGTTCAACAGGTCGCGTAGGCTGGAAAAGGCATTCTCATGTCCCGGCGGAGCGATGTTCAGCGCTTTGCCGGTACTGAGCTCAAGGCGTGGCGTGCAGAAGTGCAGCTCGACGTTGCCTTCATGCGAGTGGCGCACCCAGAGACAATCGTATTGATCCCTGTCCAGCCCAGCAAAGGCCAGAGCCTCAAATAGCTCAATGGCCTCTTGCTGGGCATCGGGGCTGGGATCATCGCTATCGGCAAAGCTGATAACGCCTGCGGTGTAGCTCCACTTGTTGGGGCTCGCATCGATCAGGTCGCGGGTCTGATCGGGATTGCCGTGCAGCACCTCGGGCGGCGGGTCGCGAATCTTGGTTTGCGGTTCACCGGTGACGTCTCGGATGAGGTTGCGGTTCTCGTCATAAGCCAGAACTTCGCGGGCGGTCAGATAGTCAATGGGGGCCGCACCGCCACCGGTGCCGGTGGAGAAGAACGAGATGATCATTCTCCACCGCCAGTGTGTGCCGCCACGATCTGCGCCAACTGCCGTTCGATGATCACCAACTGCGTCGCGACCTGGAGCGCATCGATTTGGTTCGCTCGGCCGGATTTGACCGCGCCGTTGATCCAACGTGACAGCTGATTGAGGTTGCCGCCGACGCGGGCAATCGCAAAGGTCAGCTTCGGGTCAACGCGAGGGACGGGCTTGCGTCGACGTGCCTCGGTCAACCCCAAGGCCTCGCGCATCAGCGTGGCATTGGGCAAGCCAGCGGCGCGCGCCTTGGCCACAAGCGCTGCCTTTTCTAACGGTGTGCATCGAAAGATCACGCTTTCGGAAAGGCCCTCTTTGACGCCGCTTGCCCGCGTCTGGTTGGGGTTTGAAGGGGAGGCTTGCCGCCCCTCACAAGTCCCGCCGATGTAATCGGTGGGTAACCTTGCTCTCTGCTCTTTGTAGGGGTCGGTCGCACTCATGCTCTGAGCCCAGCCGCTTTGACTTCGGCAGGACTGACCAGCTTTGCGGCCAGCATCGCGGTCACTTGGCCGGGTGTTATGTGGCGGCAAAGGGGGTGCTTGTCCGTGACCCAGTCGGCCAAACCTTTCAGCAGTTCAGCCTCTTTGGCTTTGCCCGCTTCTCGCGCTTCCTCGATGTCGTGAAGGTACTTCAACCAACGGTCAGAGGTGAACCAGTTGTCGGAGAAGCACACCTTGGAGCGGGTGAAACCTTCGCTCTCGTCCGCATAGGCCCGCACAGCGTCCTCGAGGTCTTTGGCGTCCACTCCGTCGGACAGAGCTTGGCGGATTTGCGAAAGACAAACCGCTTTGCCGCGAATGCGATCCTCCGGATAGGCGGACAAAATCTTTTCTGAAATCTCATCCTTCACCGCCGCCTTCGCGTGCGAAGGATTTGGTTTTTGATATGGTTTATATCTGTTCTTATAGGATTTGCCCTCTGGGGCAGATGGCTTGCCCTCACGGGCAAATGCATCATTTTCCCTTTCGGTCGGATCGATTTGCCCATTTGGGCAAATGGAGTTGCCCAGGGCATACCAACAGGTCCGGTCATAGCGATCATCGCTGAAATTGCCCTTGATGATCAGTTCTGCGCTGACCAACTTTTCGAGCGCTGTTCGGATCTGCTTTTCGCTAAGATAGGGGAACAGTTCACCAAAAGCCGAGATCGAATTGTAGGTCCAATACCGCCCGTCTCGAAGATTGCGGCGGTTGGCTTGGTTCTTCTCAATCCAGAAGGTGATGTTCTGGAAAATCACCGCTGCATTGAGACCGACACGTCCGGCGACTTCAGGATCAAAGCTATGGCGGCTCATGATTGACCCCCGAAATACGCACAAACGTGCGGATTTTGTACAGGTTTTGTACGAGAAATCAGCCGTTTCAGCTGATTTCGCCGCGAAAGCCCACGTGACTTTTTGCACGCTTCCGCACAACGTCCTGTAAATAAGCCATATTTTTCAGGCAGTTTTGGCGACCCCGGCAGGATTCGAACCTGCAACCTGCCCCTTAGGAGGGGGCTGCTCTATCCAGTTGAGCCACGGGGCCGACAGGCTTGGGTTTAACGCAAGCGTCTGGCGATGTCATTGGCAGATTGGCAACCGAATGACTGCGCCTCGCAGCAGGGCTGCGGCAATGCTTGATCGCGCCTCCTGCTTCGCGCTACCTATGGGTGAGGCAAACAGGAAAACCAAATTGACCACACCCCCCAAACGCCCGTTGACCCTGCGTGATGTGTCCGATGCTTGCGGCGTTTCCGAGATGACGGTCAGCCGCGTCCTGCGCAAACGCGGCGACGTGTCGGAGGCCACCCGCAACCGCGTTCTCGCCGCCGCCAAGGCGCTTGGCTATGTGCCCAACCAGATCGCCGGATCGCTGGCCAGCCAGCGCGTGAACCTTGTGGCGGTCGTGATCCCTTCACTGGGCAATATGGTGTTCCCCGAAGTCCTGAACGGCATCAACCAAGTGCTCGAAGACACACCGCTGCAGCCGGTCGTGGGGGTGACGGACTACCTGCCCGAGAAGGAAGAGCGGGTGCTTTATGAGATGCTCTCATGGCGGCCCTCGGGGGTGATCATCGCGGGGTTGGAGCATTCCGACGCCACCCGCGCCATGCTGCGCAATGCGGGCATTCCGGTGGTCGAGATCATGGACACCGATGGCAAACCCGTCGATGCGATGGTGGGGATCTCCCACCGCCGCGCCGGGCGCGAGATGGCGCAGGCGATCCTGCGCGAGGGCTATGAGCGCATTGGCTTCATGGGCACGAAAATGCCCCTCGACCACCGCGCGCGCAAACGGTTCGAGGGCTTTACCGAAGGGCTCGCCAAAGCGGGGGTCGAGATCGAAGACCGGGCCTTTTACTCCGGCGGCTCCGCGCTGGCCAAGGGGCGCGAGATGACGCAAGAGATGCTCGAACGCTCGCCCGACCTTGATTTTCTCTATTACTCCAATGACATGATCGGCGCGGGCGGGCTGCTGCATCTGATCGACCAAGGCATCGACATTCCCGGGCAGATCGGCCTTGCCGGGTTCAACAACGTCGAACTGCTGCAAGGTTTGCCGCGGCAATTGGCAACGATGGACGCTTGCCGGAACGAGATCGGTCAGGCGGCGGCGCGGATCATCCTCAACCAGACCCAGCCCGAGCCGGACCCGGAAATGCAAACCCAGATCACCCTGACGCCAACGCTGTCGCTGGGCGATACCCTGCGCCGCCGCCGTCAGGGGTGAGCCGCCCAAGGCTCGGCAATGCCGCCGCGCGGCGGTTGTTTCTGGCGCGTCACCTGCTGTCGGACCCGCCGCAGGGCCCGGCCAAGGGCGCGGCACTGCTCAAGCTGATCCATGACTTGGGCTTTGTGCAGCTCGATAGCATCAACACGGTGGCGCGGGCGCATGATCTGATCCTGTTCGCCCGCCGTCCGCGCTATCGCCCCGCTGCGCTCAAGCGGCTTTATGAAAAAGACCGGGCGCTCTTTGAGCATTGGACCCATGACGCCGCCGTCATCCCGATGGAATTCTACCCGCAATGGCATCTGCGCCGAACCCGAGATGCGGCCAAGCTGCTGGGCCGCTGGAAGGATTGGCAGCGGCACGACTTCGAAACACAGATGCAAAACGTGCTCGCGCAGGTCCGGGCCGAGGGCAGCGTCACCTCATCCGACGTGGGCCGGGACGAGCCGCGCAGCAGCGGGGGCTGGTGGCAATGGCATCCGTCGAAAACCGCGCTGGAGTATCTGTGGCGCAGCGGCGCGCTGGCCGTGACCGGGCGCGAGGGGTTTCGCAAGCGCTATGACCTGACCGAGCGGGTGGTCCCCGCCGCGCTGCGCGACCCGGCGCATGCCCCCGACATAGAGCAGACGATCGACTGGTGCTGCGATCAAGCGCTGGCGCGCTTGGGTTTTGCCACGGCAGGGGAATTGGCCGCCTTCTGGGCCCATATCTCCCCCGCCGAGGCGCGCGGCTGGTGCGCGGCAGAACAAGCCGCGCGGCGGCTGGAGGAGATCGACATTGAGGGCGCTGACGGCAGCCTGCGCCCCGCCTTTGCCCGCCCCGGCTGGGCCGATGACCCCGCCCTTACCCGCGAACCGCCCAAACGGCTCCGGGTGCTCAGCCCCTTCGACCCCGCGCTGCGCGACCGCAAACGCGCCGCCCGGCTTTTCGGTTTCGACTACCGGATCGAGGTCTTCGTGCCCGAGGCGCAGCGCGAATACGGCTATTATGTCTTTCCGCTGCTACAGGGCGACAGGCTGGTGGGACGGGTCGATATGAAGGCGCATCGCGATCTGGACGTCTTGCGCGTCACCGCGCTCTGGCCCGAACGCGGGGTTCGCTGGGGCAAGGGGCGGCAAGCGGCCTTCGAGGCAGAGCTGCACCGCCTCCTGCCGCTGGCTGGGGTGCGCCGGGTCAGCTTCACCGACGGTTGGCTGCGCGTGTCGCATTAGCAGAAACGGGGCGGCAGCAGCCCTGCGTGAAACCAGTTGAGATAGCTGTGGATCGAGTGCACGGGCCGCCCGGTCGCCGCCGCGATATCCGTAGCATATGGCACCATATTCGTGCATTCCAAAAGGATCGCGCCGACATCCGCGTGGGCCTCCACCAACTGCTGCGCTGCCTGCACCATCTCGGCCCGCGCCTGCGCCACGTCGAGGTCGGGCAGATTGCCGAGGATCGTTCGGGCGAAGCCGCTGCCCTCCATCCCCACCACCGGGCTGCCCTCGGGCACGCCCGCCGCGTGCAGATGGGCGGGCGAAAGCGTGGCGGCGGAGATCGTCAAGATGCCCACCCTTTGCCCCGGCGGCAGGCAGGCCGCGATCTGCCCCGCCTGCTCCAACGCCGAGGCGGCAACGGGCACGCCCAGCGCTTCGGCGAGGCGAGGCCGGATCAGCGCCAAGAACCCGCAGGTGGTGGCGATGCCCGTGCAGCCTACGGCGATCAAGTCGCGCCCCACGGCGATGAAAGCCTGCACGAAGGGGTCGATATCGTCGCACACGATCGCTTCGGGCGTGGCCCCCGGCACCACGGCGTAGCGCACCGGGAAATCCCAGCTGCCCGCATGGCCGACATCCCCCAGAATGCGCGGAAACCGCGTGTCCAGCATGAGTATTCCCAGCCGCGCGCCCGTCTCGTTTGTCATATGCCCTCCGTTTGGGCGCAGGGTGCCTTTGCGGGCGGGGCGAGACAAGCGAAACCCTAACGATGACATTTTATCAGCATTTTGTTGACGTGGTGATTTTTTGTGTAAAAGATGCCCCAAAGGAAACAAGCTATGACTCAACGCGAAATCGAAAGCCGTCATCCATGAGCCAACATGTCGTTGTTATCGGCGCCGGGATTGTCGGCGTCTCTGCCGCGATCTGGCTGCGCCGCGCCGGGGCGGAGGTGACGCTGCTGGACCGGGCCGAGCCGGGGCGCGGCACCTCGCATGGCAACGGTGGCGTGCTGGCGGCGGCGGGCGTCGCGCCGGTGACCGGGCCGGGCCTGCTGCGCAAATCGCCGGGGATGCTGCGCGACCCCGAGTTTCCGCTGTTCCTGCGCTGGCCCTATCTGCCCCGCCTACTGCCATGGCTGCGCCGCTACATGGCCCACGCCAATGACCGCGATACCCGCCGCATCTCTGCCGGGTTGGTGCCCATCGTGAGCGACAGCGTGGCGCAGCACAAAGCCCTCTGCACCGATCTGGGGCTGGAGGATTGGGTCCGCGACAGCGACTATTGCTTTGCCTATACCAACCGCGCGGCCTTCGAGGCTGAAGCCTACACTTGGGCGCTGCGCCGCGAGACGTGTTTCGAGCCGGACATCATCGAAGGCGGCGCGGTCAGGGAATTCGACCCGGCCTATGGTCCGCAGATCACCTGCATCGCACGGCTGGCCGACCACGGCTTCATCGCCGACCCCGGCGGCTATGTTCGGGCTTTGGCCAAGGCTTTCGAGGGGATTGGCGGCACCATCCGGCAGGCCGAGGTGCAGGACGTGGCGATCGTCGACGAGGAGGTCACTTCGGTCCTCACCGATCAAGGCTCCCTGCCCTGCGATGACGTGCTGCTGGCGACTGGTGTCTGGTCGAAACCGCTCATGCGCAAACTGGGGATCAACGTGCCGCTGGAATCCGAACGCGGCTACCACATCGTCTTCAAGAATGCCGAGGGCGGCCCATCGCGCCCCACCATGATGGCGGCGGGCAAATTTGTCGCCACGCCCATGGCCGAAGGGCTGCGCTGTGCCGGGATCGTCGAGTTCGGCGGGTTGGAAGCGGGCGCGTCCAAAGCCCCACTGGCGCTGCTGCACCGTCAGGCCAAGGCCGCCTTTCCACATCTCACCGCCACGGAAGAGATCGAATGGCTGGGGCACCGACCCGCCCCCAGCGACTCGCTGCCCCTGATCGGGCAGATCGGGACGAGCCGGGTCTACACTGCCTTCGGGCACCATCACATCGGGTTGACGGGCGGTCCGAAAACGGGCCGACTGATCGCCGGATTGATCACGGGGCAGACGCCAAACACGGATCTGACCCCGTATCACCCCCAACGCTTCGACGGATGACGCCAAGCGTGGGACTGCAACAACAAGGGAGAAACCACATGACACTGACAGCAAGACTGATGGCCGGCGCGGCGATGACCGCCCTGACGCTGGGCACCGCCATGCCCGCCTTCGCGGCCGAGAAATGGGACATGCCGATGGCCTATTCGGCCTCGAACTTCCACTCCGAGAACGGCGTGCAATTCGCCGAATGCGTGGGCGAGAAGACCGGCGGCGAGATCGAGATCACCGTGCACCCGGGCGGCGCGCTCTTTGCCGGCGCGGACATCAAGCGCGCGATCCAGACCGGGCAGGTGCAGCTGGGCGAGCGTCTGCTCTCCGGCCACCAGAACGAGAACGCGGTCTTCGGCTTTGACTCCATCCCCTTCCTCGCGCCCTCTTTCGAGGCCAGCGCCCAGCTTTGGGAAGCCGCCAAGCCCAAGGTTGAATCCGTGTTGGAAGAGCAGAACCTCGTCCTGCTTTATAACGTGCCATGGCCGCCCCAAGGGCTCTACTTCAAAAAAGAAGTCGACTCGGTCGAGGACATGAAGGGCGTGAAATTCCGCTCTTACAACAACACCACCGCGCGTCTGGCCGAACTGACCGGCATGTCGCCCGTCACCATCGAGGCCGCCGAAGTCAGCCAAGCCTTCGCCACCGGTGTCGCGGAATCGATGATTTCTTCGGGTGCCACCGGCTATGACCAGAAGGTCTGGGAAAGCCTCACGCATTTCTACGAAGTCGACGCATGGTTGCCGCGCAACTATGTGATGATCAACGCCGATGTCTGGGCCGAAACCTCGGACGCCAACAAAGAGGCGATCACCACCTGCGCGACCGAGGCCGAAGAGCGGGGCCTGCAAGCCTCCAAGGACTACACCCAGTTCACCTATGACGGGCTGCGCGAAGGCGGCATGAACGTGGAACCGGCCAGCGAAGAGCTGATGTCCGGCCTGCGCGAGGTGGGTGAGACCATGACGCAAGAATGGCTCGAAGCCGCGGGCGAAGACGGTCAGGCGATCGTCGACGACTACAAGGCGATGCAATAATCACGAAACCTGCGGCGGCCCGTCACCCGGGCCGCCGTTCTCATGCCCGGGCATGACTTGACGGAGGGAGAGCCGCATGAAGGCGCTGCGCAGACTATTGGACGGGCTATATACCGGGGCGGGGGCGCTTGCCGCGCTCTGTCTGGTGGTCATCCTTACCTTGATCGTGGCCCAGATGGTCGCCCGTTGGACCGGCAATGTCTTTCCGGGCGCTGCCAGCTATGCGGGCTATGCAATGGCCGGGGCCAGTTTCCTTGCCTTCGCCAATGCGCTCAACCGCGGATCGCATATCCGCGTGTCGATCCTGCTTAACGCGCTGAGCGCGGGCGGGAAGCGGCTGCTGGATATCTGGTGTTTCGCCGTGGCGGCGGCGGTGGCGTGGTATTTCACTTACTACGCCTATTGGTTCGTCTACTGGTCGTGGAAGTTCAACGAAGTCAGCCAAGACCAAGACGCCACCGCTCTTTGGATACCGCAATCTGTCATGGTGATCGGCGGTGGCATCCTTGCCATCGCGCTGACAGACAATCTTTTGCACCTCATCTTCAAGGGCGACCACCGCGTCACCCGTGACCTAGTCGATCAAAGCTTCGGGGAATGACGCCATGACCGAGATCTATGCCATTACCCTGTTTCTAATCGTTCTCTTCTTCCTCCTCGGCACCGGCGTCTGGGTTGGCCTTGCGCTGATGGGCGTCGCCTGGGTCGGGATGGAGCTTTTCACCACCCGACCCGTGGGCGACGCCATGATCACCACGATCTGGGCCAGTTCCTCAAGCTGGACGCTGACCGCTCTGCCGCTCTTTGTCTGGATGGGCGAAATCCTTTACCGCACGCGGCTGTCGCAGGACATGTTCCGCGGGCTGTCGCCTTGGCTCGCGAAACTGCCGGGCGGGCTGGTGCATACCAATATCGTCGGCTGCACGGTCTTTGCCGCCGTCTCGGGCTCTTCCGCCGCGACGCTCACCACCGTAGGCAAGATGTCGATCCCCGAGCTGCGCGCGCGCAACTATCCTGAAAAGATGATCATCGGCACACTGGCGGGGGCCGCCACGCTGGGGCTGATGATCCCGCCGTCGCTGGCGCTGATCGTCTACGGCGTGACGGTGAACGAAAGCATCACCAAACTCTTCTTCGCGGGCGTCCTGCCCGGCCTGCTGCTGGCGCTGATGTTCATGGGCTATGTCGCCGTCACCAGCATGTTGTCGAAGGACTGGAACCCCGATGCGGAGACCGGGATGAGCTTTGGCGAAAAACTGCGCAACTCGCGTTTCTTGCTGCCGGTCTTTGCGCTGATCACGGTCGTGATCGGGTCCATGTACCTCGGCTTTGCCACGGCGACCGAGGCGGCGGCCATCGGCGTCATCGGCTCCCTCACGCTGGCGCTGTTCCAAGGCTCGCTGAACTGGCACAGTTTCCGCGAGAGCCTGATGGGGGCGATGCGTACCTCTGCGATGATCGCACTGATCCTTGCGGGCGCGGCCTTCCTGAAACTGTCGATGGGCTTCACCGGTCTGCCCCGCGCGCTGGCCGACGGGATCGCGGCGATGGAGCTTTCGCGCTTCGAGCTGCTGATGGCGCTCTTGGTCTTCTACATCGTGCTGGGCATGTTCCTCGACGGCATCTCCTCGGTCGTGCTGACCATGGCCGTGGTGGAGCCGATGGTTCGCAGCGCGGGCATCGATCTGATCTGGTTCGGCATCTTCGTGGTCGTGGTCGTTGAAATGGCGCAGATCACCCCCCCGATTGGCTTCAACCTCTTCGTGCTGCAAGGCATGACCAACCACGAGATGGGCTATATCACCAAGGCCGCGCTGCCGATGTTCGCGATCATGGTCTTCATGGTCTTCGTGCTGATCTGGTTCCCCGAAGTGGCCACATGGCTACCCGAAAACCTGCGCAGCGCACCGGTTTAGCGGTGAAAGGTCATGCGCTATATGCTGAGACTGGCCTCGCGCCATGCGCGGGCCTGCCTGATCGCCGGGCTGCTGGCGGGGCTGGCCCTGCCCAGCCTTGCGGCGGCGCTGGCCCGGTGGTTGCCGCAAATGGTGGCGGCATTGCTGACGATCACCGCGCTCAGGATCGGGCACCGCGCGGCCCTTGGTGCAGTGCGCGATCTCATCTGGGGGCTGGCCTCGGTGCTGGCCTTGCAGACGCTGTTGCCCCTGCTGCTGCTGGGGGGCTTCGTGCTGGCCGGGCTGGGGCAGACCCCTGCGGCACTGGCCGTGACCCTCGCCGCGGCGGCCCCGGCGCTGACGGGCAGCGTGAACCTCGCCCTGTTGATGCGGCTCGACGCGGGGCGGATGATGCAGCTCATGGTGCTGGGCACCGCCGCCTTTCCGCTGACCGTCCTGCCGGTGCTGGCGGCCCTGCCGCAACTCGGCCCGGCCTCGGAAATCGCCCTCGCCGCCCTGCGGCTCTTGGCCGTGATCCTTGGCGCAACTGGGCTGGGCTTTGCCCTGCGCCATGTCTTCCTGCCCCAGCCCACCCCGCGCCAGACCGAGGCGCTGGATGGCGCGTCGGTGCTGGCCTTCTCGGTCATCGTGGTGGGGCTGATGGCGGCGCTGAACCCCGCGCTGCGCAGCGATCCATGGGCTGTGGCGGGCTGGACGCTGCTGGCCTTCGCCCTAAGCTATCTGTTGCAGGCGGGCACATTGCTGCTGACCCGGCGCGGCCCGCTGCGCGCCGTGGCCGGACCACTGGCAATCGGCGCGGGCAACCGCAATATCGCGCTGTTTCTCGTGGCGCTGCCTGCGGATGTCATCGCGCCGCTGATGATCTTTATCGGCTGCTGGCAACTGCCGATGTATCTGACCCCGGTGCTGCTGCCGCGCCTTTACGAAAGGATGCTTCGCAATGAATGACTGGCCCCGCATCCGCAGTGTCGGCCTCTCCGGCCTATTGGTCACCTTTGCCGAGAAGATGTCCGAACCCGCCAACCGCGCCGCCCTCGCCTTTCGCGCGGCGGTAGAGGAACAGGACTGGCCCGAGGTGAGTGAGACGAGCACCTCGCTGGTGTCGACCTTCGTGCAGTTCGAAGTCTCTCAAGAGGCCATCGCCACCATGACCGACCGCCTGCACGATCTGCTGCAAACCCGCGATTGGTTCGCCGAAGCCCTCCCCGCCGGGCGCAGCCTGTGGCATGTGCCGACGATCTATGGCACCGACCTCGCCCCGCAGTTGGAGGAGGCCGCCGAGGCCGCGGGCCTCAACCCCGATGCGGCCATTGCGGAACTGTCGCAGGCGCGGGTCCGGGTGCTGACCATCGGCTTCGCCCCCGGCCAGCCCTACATGGGCGAACTGCCCCCGCATTGGGACATTCCGCGCCAGCAGGGGCTGACGAAATCGGTGCCGCCGGGGTCGCTGGTGGTGGCCATTCGGCAGATGATCATCTTCACCAATGCCTCCCCCACCGGCTGGCGGCACATCGGCCAGACCGCTTTTCGCACCTTCCGCCCGGGCAGCGATATGCCCTTTCCGCTGTCGCCGGGCGATGAGCTGATCTTTCCGTCGATCACCCGGCAAGAGTTCGACCGCATCGCCGACGACCCCACCGGCGGTGCCGAGCGGGAGGCGCTGACATGAGCGGCACGCTGACCATCCTTCAAGCCGGTCCGGCCATGACCATCCAAGATCTTGGTCGCCCCGGCTATCGCGCCCTTGGCCTGACCCACGGCGGCGCGGCGGACCCGACTGCCCTGCACGAAGGGGCCGCCCTGCTGGGGCAAGATCCGAACAGCGCCGCGCTTGAGATGGCGGGCAGCGGCGGCAGTTTCGAGGTCGATCAGGACACCCGCATCGCCCTGACCGGGGCGCAGATGCAGGTGAGCATTGACGGCGAGCCGGTCGCCTGGAACGCCAGCCACCTCCTGCCCGCCGGGGCGAAGCTGACCATCGGCGGCGCGCGGGACGGGGCCTATGGCTACCTCCATGTCGGCGGCGGGTTTGACGTGGCGCCGGTGATGAACGCGCGCGCCAGCCATCTGGCCGCTGGCATCGGCGCGCTGCTGCAAAGTGGTGAGACTCTGCCGCTAGGGGTCGATAAGGGCGGCGAGACGAACCTCACTCTCCCGCGCGACAGCCGGTTCGGGGCCGAGCGGGTGCGCATCGTGGCCTCCATGCAGACCGATGCCTTCGACGAGGCAACCCGCCAGCGGTTCACCGAAACCACCTTTCGTCGTGATCCCCGCGCCAACCGGATGGGCGCGCGGATGGATCACGAGGGCGAAGGTTTCGCCACCGGCGGGCAGTTGACCATCGTGTCCGAAGTCATCACCCCCGGCGACATCCAGATCACCGGCGACGGCGCGCCCTTCGTGCTGATGTGCGAATGCCAGACCACCGGCGGCTACCCCCGCATCGGCACGGTGATCCCCTGCGACCTGCCGATCGTCGCGCAGGCGCAGCCGGGTGCTGCGCTGCAATTCGCGTTCGTCGAGCTCGACGAAGCGCTGGCCGCCGAGACGCGCCACCGCGCCGACCTCGCTGCCCTGCCCAAGCGCCGCCAGCCGCTGTTGCGCGATCCGGCGCGCATCCGTGACCTTTTGGGCTATCAACTGATCTCCGGCGTGGTTTCAGCCACTGCCGACCCCTTCGAGAAGGAGCAGACATGACCACCGTCGATCTCAACGCCGACATGGGCGAAAGCTTTGGCCCTTGGAAAATGGGCGACGACGCGGCGCTTCTGCGCGTCGTGACCTCGGCCAATATCGCCTGTGGCGGGCATGCGGGCGACGCCGATGTCATGGCGGCGACGATGCGCGTGGCGCATGAAAACGGCGTCGGCATCGGCGCGCATCCGGGGTTCATGGATCTTGCCGGTTTTGGCCGCAACCGCCTCTCAGTGCCGCGTGGCACCTTGCAGAACCAGATCCGCTATCAGGTCGCCGCGAGCGTCGGCATGGCGCGCAGCGTTAGCGCTGAGGTACGCCACCTGAAACTGCACGGCGCGCTGGCGAATATGGCGTCTGAGGATGAGGAACTGGCCCGCGACCTCTATGAGGCGGCGTTGAGCGTGGCGCCCGACCTCATCGTCATGGTGCTGGCCGCCACGGCGCAGGAGGCGGCGGTGCGCTCGCTGGGCTGCAAATGGGCCGGGGAGATCTTTGCCGACCGCGCTTATAACGATGACGCGACGCTGGTCGACCGCAGCAAGCCCGGTGCGGTGATCCATGATGCGGAAGCGGCAGCGGCGCGGATGGTGGAGATGGTCAAGGCAGGCGCGATCATCACCGAAAGCGGCAAGCACATTCCCACCCGGATCGACACGATCTGCCTGCATGGCGACACCGCAGAGGCCGTTCAAATCGCAACCGCCGTCCGCAAGGGTTTGCAGGACGGCGGCGTAACTTTGGCGAAGTTCAGCGGCAGCGTTTAGCTGCGCACCAGCTTTTCATAGTCCAAGGCGATCTCACGGGTCAGCGCGCCGACCTCAAAGTTCCAGTCGCCGATCTGCCCCACCGGGGTCACTTCGGCGGCGGTGCCAGTGAGCCAGCACTGCTCGAAACCTTCCAACTCTTCGGGCATGATGTGGCGCTCGTGAACCTTGATGTTCTTCTCGCGCAGCATGTCGATGACGGTCTGCCGGGTGATGCCGTTGAGGAAGCAATCGGGCGTCGGCGTGTGCACTTCGCCATCCTTGACGAAGAAGATATTCGCGCCTGTCGCCTCGGCCACATAGCCGCGGTAGTCATACATCATCGCGTCCGAGCAGCCCTTCGCCTCGGCCGCATGTTTGGACATGGTGCAGATCATATAGAGACCCGCCGCTTTGGCATGGCTCGGGATCGTCTCGGGCGAGGGGCGCTTCCATTTGGAGATGTCGAGCTTGGCGCCCTTCATCTTGGCGTCACCGTAATAGGCCCCCCATTCCCAAGCCGCGATGGCCATGCGGACCGGGTTGCGGGCCGAGGCGACACCCATGTCTTCGCCCACACCGCGCCAAGCGACCGCACGCACATAGGCGTCCTGCAGGCCGGAAGCGGCGAGGACTTCGGCCTTGGCAGCTTCGATCTCATCAATGGTGTAGGGGATCTCAAAGTCGATCATCTCAGCCGAGCGCTTGAGCCGTTCGGAATGCTCCCGGCTTTTGAAGATTTTGCCGTTGTAGGCGCGCTCGCCCTCAAACACCGAAGACGCATAGTGCATCGCATGGGTCAGGATGTGGACATTGGCCTCGCGCCAATCCACCATTTCGCCATCCATCCAGATGTGCCCATCCCGGTTGTCATATCCGCCTGCCATGGTGTTTCCCCTCCAAATGACGCGCTATCTTTTCAAAAATTGCGCAACAATCGGCAGATGCAGACATTTAATTGCGCAAAACACGAGATTCGATAGCCTTTCACTATTGGAATGTCAACAACGCTGACGTAAACTGATCCCCAACAGGCCCGAGAGAGAATGAGACATACTATGGCTGACGGGCGCATGATGGCCCCTAGCAGCGGCGACAGCCTGCTGTTTTTGACGGACGAACAACTGCGGCAGGGGATCGAGGCGATGTTCTTTGCCTATCGCGGTTTCACTGCCGATCCCGACCGGATCCTGGCCGATATGGCCTATGGCCGCGCGCATCACCGCGCCATTCACTTCATCAACCGCGCCCCTGGCACGACGGTGAACAACCTGCTCAATATCCTCGGGGTCACGAAACAATCGCTCAACCGTGTCTTGCGCACGCTGATCGCCGATGGTCTGGTGCAGAGCAAGGTTGGCCGCAATGACAAGCGCGAGCGGCATCTGTTCCTGACCGACGAGGGTCGCAAGCTGGAACAGGAGCTATCAGACGCTCAGCGCGCGCGCATGCGGTTGGCCTTTCGCACCGCCGGACCCGAAGCCGTGGCCGGTTTCAGAACGGTATTGGAGGCCATGATGGACCCCGAAATGCGCCAGAGCTTTGACCGGCTGCGCGAAAGCGCCCCATGAACGATCTCGACCCGCACCTGCTGGTCGTCGACGACGATGAGCGGATCCGCAGCCTGTTAAAGAAGTTCCTGATGCGGAACGGCTTTCTGGTCAGCACGGCCCGCGATGCGGCCCATGCGCGGCGGGTGCTCGCGGGGTTGGAATTCGACCTCATCGTGCTCGACGTGATGATGCCCGGCGAAGACGGCATGGCGCTGACCCGTGCTTTGCGCGAAACCCTGCAAACGCCGATCCTGTTGCTGACCGCCAAGGGCGAGACCGACAACCGCATCGAAGGGTTGGAGGCCGGGGCGGATGACTACCTGCCCAAACCCTTTGAGCCGAAAGAACTGCTGCTGCGCATCAACGCCATCCTGCGCCGAATGCCCGACACCTCTGCCGCCGATGCCGCGCCAAAAGTGCTGTCGCTCGGCGTGATCCGCTATGACATGGAGCGGGGGGAGATGTGGCAGGGCGACGATTTGGTGCGCCTCACCGCGACCGAAGTGCAGCTGATGAAGATCTTCGCCGCCCAGCCCGGTGTCGCGCTGAGCCGTGCCAAATTGGTCGAGGAATTGGGCCGCGACCGGGGGCAGGCGCAGGAACGCGCGGTCGATGTTCAAATCACCCGCCTGCGCCGCAAGATCGAGAGCGACCCGAAACAGCCGCAATACCTGCAAACCGTGCGCGGCGCGGGCTATATGCTGGCCCCGGACTGACCCCGCCCCGCCTGCCGAAACGGGCCGGTAAAATTCATCACGCAAGCCCGCTGGCAATGCGCGGCGCGAAGTTCTATTGTCGCGCGAAATTCCGAAAACGAGGCGCGCAATGTCCGACACACCCGTAGAAGAGATGAACTTTGAGACCGCCATGGCCGAGCTTGAGAAAGTCTTGGGCCAGCTTGAAAACGGCAATGTCGCATTGGACGAAAGCATCGCGCTTTACGAACGCGGGGCCAAGCTTAAGGCGCGCTGCGAGACCAAGCTGAAAGAAGCTGAAGAGAAGGTCGCCGCGATCACGCTTGACGGCGATGGCAACCCGAATGGGCTGAAACCCGTCGAAGGGCTTTGACCGCCCACATGCAAGAGACCACCCCCCGTCCCTTGGCAGAGGCGCTTGCCCATGCCCGCGATCTGGCGCAAGCGCAGATCGACGCAGCACTCGGCGCGCATGACGGCCCCGTGACCGAGGCGATGCGCTATGCCTGCGGCGGCGGCAAGGGGCTGCGCGGCTTTCTGGTGATCGAATCCGCCCGGCTGCATGGCATCGCCCCCGGCATGGCCGCCCCTGCGGCGGCAGCTATCGAGGCGCTGCATGCCTATTCGCTGGTGCATGACGACCTGCCCTGCATGGATGACGACGATCTGCGCCGGGGCCAGCCCACGGTGCACCGCAAATGGGATGAGGCCACCGCCGTTCTGGCCGGTGACGCGCTGCAAACGCTGGCCTTTGAACTGCTCGGCCAAGCGCCCTGCCCGGCGGAGGCGCGGCTGACATTGATGACCAGCCTCGCCCAAGCGGCAGGCGTCGGCGGCATGGTCGGGGGGCAAGCGCTGGACATCGCCGCCGAAACCGCCCCCGCGCCGCTGTCGCTGGCCGAGATCACGGCGCTTCAGGCAGGCAAGACCGGTGCGTTGATCGAATGGTCCGCCATGGCTGGCCCACGCATGGCCGGGGCCGATGCCACCGCCCTTGGGGCCTACGCCAAACACCTCGGCCTCGCCTTTCAGATCGCGGATGACATTCTTGATGTCGAAGGCGACGCCGAAACGGTCGGCAAGGCGGTCGGCAAGGACGACGCGGCGGGCAAGGCCACTTTCGTGTCCCACCTCGGGCTGGCCGGGGCCAAGATCCGCGCCGCCGAATTGGTGGACATGGCCTGCGACGCCCTATCTGAATATGGACCAGAGGCGCAGAGCTTGCGAGCCGCTGCCGCCTTCGTTATTGCCCGCGACAGCTAGCCGGGCGGCACATGCGCCAATGCGGCACCAGAGAGGCCCCGATGAGTGACAAACCCGCCACACCCCTGCTTGATCAGGTCACCCGCCCTGCGGACCTGAAACACCTGTCCGATGCCGAACTGACCCAAGTCGCGCGCGAACTGCGGGCCGAGACGATCTCGGCCGTGTCGGAAACCGGCGGGCATCTCGGCGCGGGGCTTGGCGTGGTGGAACTGACCGTAGCGCTGCACGCGGTTTTCGACACGCCGCGCGACAAGATCATTTGGGACGTCAGCCACCAGTGCTACCCGCACAAGATCCTAACCGAACGCCGCGACCGCATCCGCAGCCTGCGCATGAAGGACGGGCTATCGGGTTTCACCAAACGCAGCGAATCCCCCTACGATCCCTTTGGCGCGGCGCATAGCTCGACCTCGATCTCGGCAGCACTCGGCTTTGCCGTGGGCCGCGATCTGGGCGGTGTGATCCCCGAAGGGCTGGGCGACGCGATTGCCGTGATCGGCGACGGCGCGATGAGCGCGGGCATGGCCTATGAGGCGCTGAACAACGCGGGCGATCTGAAGAAACGCCTGATCGTCATCCTCAACGACAACGAGATGTCCATCGCCCCGCCGGTGGGCGCGATGTCGAGCTACCTCAGCCGCCTTTACGCCGAAGCGCCGTTTCAGGATTTCAAAGCCGCCGCCAAGGGCGCGGTGAGCCTGCTGCCCGAACCCTTCCGCGAAGGCGCGAAACGCGCCAAGGACATGCTTAAAGGCATGGCCGTTGGCGGCACCCTGTTCGAGAACCTCGGGTTTTCCTACCTCGGGCCGATCAACGGGCATGACATGGACCAGCTTCTGCCCGTGCTGCGCACCGTCCATCAACGCGCAACCGGGCCGATCCTGATCCACATTCAGACGCAAAAGGGCAAGGGCTACGGCCCCGCCGAAGCCGCGCGGGATCGCGGCCATGCCACGGCCAAGTTCAACGTGGTGACGGGCGAGCAAAAGAAAGCCCCCTCCAACGCGCCGAGCTACACCCGCGTTTTCGCTGACAGCCTGCTGGCCGAGGCCGCCGAGGACGACAAGATCTGCGCCGTGACCGCCGCCATGCCCGATGGCACCGGCCTCGACCTTTTCGCCGAACGCTATCCCAGCCGCTGCTTCGACGTGGGCATCGCCGAGCAGCATGGCGTGACCTTCTGCGCGGGCCTCGCCGCGGCGGGAATGAAACCCTTCTGCGCGATGTATTCCACCTTTTTGCAACGCGGCTACGACCAAGTCGTGCATGATGTGGCAATCCAGCGCCTGCCGGTGCGTTTCGCCATCGACCGCGCGGGGCTCGTGGGCGCCGACGGGCCGACCCATGCGGGCGCCTTCGACGTGGCCTTCCTTGCCAACCTGCCCGGTTTCGTGGTCATGGCCGCCGCCGATGAGGCCGAGTTGCGCCATATGGTCGCCACAGCCGCCGCTCATGACGACGGCCCCATCGCCTTCCGCTATCCGCGCGGCGAAGGGCGCGGGGTCGAGATGCCAGAGCGCGGCACCCCGCTGGAAATCGGCAAGGGCCGGATGATCCAAGAGGGCAGCAAGGTCGCGCTTTTATCCTTCGGCACGCGTTTGGAAGAGGTCGAGAAGGCCGCCGAACAGCTTCGAGCCAAGGGCATCACCCCCACCATCGCCGATGCCCGCTTCGCCAAGCCGCTGGACCGCGAGATGATCCTCAAGCTCGCCCATGACCACGAGGCGCTGATCACCATCGAAGAGGGGGCAGTCGGCGGCTTCGGCAGCCATGTCGCACAGCTGCTGGCGGATGAGGCGGTGTTCGACAAGGGGCTCAAGTTCCGCTCCATGGTGCTGCCCGATACCTTCATCGATCAGGCCAGCCCGGCGGATATGTATGCCGTGGCGGGGATGAACGCCGAACAGATCGCTGCCAAGGTGCTCGAAGTGCTGGGGATCGGTGACTTGGACGCGCAGCGCGCCTAACTGGCGGCGGTCAGCACCAGCAGGCCGCCCGCGACCAAGGTGATCACGACACAGACATAGCCCAAAAGCACGAAAAGCCCGTCGCGGGTGAACAGCCCAAACACCAAGAGGGCAACGGTTCCCGCCCCCAGCGATGACATCATTGGCAGCACCTCCATAAAGGGCCAGCCGAGCGGGATGATCGTGACCACCACCAGTGTGATGAACCGCATCGGCCCGGTGGTGAGAAACTGAAGGCGCGGCTTGCAACGCCCGTCGACGAAAGCGCAAGGACGGCGCAGAAAGCGCACGCAGCCGCTCAACCGATGGCCTGCGACCTCGCGGCGCAGCAGAAATTGCGGCATCCATAGCCTGCGCCGCCCGGTCACCGCCTGCACGGCCAGCAGGATGATTGTCACCGCCGCAAGGGTCGAGACGCCGGGAATGCCCGACAGGGGTGAGACCAGCAGCAAGGCGACGATCAGGATCAGAGGGGTGATCGAACGGTCCCCGATCTCATGCAGCACGTCGTTGATCGACACCGCCTCCTTCTCTGCCGCGCGCTCCATGCTATCCAGCAAATGGGCCAACGTGTGTTCGTCTTGACGCATTCAGTGCCTCTGGCGGTGCCTCGGATTCAGTCTTCCGCCTCCAGCAGCGCGGCCAGACCAGAGCGGTAATCGGGATAGATCGGTTGCCAGCCCAACGCCGCCTTGGCGTGATCGTTCCGGACCTTCTTGCTCTCCGCGTAAAAGCTGCGGGCCATGGGGGTCATCTCGGCCTTGTCGAAGTCCACCGCCGGGGGCAAGGGCAGGCCCAAAAGCGCAGCGGCATGGCCGATCACATCCTGCGGCGGGGCCGGATCATCGTCACAAAGGTTATAGATCGCCCCCGGCTGCGGCTTGGCCAGCGACAGGTCCAAGGCTTGGGCGATATCCTCCACATGAATACGCGAAAAGACCTGCCCGGCCTTGATGATGCGCCGCGCCGTGCCTTTGCGCACCTTGGCGAATGGCCCCCGCCCGGGGCCGTAGATGCCCGCGAGCCGGAAGATATGCAACGGCAGGCCGGGGATCGCGCCCCATGCCGCCTCGGCCTGCACCCGCGCCGCGCCACGCCGGGTGGAGGGGGTGAGCGGTGCCGTCTCATCCACCCAATCGCCCCCATGGTCGCCGTAGACGCCGGTGGTCGACAGATAGCCGACCCACCGCAAATGGGGGGCCGCTGCGGTGATTTCATCCTGCAAATCCAGCAGAACCGGATCCCCCTCCGGCCCCGGCCCGGCAGAGACCAATAGGTTGGGCACCTCTTGCAAAAGCGAAGACAGATCGCTGCCGGGCCAGAGCATCGGCTCCACCCCCGTCGCTGCGATCTCATCCAGTTTTTCACGGCTGCGGGTCGTGCCGATGATGCGCCAGCCTTGCGGGAGCAACCGGGCCGCCAAGGCCCGCGCGCTATAGCCATGGCCGAGGGAAAGAAGCGTTTTATCCATACCGCCAAAGTGGCCCGCATGGGCCGCAATCACAAGCGGCAAGCGGTGGATTTACTCTTTCAGGAGGTCGATCCGCTGCGATCATTAGAACCTACCATGCACTTCGCTATGAGGACTTTCGCAACGCCTCAGGCGGGGCGAACCCCTCAACCCAACGGTAGACCACTTGACGCGCCAGCGCTTCGTCATTCGCCACTAGTGCTTCACGCAGATCTCGCAGGGCAGAGGCGATTTCGAGTTCGTGCAGCCCGTTTTCCCGCGCGGAATAGATTTTGGGATGGGCCGTATTGATCAGCAGACCGCTCAACGTGAGCTCTTCGGTCATCTTTTCGCCGGGGCGCAGACCGGTGATCTCAATCTCGATATCGCCATCGGGGTTGTCTTCGTCCCGCACGGTGTATCCGGCGGTCTCGATCACCTGCCGGGCCAGTTTGAGGATCGGCACAGGTTTGCCCATGTCCAGAACAAAGACCTCGCCCCCTTGGGCCAGCGATCCGGCCTGTAGGACCAAGCGCACGGCCTCTTCGACCGTCATGAAGTAGCGCGCCACCCCGCGGTCCGTCACCGTCAACGGGCCTCCGCGGCTGACCTGCTCTTGGAACAGTGGCACGACCGACCCGGAGGACCCCAGAACATTGCCGAAGCGGACCATGGAGAAGATGACACCGCCCGGGCCGCCATATTTGCGCGCCATATCCTGAATGACGAGTTCGGCAAGGCGCTTGGACCCGCCCATGATATTGGTCGGGCGCACGGCCTTGTCAGTGGATACGAGGATGAAACGCTCCACCCCCGCCCGGGCAGCCTGTTCGGCCAGAGCATGGGTCCCGAGGACATTGTTCACCAGCCCCGACAACGGGTTCGCCTCGACCAAGGGCACATGTTTATAGGCCGCGGCATGAAGGACCACATTGACCCCGTGTTGCGACAGCACTTTGCGCAGCTGCCGGGTATCCGTCACCGTCCCCAAGACCGAAACGATTTCGATATCGCTGCCCTCGGCCAACTGGCGGATCTCCATGTCGGCGTTATAGAGGGCCAGTTCGCTCAACTCGAAAAGCACCAGTTTGGTGGGCCGACAAAGCAACACTTGGCGGCACAGTTCCGACCCGATGGAGCCCCCTGCGCCCGAGACGAAAACCACTTTACCCGCATAGCTCTCGCCCCCTTCGTTGATCAAAGGGGTGACCTCATCCCGGTTCAAAAAGCGGCTCGGAGAGACGGGGGAGAGCTTGTCGACCAAGGCCTCTTCGCCGATCAGCTGCGCGAAGGAGGGGAGGGTCTGCACCTCAAGACCTAGCTTTTCCAACCGCCGAGCGATCTGGGCCTGTTTGGGGGTGCTGAGCGAAGGCACGGCAAGCAACACGCGGTCGATCTGCTTTTCGACGGTAAGTTCAGCGATGCCCCGTGGAGAATAGACCGGCAGCTTCGAGACGTTGAGCCCCTGAAGCGCGATATTGTCATCAACAAAAGCAATCGGTTCGATCGTTTCATGGCCGCGCAGGGCCGAAACCAGTTGCGTCCCCGTGGTGCCTGCGCCGTAGATCAAAACGCGGCACCGCGCGTCGCCCGTCCGGTAGATTTGCAACACGATATGCAACAAGATGACCCGCGACAGCACCACCAGAGAGAAAAAGATCGCCCCGAACATCACATGAACGCCGATTGGGAAATCCAGTCCCAGAAGGGTCGCGCCCAGCAGAGATACGGCCGCAAGGATAGTCCCGAGTATTGCGGTGCTTCCGACCGCTGCGGTCTCGTAGGCGTTGAGTTGTGTTGTGCAAACCCCCAAGCGGATCGACACGATTACGCCGACGATCAGGGTAATGGGTAGCGTGAGGGCGTAGCTGAAAAAGGCATCGAGGAAGGGTTCAGGCAATCCGCGCACCGCCAGCGCGAGGATGGCAGCCAGCAAGATCAAACAGGAATCGAGCGTCAGCATGATTACGCGCTTTTGCCGCTTGGTCAGCGACTTGATAATGCTCAACATGCGCCGCTCCCCTGTTTACGGCTGTATTCGAGAATGCACTGCGTTCCCCACCTGCGCACTACCATCTTCTGTCCTTGGCGCCGATGCACCACACTAAGGGGGAAAACGGCCAAACGCGCATAATACATCGCCATCCGAATCTACAATTGCTTAAATATGCGGCAAACAATGTCACGCTTTGGTTAACAAAACCAATTCTTAACACATGTGCTCAGCGGCGTCTCGCCCGACTACTGAAAACCTCAACCTCGGCTGAAGAAGTTCTGGACGGTTTGCTGCATCAGGGCAAAGTCAAAACAGATGCTTTGATGGCGCTGATAGATCAGATCAAGCTGGGCCTTGCGCGGGACGCAGGTGCGACAATAGACACGATCGGTCTCTGCTGCGGTCTCGCAGTGCGACAGCAGCCGTTCTTCATGTTTGTGGTAGCGGATCGTGGCCAATCCGGTCACGCCGGGCCGGGATTTTAGGACGTCGGCATAGACCTCGGGGAAACGCTCAACATATTCGCGCAGCGGCGGGCGGGGGCCGACAAAGCTCAGATCACCGCGCAGGATGTTCCACAGCTGAGGAAACTCATCCAAGCGCCGCGCCCTGAGCCATGCGCCCGTGGGGGTGATCCGCGCGGCCTTGTTGCCGCCCGACACGCCCTGATCCTCTTCTGCCACGGTCATCGTGCGCAGTTTCCAGAGCTTAAAACTCTCTTCCGGCGTTTTCATCCGTTCGGCCACATGGAAAAGTGGCCGCCCCTCTTTGACCAGCAGCCAGACCAGCAACCCCAGCAGGATCGGCCCCACAATGACGACGAGCAGACTGGCGAAGAACAGATCGAAAATGCGCTTGCGCCAAGTCATTGATGGGTCTTCATCGTTTATTCATATCCAGCTGCCATTCCTGCACCAAACCGGCGGGCGTTTGAGTTTCTGGCGTGAAATCGACGTGGCGTTCAAGTTCATTCGTATCCAGCCGCACCTCGGGAATGGCAGCGGCAGGGGCGGGTTTGGGCTCCCACGCCAGCCCCGCCGCATCCAGCAACGCGCCCATTTCCACCGCGCCGGGGGCCGCGATGTTCAGAATGGGCGGCAAATTATCTGCTTGGCAAAGCGCGTGAAGCACCCGCGCCAAGGTCACCGGCCCGATGTAACTGCGGCTTGGTGTGCGACCATCGGGAAAGCGATCAATCTGCATACCCGGCCGCCAGCCCCCGAGGATCGCATCCGCCCCCGCTACGTTGCCGATCCGTAGCGCAGTGACTGCGGTCTCTCCGCTCGCCTCTTGCACCGCCTTTTCCATCGCAAGCTTCTGCCTGCCGTAATCCGACAGCGGAGCGCAGGACAGGTCCTCTTGCAGCGGGCCGTCCTCTGCACCGTAGACCGCCGCCGATGAGGCGACGAGAAGCCGCGGGGCCCCCGCCGTTTCTGCCAGTTTCAGCGCAGCTATGGCCAGGGTGGCGTTATCTTTTAAGGTGGCACCCCCAGCCCCCGCCCGGGCTGGCGTCACACCCGCCAAAGAGATGATCGCTCTTGCCCCACGCGCGGCTGCGAGGGCCGCGTCGCTTGGGCTCTCTTCTGCATCTGGCAAATCGAAATCATAAAAACCGGGCCGCGGCTCTCTCGACTGGCTGCGCAGCGCCTCCGGCTCTGGCCAATGACGGCGCAGCATGCCGCCCAGCCGCCCCGTCGCGCCAAGCAAAAGCACATCGCCAGATGCCAACCCCCTGCCCGAAGCCGCATTGCCCATTGAAATCATTGACGCCATAGGTTCAGTCATTATCCTGCCGAATTAGAATTGTAATCATAGGCCGTGCAGGCAGTATCCTGCGAGACCCGTTATTTTACATTAGACATTGATCAAATACCCCGGTTTGCCGGTAAAACATTCGGAAGCGATGCGCATCTTATGAAGCACCTCAGCAAGCTGTTCCTCTCGATCCTGCTGGCATCCTCTCTCGCCGCCTGCGCAAACCTTCCGCGCGGTGCCGCCATTCAGAAAGAGGTGACACGGGCGGCGGAGACGCCGGATGCGGATATCGCTGTCTATCCGGTGACCCATGCCTTTCTGCCCCATGTCGCCCAATGGCCCCGTACCGATAGTAAGCGCCATAGTTGGATCGGCGCCAGCCGGGGGTCAAATGCCCAAGTCATCCGCCCCGGCGATCGGCTGGACCTTTTGGTCTGGGACAGCGGCGATAACTCCTTGCTGACCTCGCCGGCTCAACAAGTCGCCACCCTGCCCGGCATTCGCGTCTCGGAAAGCGGGACCATTTTCATGCCCTATATCGGCAAGGTCAAAGTCTCTGGCCGCACACCGGATTCGGCCCGTCAATTGCTTCAACGGCAGCTTGAGGGGATCGTGCCCTCCGCACAGGTACAACTGGCAATGACCGAAGGGCGCGGCAATTCGGTGGACCTCGTGGGAGGGGTCAACAAGCCCGGCAACATCCTGATGCCAGACAACAACTTCACCGTTCTCGCTGCAATCTCAGCTGGCGGCGGCGTGCTCTCCAGTATCGAAAACCCGCAGGTTAAACTGCTGCGCGGCGCCAATATCTATACCACCTCGATCGACCGGCTTTATGAGAACCCAAGCCTCGACACCCGGCTGATCGGGGGCGATAAGCTGATCATCGAAGATGACCGCCGCTACTTCCTGTCGCTGGGTGCCGCCGGGCGGGAGGCACAGTTTCCCTTTAACCGCGACGAAGTCTCGGCGCTGGATGCATTGGCAATCATCGGCGGGGTGAACGAATCCCGCGCCGATCCCGAAGGCATCCTGATCCTGCGCGAATACCCCGCCAGCGCGGTGAGTGCGGGCGTGCGCGGCCCGCGCCGCACGCGGGTGGTGTTCACGCTGGATCTGACCACATCCGACGGGCTGTTCTCGGCGCGGAATTTCCACATTCAATCCGGCGATCTGGTGCTCGCGACGGAAAGCCCGCTGTCGGACACCCGCACCATTCTGGGCCTTGTCGGTTCGGTCTTCGGGCTGGTGAATACCGCCGGAAACCTCAGCAACTGACCCTAACCGATCCGCTTGCCCTCGGGCACCAATGCGTTGATCTGCGCAAGGTGTTCGGGCAAGCAGCGGGTCAGGAAATCATAATTCTCGACCACATGGGCCCGCGCCGCCGGGCCGAGATGGGCGTGATCCTGCGGACGGGCGAGCACCTCTACCACCTGCGCTGCCAGCGCATCGGGATCGAAGAAATCCACCAGCAGGCCGGTTTCACCATGGGTCACGGCCTCGCGCACCGGGGCTACATCAGAGGCGACGATCGTGGCCTGCATCGACATGGCTTCGAGCAGGGACCAAGACAGCACGAAGGGCATCGTGAGATAGATGTGACAGCGGCTGATCTGCACCAGCTTCTTGAAGTCGGGATAGGGCACTTTGCCCACGAAATGCACGCGATCCCAATCGACCCGATCCTGCAACTCCGCCGCCATCTCTCCGCGCAGACCGCCGGGGTGATCGCTCTGCTTGCCGTAGGAGACCTCATTGCCGCCGACGATTACCACCCGCGCATGGGGCCGCTCGGCCAAGATACGCGGCAGGGCGCGCATCATCGTGTGAAAACCGCGGGTCTTTTCCAGATTGCGCGCGACATAGGTGATGATCTCATCCTCGCGCGTGACGGGCCGCGCCAAACGCCCCAGACGCAGGCTCACATCCGGGTCGGGCAAAAGCTGATCGGTGCGGATGCCGTCGTGACAGACATAGAGCTTGCGGTGAAAGCTCTCGGGGAAACGGTCGCGTTGCCAATAGGTCGGGCAATGGCCCAGATCGACGGTTTCGATATTGGCAAGCGGCACGATGTTGCGCGCGTGGTTGAGATAGGGCGCATGGGCCGAGATTTTCTCGGCAGGGTCAAAGCCCACCATCCCGCCGGTCATGTTATAGTAATACTCGAAATAACCAATGATCGGCACGTCAGGCCAAAGTTGCTTGAAGAAACTCAACTCCCCCCAACCGACGTGGCCGATGATGATGTCAGGGCGAAAGCCCTCCTTCGTTTCGATCTGCTGGGCGGCGTTGACGGCGCCGAACCCATTGCCTGAGGCTTCCTCCCAAATGCGCGAGAGACCATAGGCCTTCTCGTCGGGGCGGTGATGGGGGCGGTAGACACGGGTTTCGACCCCCGGCAGCTGCGGCGCATTTTGACGTTGGGTCAAAAAATAAATGCGATGCCCGCCCGTCTGCGCCAGCCATTGTATCAATTCCCGGTATTGGCCGGGCATGTTCTGGTGCACAAAGAGAAAATTCATATAATCGTTCCGTAAATTCCTTGCGCGCCAGTTAGCCGCAAGCGGCGCGCTCTGGCAACATCGCGCGCCCTTTCCGATGGCGTGATCGCTTGAACCTCCCCCGGCCCTATGTCACCTTTGGACATGACAGATAAAACGTTCCCCTCTTGGCCCGATGTGGCCGCGCAATTGGTCGAGGTCGCCGCCGGACGGCGCGCGGCCGATACGATCATCACCGGCGGCATTTGGGTCAATGTGCACACCCGCGAATGCCTGCCCGACCATGACATCGCCATCGCCGCCGGGCGCATCGCCTTTGTCGGCCCCGACGCCGGCCATTGCCGGGGCGAGAGCACCCGCATCATCGAAGCCAAGGGCCGCTACATGGCGCCCGGCCTTTGCGACGGGCATATGCATATCGAGAGCACCATGCTCACCCCCGCCGAGTTCGCCCGCGCGGTGATCCCGCATGGCACCACCTCGGCCTTCACCGACCCGCATGAGATCGCCAATGTGCTGGGTCTCGACGGCGTGCGGATGATGCACGACGAAGCGCTGATGCAGCCCATCAACATCTTTACGCAGATGCCCTCTTGTGCGCCTTCCGCCCCCGGGCTGGAGACCACGGGCTACGAGATCACCGCCGAGGACGTGGCCGAGGCAATGACATGGCCCGGCATCGTGGGTCTGGGCGAGATGATGAACTTTCCGGGCGTCAGCAACGCCGATCCGCAGATGCTGGCCGAGATCGCCGCCACGCAACGCGCGAACAAGACGGTGGGCGGGCATTACGCCTCCCCCGACCTTGGCCCCGCCTTTGCCGCCTATGTGGCGGGCGGTCCGGCGGACGATCACGAGGGCACCTGCGAGGCCGACGCCGTGGCGCGGATGCGGCAGGGGATGCGGTCGATGATCCGGCTGGGGTCGGCCTGGTACGACGTGAAGACGCAGATCACCGCGATCACCGAAAAAGGCCTCGATCCGCGCAATATGATCCTTTGCACCGATGACAGCCACTCGGGCACGATCACCAACGAAGGGCATATGAACCGCGTTCTACGCCATGCCATCGACTGTGGCTGCGACCCGTTGATTGCTCTGCAAATGGCGACGATCAACACCGCGACGCATTTCGGGCTGGAGCGCGAAATCGGCTCGCTGACGCCGGGCCGTCGGGCGGATGTGATCCTGACCTCGGACCTTGCGAGTTTCCCGGTCGAGACAGTGATCGCGCGCGGCGAAGTGGTGGCCGAAGACGGCAAATGCCTTGTCGACTGCCCGCATTTCGATTGGCCAGACACCGCGCGCAACACGGTGAACATGGCCCGCGATCTTGAGGCCAATGATTTCGACATCCCCGCCCCCGAAGGCGCCAATGCCGTCACCGCCAATGTCATCGGCGTGGTCGAGAACCAAGCCCCGACCCGGGCGCTGAAGTTCGAACTGCCGGTGACCGAAGGCCGCGTGCAGGGCACCGGCGAGGTCTGCCAGATCGCGCTGGTTGAGCGCCACCGCGCCACCGGCACGGTGACCAATGCCTTCGTCTCGGGCTTCGGCTACGAGGGGCGCATGGCGATGGCCTCGACCGTCGCGCATGACAGCCACCATATGATCGTCGTCGGCACCGATGCCGAGGAGATGGCCCGCGCCGCCAACCGCCTGCGTGAGGTGGGCGGTGGCATCACCATCTTCCGCGAAGGCGAAGAACTGGCGCTGGTCGCCCTGCCGATCGCCGGGCTGATGTCCGACCGTCCCGCCGCTGAGGTCGCCGCCGATGCCGAAGCCCTCGTTCAAGCGATGATCGACTGTGGCTGCAAGCTGAACAACGCCTATATGCAGCATTCGCTCTTGGCCCTTGTGGTGATCCCCGAACTGCGGATCTCGGACCTTGGGCTGGTCGATGTGCAGAAATTTGAAATCATACCTTTGTTAGAGCCGCAAACATGACAACGATCCTGACCCCGGACACCCCGAACCCGGAAAGCTTCCGCGATGCGACCGCTGCCGTGGACCGTCTGACCGAACTCTATCAGCAAGCCACCACCTTCCTGCGGGAGTCTTTTGCCAAGGCGATGGAGAGCTCGGCGCCCGATGCCCGCGTCCGCGCCTTTTACCCTGAGCTGCGGTTTCGCACCTCCTCCTATGCGCATGTGGATACGCGGCTGTCTTTCGGGCATGTCTCCTCTCCCGGCACCTTTGCCGCGACGATCACCCGGCCCGATCTGTTTCGGAACTACCTGATCCAGCAAATCGGCCTGTTGATCGAAAACCACGACCAGCCGGTGATTGTCGGCCCTTCGACCACGCCGATCCCGGTGCATTTCGCCATGTCCGGCGACAACGCGCTGAACGTGCCGCAGGAGGGGGCGGCGGACTTCACCCTGCGCGATGTCTTTGACGTGCCGGATCTGTCGACGACCAATGACGATATCGTCAACGGCACCTATGTGCCCGAGGATGACGTGCGCCCGCTGGCGCCCTTCACCGCACAGCGGGTCGATTACTCCCTCGCGCGGCTGGCGCATTACACGGCCACGGATCCTGAGCATTTCCAAACCCATGTGCTGTTCACCAACTACCAGTTCTATGTGACGGAGTTTGAGCAATACGCCCGCGAGATGCTGCGCGACCCGGAAAGCGGCTATACCGCCTTCGTCTCGACCGGCAATGCCGAGATCACCGACCCCGATGCGCCCTTGGCCGACACGCTGAAGACGCCGCAGATGCCGACCTATCACCTCAAGCGGGCGGACGGCTCGGGCATCACGCTGGTCAACATCGGCGTCGGGCCGTCCAACGCCAAGACCGCGACGGACCACATCGCCGTGCTGCGCCCCCATGCATGGCTGATGGTGGGCCACTGCGCCGGTCTGCGCAACACGCAGGCTTTGGGTGATTTCGTGCTGGCGCATGGCTACCTGCGCGAGGATCACGTTCTCGACGACGACCTGCCGGTCTGGGTGCCGATCCCGGCGCTGGCCGAGATCCAGATCGCGCTGGAGCAATCGGTGGCGCAGGTCACCCAACTTGAGGGCTATGAGCTGAAACGCATCATGCGCACCGGCACCGTCGCCACCATCGACAACCGCAACTGGGAGCTGCGCGACCAATCCGGCCCGGTGCAACGGCTGAGCCAATCGCGCGCCGTGGCGTTGGATATGGAAAGCGCCACCATCGCGGCCAATGGCTATCGCTTCCGGGTGCCCTATGGCACGCTGCTATGCGTGTCGGACAAACCGCTGCATGGGGAGTTGAAACTGCCCGGCATGGCGTCAGACTTCTACAAAACCCAAGTCGCCCGCCATCTGATGATCGGCATCCGCGCCATGGAGTTGCTGCGCCGCATGCCGCTGGAGCGGATCCACAGCCGGAAACTTCGATCCTTCGACGAAACAGCGTTCCTATAGGGCTGGAAACAGCGGAAAATCGCATGTTTTCGCGTTTATAGCGCCACAATTCGTTGTGTTATCCCACAACATACCGTTACATTCCGGCCATGAGGCCCTAAAAAGCGGGCAGTCTAAGGAGAATAAAATGGCAAAACCGATGACCAAGACCCAGCTCGTTGCTGCTCTGGCAGAAGAGATGGACACCGACAAGAAATCCGCAGGCGCAGCGCTCGACGCCGTTTGCAACCTGATCACCCGTGAAGTGTCCGCCGGCGGTGCCGTGACCCTGCCGGGCGTGGGCAAAATCTATTGCCGTGAGCGCCCCGAGCGGATGGTCCGCAACCCCGCCACTGGCGAACAGTTCAAGAAAGACGCCGACAAAGTGGTCAAGATGACCATCGCGAAGGCGCTGAAGGACAGCGTGAACGAGTAAGCCTTGGGCTGAGCGTTTACGAAAGGGTCGTCTTCGGACGGCCCTTTTTAGTTGTAGGATTGATGGAGGGCCACCGCCTACGGCCTGTTTCCGGACCGGGTGGCATATCCCACCAAACCCACCTTGCCCTCCCCCTACAAACCCGCCATTCCTTAGCAAGTTCAGCACAGGGGGCATTTCATGGACATCCGCGCAATTCTCATGGGCCTGGCCTTTGCCGTGATGTGGTCCTCGGCCTTCACCTCAGCCCGCATCATCGTGATGGACGCCTCTCCCCTGCTGGCCCTTTCCCTGCGCTACCTGATCTCGGGCCTGATCGGCGTCGGCGCCGCGCTGGCCTTGGGGCAAAGCTGGCGCCTCACCCCCGCGCAATGGCGGGCCACGATCATCTTCGGCGTGCTGCAAAACGCGGTCTACCTCGGCCTTAACTTCATCGCCATGCAGACCATCGAGGCGTCCCTCGCCGCGATCATCGCCTCGACCATGCCGCTGCTCGTCGGCTTCGCCGCTTGGGCCTTCTTGGGTGAAAAACTGCGCCCTCTGGGCATCGCGGGGCTGTTCGCCGGTGTCATCGGCGTCGCCATCATCATGGGCGCGCGCCTTGGCGGGCAAGTAGACCTCTACGGCCTCATCCTTTGCGCCATCGGCGTTGTGGCCCTCACCGCCGCCACTTTGCTGGTGCGCGGCGCGACCTCGGGCGGCAACTTCCTGATGGTCGTGGGCCTGCAAATGCTCGTCGGCTGCGTCGCCCTCTCCATCGCCACCGCGCTGTTCGAAACGCCCCGGATCGACCCCAGCCTGCGCCTGACGCTTGCCTTCGCCTATACCTGCCTCGTGCCCGGCTTGGCCGCCACTGTGGTCTGGTTCTGGCTGGTCAACCGCATCGGCGCCACAAGGGCGGCGACCTTTCACTTCCTCAACCCCTTCTTCGGCGTGGCCATCGCAGCGCTGCTGCTGGGCGAAACGCTGGGGCCGCGCGACATCCTTGGCGTCGCGATCATCGCGGGCGGCATCCTCGCCGTCCAAGTCTCGCGCCAGCGCAGGGCATAACGCCAGTGTGAGGCGCACCCCCTTTGAATTTCACCGCCACACCCCATCTAATAGGCCAAGCCCATGAATGGAGGACGCCATGCCGCAATACGAAAAAACCAATGCCGCGATTGACGCGCTGAGCCCCGAAGAATTCCACGTCACCCAACGCAGCGGCACCGAACGCCCCGGCACCGGCAAATACCTCGACAATAAGGAACCGGGCATCTACGTCGACATCGTTTCGGGCGAGCCGCTCTTTGCCTCTTCGGACAAATACGAAAGCGGCTGCGGCTGGCCGAGCTTCACCAAACCGATCGAGCCTGCCTACGTCGAAGAGTTGGAAGACGCCTCGCTCGGCATGGTCCGCACGGAAGTGCGCAGCAAACACGGCGACAGCCACCTCGGCCACGTCTTCCCCGATGGCCCGCCCGACCGGGGCGGGCTGCGCTATTGCATCAATTCCGCCTCCCTGCGCTTCATCCACCGTGACGACATGGAAGCCGAAGGCTATGGCGAATATCTCAACCAAGTGGAGAATGTGACATGACAACCGAACGCGCAGTATTGGCCGGGGGCTGTTTCTGGGGCATGCAGGACCTGATCCGCCGCCGCCCCGGCGTGGTCTCGACCCGCGTCGGCTATACCGGCGGCGACGTGCCCAACGCGACCTACCGCAACCACGGCACCCATGCCGAAGGGATCGAGATCATATTCGACCCCGCCAAGACCTCTTACCGCGAGCTGCTGGAATTCTTCTTTCAGATCCACGACCCGACCACGGTGAACCGTCAGGGTAACGACATCGGGATGAGCTACCGTTCGGCGATCTACTATGTGAACGACGAACAGAAAGCCGTGGCCGAAGACACCATCGCCGATGTCGAAGCCTCGGGCCTCTGGCCCGGCAAAGTTGTGACCGAGGTTGAGCCGGTGGGCGATTTCTGGGAGGCCGAGCCCGAGCATCAGGACTATCTTGAGCGGCTGCCCAACGGCTACACCTGCCACTTCCCGCGCGCCGATTGGGTCCTGCCCAAACGCGACGCCGCAGAATAAATCGCAGCCCCCGGCCCCGCGCCGGGGGTTAGCCCACCGCCACCCGCGGGCGACCCGAGGCTTCAACGGTCAGCGCGGCCTCGACGAAAACCTCCCGCCCCTCGACATCCGCCAGCCGGATATCCCGCGTGACATGGCATTCAATCTCCGCCGCCCCAGCTGCTCGCGCGCGGGCGCGGGCGGCTTCGGTCAAAGCGCGCTCCGCTTGGGACAAAGCGCATTTAGCGGTCGGGAAATCCTGCGGGCCATTAGCGAGGTGGAGGCGAAACACCCCCTCTTGCGGAACGGTGATGGTCGCGCTTTCGCGCATGGTGACCCGGCCCACCACCGCGCCGATGGCGTTGGCGACATGGGCGTATTTGGGCAAGATCATCTCACTGCCCAGCCTTTTGCCCACTGGCGGGTAGTAGGTCGCCGCCGAGGCGCCCAATCCCACGACAGGTAAGTTCAGCCCCGCATCGATCCGCAGCACGCCACGATGTCCCGACAGGCCGCGCTGCATCAGCACATGGCGCGCCAAGACCTCTGGCGGCAGGTCGAAACCGGGGGTTTCCTCGGCGAATGCAGTCTCTAACAGGGCCAAAGTCGTCTGTTCGGTCAAACGGTCGAGGATGATCTGGGCGAGGTCATCAGGATCGGGGCAGAACCGCAGCCCCGAACCGCCGCGCTTGCGCCCGAACAGGGTCAGCGCCTTGCGCGCGGCATCGGCATCCCATGCACAAAGATGCCCCGCCACATGGCTCGCATCCGTGGGCGTCACCCCTGCCAGTTGCACCAACCCGCGTGCGACCAACCGCGCCAAAGCGCTTTGATCGACCCGATTGCGCAGCACATCCCCCAACGGCCAGACATCGCCGCCGATCCGCTCCAACAGCGCCCTGTCGCGCGGGGCCAGACCTTCGGCCCCCTGCCCCTCTACGGCACGGACAAAGCGGCCGTCATGCTCTGCCACCACGCTGCGGCGCAGCTGCGCGTCTAAGGCGTTATGCACCACCTCCGGCGCGTCGACCGCGATGAGAGAGATCGGCAGCAGCCGCTTCGGCCCAAGAGTCACGCCCGCGGTTAGACCCTGAGACGTGAAATGCACCTCGCTGTCACCGCCCAGCCCGTGGGTACGCATCGCGACCGCCTCGACCATGGTTCGATAGGGACCGACCTGCGCGCCTGCCAGGTCAATCGCCGGGCGACCGTCGCGCAATAGGGCCACATCGGTCGTCGTGCCGCCGATATCCGACACCAGCGCCGTCTCTGCCCCGGTCAACCACCGCGCGCCCACCAGCGACGCCGCAGGGCCGCTGAGGATGGTCTCGATCGGCCGTTCGCGGGCCTGTGCGCTCGACATCAGGGCGCCATCGCCGCGCACCACCATCAACGGCGCGTGGATGCCCAGATGGCGCAATTGATCCTCTGCGCGGCCAATCAGCCGGTCGATCATGCCGATCAGTCGCGCGTTCAACAGCGCCGTAAGCGCCCGTTTCGGCCCGTTCAGCTTGGCCGAGAGACCGTTAGAGGCCGAGACGGGGCGCCCCGTGACCTCTGCCACCAGTTCTGCGACCCGCTGCTCATGCGCGGGGTTGCGCGTGGCAAATTGGCTGGCCACTGCAAAGCCGCTGACCTCGGCCTTCTGCGTCTCTAAAAAAGCGATCAGGGCCGGTTCGTCCAGCGGCGCCGCCTCTGCCCCCGCGTGATCATGCCCGCCGGAGAGCAGCAGACAAGGGTCGCCCCGCAACGCCTCCGATAGCCCATGCGCTTCAAGATCCGCCGCCCGAAACCCGACATAGATCAAGGCGACGCGCCCGCCCTGCCCCTCGACCAGCGCATTGGTCGCCAGCGTGGTAGAGAGGGAGGCCATGGCGATCTCTTCCGCCGCCACGCCGGATTGGGCCAAAACCGCGCTGACCGCCTTGCCCACGCCCACGGCCAGATCGGCACGGGTCGTCAGCGCCTTGGCGGTGGCGATCACCTCGGTCTCATCGCGGATCAGCACCGCATCCGTATAGGTGCCGCCCGTGTCGACGCCCAATAACACCGCCATGGGCGTGCCTCCTATGCCAAACGCGCTGCCGCCCAACGCGCGGCCTCGGCCACGGTCGGGTCAGCGTCTTCGGTCAGAGATTGCGCCACGGGGCGCAGCCGCGCCAGCCCGGAATTGCCGATGGCATAAAGCACGTTGCGCACGAAACGATCCCGCCCGATCCGTTTGATCGGAGATCCGGAATAGCGTGTGCGGAAAGCGCTATCGTCAAGGCCCGCAAGCTCGGCCAGATCGGCGGGCTGCACCGCCGGACCGTGATAGCGCATATCGCTGGCCGCCACGGCGAACTTGTTCCACGGGCAAGCGGCAAGGCAGTCGTCACAGCCATAAATCCGATTGCCCATCTTCTCGCGCAGGTCCAGATCGACCGGCCCTTTATGTTCGATCGTCAGATAGGAGATGCAGCGCCGTGCGTCGAGTTGATAGGGCGCGGGGAAAGCATCCGTGGGGCAAGCCTCAAGACAGGCGCGGCAAGAGCCGCAGTGGTCCACCTCCCGGGCGTCGGGCGGCAGATCGAGCGTGGTGAAAACAGAGCCTAAAAAGGCCCAATTGCCGAACTTCCGGCTAAGCAGGTTGGTGTGTTTGCCCTGCCAACCGAGCCCCGCGGCCTGCGCGAGCGCCTTTTCGGGCACCGGGGCGGTATCGACGAAGACCTTCACCTCTGGGTCCAGCGCGCGCGCCTCCTCCATCAGCCACCGCGCCAGCCGCTTCAGCCGTTTCTTGACGATATCGTGGTAATCGCGCCCCTGTGCGTAGACCGAAATCCCGCCCTTGTCGGGATGCGCCAACACCGCGCGGGGGTCATGTTCGGGGGTGTAGCTTTCGGCCAGCATGATGACGGACCGCGCCTCGGGCCAGAGGGCGGCAGGGTTGCCGCGCCAATGCATCCGCTCTTCCATCCAGCCCATCTGCCCGTGAAACCCGGCCTCGACAAAACGGGCGAGCCGTTCGGGCACTTCGGGCACGTCTTGGGGGCGGCAAATGCGGCAGGCGACAAAGCCTTCCTCAAGCGCCCGGGCCACCACCCGCGCCTTCAGAGCCTCCGGCCCGATCTCGGCGCGGGGGGCGGCAGGCATCAGAAGTCGAGGTTGTTGTAATGCAGCGGAGGCGGGAAGCCCGGCAGTTGATCGGCGAGGATAGACCGGAAGGCCGGGCGCGATTTGATCTTGGCGTACCAATCCTTGACCACGTCCGACCGGTTCCAATCCACGTCCGAGATATAGTCGAGCGAGGACAGATGCGCGGCGGCGGCGAAATCGGCCAGCGTCATCACGTCGCCCGCCAGCCAGCGGCGGTGATCCAGCAGCCACGCCATGTAGTCGAGGTGATATTTGATCGCCTTGGCCCCGGCCTTGACGTTCTTGCTGTCGGGGTAGCCCTGTTTGGTGACCTTCTTGTTGACCCGCTCATACAGCAGTTTCGAGGTCACCTCGTCGTGGAACTTGTCGTCGAACCAACTGACCAAACGCCGCACTTCCAAACGCTGCACCGGGTCGCTGGGCAGCAAGGACGCCTCGGGGCGGGTCTCTTCGATATATTCACAGATCGCGGCGCTTTCCGCCATCATGATCCCGTCGAGCCGCAGCACCGGCACCTTCCCCGCCGGGTTGCGGCGCAGGAAATCGGGGTCTTGTTCCCAATAGCGCTCCTCGACCAGTTCCACCTCGATCTTCTTCTCCCCAAGGCTAAGCCGCACCTTGCGGCAGAAGGGGGACAAGGGAACGTGAAACAAGCGAGCCGTCATATAAAGTCCGTGTGGTTAAAAGGATTGCACTCTTCCATGCCTGCTGGCGGAGGGATTTTCAACTCTCGAAACAGGCGGCGCGACCGTCCGCGCGGATGGTCGCCGCCCCGTCCATGATCTGCGCCGTGCGCTTGCGGGTAAAGTCACCGGGGCGCGAGGCGGAACGCTCTTTTGGGTCGGGCAGGATCGCGGCAAGGCGGGCGGCTTGGGTGGCGCTTAGGTCTGCCGCCGCGACGCCAAAGTAATGCGGCGCCGCCGCACCAACGCCAAAGACACCTTCGTCAAACTCGGCCACATTCAGATAGACCTCGATGATCCGCCGCTTGGGCCAGAGGGTTTCGACCAGCGGGGTCATCCCGGCTTCAAGCGCTTTGCGCAGCCACGACCGGCCATGCCAGAGGTAGACGTTCTTGACCGTCTGCTGGCTGATCGTCGACGCCCCGCGGGCCGACCCGTTTTCGATGGCGGTCCGGATCGCCTGCATGTCAAAGCCCCAATGATTGCAGAAATTCGCATCCTCCGCCGCCACGGCGGCGCGGGCCATCACGGGGGCGATCTGTTCCAACGGCACCCAGTCCCGCTGCACCCCGCCCAAACGGCGCGATTCCGAGAACATGTAGAAACCCGTGGGCGGATTGACGAAGCGAAACAGCAGCACCAACAGCACCGCCAAGAGAAAGGCCAGCGCCAAGGCGCGCAAGGCCCAACGGCGCGCGCGTTTCTTGAGCGAGGGGCTGCTCTTGCTCGATTTTTTACCCTTGGGGGCGGTCTTTTTCCGTGTCGCCATGGATCAGCTATAGGCCGTCTGCGGGATTTTGTGAACGGCTCTCACGCGCGGTGATCTCTTGGGCGAGGTAGGCCCCGATCCGGGCAGAGCCTCGGGCCGAGGGGTGCACGTTGTCGCGAGCGAAGAGGTCGCGATCCCCCCGGTCGATCACATCTTCGGAATCGACGAAATGGACCCCGGGGCGGTTCGCGGCGAAGCGCGCGATGCGGGATTCGATTTCGACCAGATCATCACGGCAGCCCGCGAAGGCGCCCGAACCGGAGCCTGCGTAATAGCCCATCCACATGACCTGCGCGCCGGTCTGGGCGCGCAGGCGTTGCAGAAAGGCAGGGATGCTGCCGCTTTGACCATCCGGCGCGATCAGCCCATCGACAGCGGCTCCGCAGGCGCCACAGCCGCAATCGGCGTTCAGGTCATTCGCGCCGCCATTGACCACCACCCAGTTCCAGCGCCCGCCGGGGAACTGTTGCTGGATGTCAAAGCCGACGGCAGAGGCTACGGTCGAGGCATTGACGAACTGAGCGCCCGGTACGGCGCGGCTGGTGACGTTGCGGCCGGTTTGATTTGCAATGACATCGGGGATGGCGCGGGCCCCGTTCCACGCCATGATGGAATCGCCCAAGACGAGGATGTCACCCCCGCCGCGCGGGGCGGTGTCGGTGCAAGCGGCAAGGCCGGTGACTAGGGCGAGGGCGACTAGGATTTTATGCATGGAGTCCTCCGATGCGGAGGAAGTAGCGCATCCCGTTCCGTCTACCACCCCGGCCCGGAAGCAAGCCGAAGGCGCCGGGCCATTGCCTCCCCGCGCGACCGAAGCCGCGCGGGGGATAACTTACTCCGCCGGAACCGCGGTTTCTTCCACGCTGAGCGGCGCGGGCAGATGCACCAACATCTCCTTCGGGCAGACCTGCAAGAAGTTGTGCTTCTCGGTCTCCCAATGCTGAAGGATATGGGCGGCCTTGCGGCTCTTGGTCTCGGCGACATGGCGTTCCAGCAGACCGTGCAACTGATCGAGCCAATGATCGACGGTGACCGGGCAAGTCACGATGGTCTCGGCGTTCATCAACTTGTGGGCCGAGCCTTCGGGATCATAGAGATAGGCCATCCCCCCGGTCATCCCGGCAGCAAAGTTCGCGCCGATCTCACCAAGGATCACCGCCACACCGCCGGTCATATATTCACACCCGTTGCTGCCGCAGCCTTCGATCACCACATGCGCGCCCGAGTTGCGGACGGCAAAACGCTCGCCCGCCCGGCCCGCGGCAAAGAGATAGCCCGCCGTCGCACCATAAAGCACCGTGTTGCCGATGATCGTATTCTCCGACGCCACCACGGGGCTCGCCATCGAAGGCCGCACCACGATCGTGCCGCCCGACAGACCCTTGCCGACATAGTCATTGGCATCGCCCGAGACTTCGAGCTTGAGCCCCGGCGCCGCGAAGGCCCCCAGCGACTGCCCAGCCGAGCCGGTCAGCTTCACCGTCAGGTGGTCCGGTTGCAGCGAATTGCGCATCCCGAAGCGCTTGACGATATGGCTCGACACCCGCGTGCCGACGGTCCGATGGGTGTTTTGGACGGCATAGGACAGTTGCATCTTCTCACCGTCCTCAAGGAAGCGCGCGGCATCGCGGACGATCTGCGCGTCCAGCGTGTCGAGCACAACCTGACGCGGCTTGTCGCGGTCATAGACGTTCTCATTCGCGCCATCGACGGTGATCAACAGCGGGTTCAGGTCCAGATCATCAAGGTGCGCCGAGCCTCGGCTGACCTGCGTCAGCAGGTCCGCACGGCCGATGACCTCATCAAGGCTGCGCGCCCCGATGGAGGCGAGAATTTCCCGCACCTCCTGTGCGTAGAAGGTGATGAGGTTCACGACCTTATCCGCATTGCCGGTGAACTTGCCGCGCAGCGCTTCGTCCTGCGTGCAGACGCCGACGGGGCAGGTGTTGGACTGGCACTGGCGCACCATGATGCAGCCCATGGCGATGAGTGCGGCGGTGCCGATGCCATATTCCTCGGCCCCCATCATCGCCGCCATGACGATGTCGCGCCCGGTGCGCAGCCCGCCGTCGGTGCGCAGGGTCACCCGGTCGCGCAGGTTGTTCATCGACAGAACCTGATGCGCTTCGGTGAGGCCCATCTCCCACGGCAGACCCGCATATTTGATCGAGGTCGCAGGCGATGCCCCAGTGCCGCCGTTATGGCCCGAGATCAGGATGATGTCGGCCTTGGCCTTGGCCACGCCCGCCGCGATCGTGCCGACGCCGGAGCTTGCCACCAGCTTCACCGTCACCTTGCAGCGCGGGTTGATCTGTTTGAGGTCGTAGATCAGCTGCGCGAGGTCTTCGATCGAGTAGATGTCATGGTGCGGCGGCGGGGAGATCAGCGTCACCCCCTTGGTCGAATGGCGCAGCCGCGCGATCAGGTCGGTGACCTTCATGCCCGGAAGCTGGCCCCCCTCACCGGGCTTGGCGCCCTGTGCGACCTTGATTTCCAGCTCTTCGCACTGGTTGAGGTACTCTGCCGTCACGCCGAAACGGCCCGAGGCGACCTGTTTGATCTTGGCCGAGGGGTTGTCACCATTGGCCTCCGGCACGAAATGCGCCGGATCTTCGCCGCCCTCGCCGCTGTCAGACTTGGCGCCGATGCGGTTCATCGCCACGTTCAGCGTCTTATGCGCCTCGGGCGACAGCGCCCCCAGCGACATGCCCGGGGTCACGAAACGCTTGCGGATCGAAGTGATGCTCTCCACCTCCTCCAACGGCACCGGGTTGCCGCGCGGCTTGATGTCCAAGAGGTCGCGCAGATGGATCGGCGGATTGCTCTGCATCTTTTTCGAATACTGCTGCCACATCTGGTAGGACGCTTTGTTGCAGGCCATTTGCAGCATATGCATGCTGCTCGCCTCCCAAGCGTGTTTCTCACCCGAGCGGCGCAGCTTGTAGAAGCCACCGATGGGCATCACGACACCGTCGCCCTGCCAGCCCTTGGCGTGAACCTCTTCGGCCTTGCGCTGGATGCCGACGACACCGATGCCGGAGATGCGGCTGGTCATGCCGGGGAAGTATTCGGCACACATGGCGCGGGACAGGCCCACCGCCTCGAAGTTCAGACCGCCGCGATAGGACGAGATCACGGAAATCCCCATCTTCGCCATGATCTTGAGCAGACCTTGGTCAATCGCCTCACGGTATTTCTGCACCGCCTGCGTCAGGGTCATGTCCAGCAGCCCGCGTTCAATCCGGTCGGCGAGGGAATCCTCGGCCAGATAGGCGTTCACCACGGTCGCACCGCAGCCCACCAGCACGGCGAAGTAATGCGGATCGACACATTCGGCAGAGCGCACGTTGAGCGAGGTAAAGGTCCGCAGCCCCTTGCGCACGAGGTGGCTGTGCACCGCGCTGGTGGCAAGGATCATCGGCATCGCCACGTGGTCAGCACCGCTGTGCTGATCGGTCAGCACCAGATGCCCCGCGCCCGAGCGCACGGCGTCTTCCGCCTCGGCCCGGATGCGCGCCAGACCGGCGCTCAGATTGCCGTTGCCGGGCTCGAAGGTGCAGTCGATGGTGACGGTATGCACCTTGAACTGGGCCATCAGCTCATCGAACTGCGCATTGCCCACAAAGGGGCTGTCGAGCACGATGATCTCGGTCTGGGAGCTGTCTTCGTCGAGCACGTTCTTGAGGTTGCCGAACCGTGTCTTGAGGCTCATCACCCGGAATTCGCGCAAGGAGTCGATTGGCGGGTTGGTGACTTGGCTGAAGTTCTGGCGGAAGAAATGGCTCAGCGGGCGGTACTGGCCGCTAAGCACCGCCGAGGGCGTGTCGTCGCCCATCGAGGCCAGCGTTTCCTTGCCGTCTTCGGCCATCGGCGCGAGGATCTGTTCCAATTCTTCGATGGTATAGCCCGCGGCCACCTGACGGCGGCGCAACTCGGCGCCTTCGAACAGCGGTTTTTCGGTGACACCGGCAAGGACGCCATCCATCTCGGTGATCTTGCCGACCCATTCGCCGAAGGGCTGGTTGGCGGCTAGTTTGTCTTTGATTTCAGTATCATGGAAGAGTTTGCCCTCTGCCATATCCACCGCGATGATCTGGCCGGGGCCAAGCGCGCCCTTGGCCACGACGCGCGCCTCGTCCAGCGGCACCATCCCGGCTTCGGATCCGGCGATCAACATGCCGTCCGACGTCTCCACATAGCGCATTGGGCGCAGCCCGTTGCGGTCAAGCCCGGCGCAGACCCAGCGGCCATCGGTCATCGCCAAGGCGGCGGGACCATCCCAAGGTTCCATGACGGAGTTGCAATAGGAATACATGTCGCGCCATGCCTGCGGCAGTTCCACGGCCTGTTTGGACCAGGATTCCGGCACCAACATTGTCTTGGCCATCGGCGCGGAGCGGCCCGCGCGCACGAGCACTTCGAAGACCGAGTCGAGTGCCGCGGAGTCGCTGGAGCCGGAGGCCACGATCGGCTTGATGTCCTCGGCCATCTCGCCAAAGGTCGCGCTCGCCATGCGGATCTCATGGCTCTTCATCCAGTTCATATTGCCCTTGAGGGTGTTGATCTCACCATTATGGGCCAACATGCGGAAGGGCTGCGCCAGCCACCACTGCGGGAAAGTGTTGGTGGAATAGCGCTGGTGATAGATCGCGAAGGCGCTGATGAATTTGTCGTCTTTCAGGTCGGGATAGAACTCCGCCACCTGTTCGGCCAGCATCATGCCCTTGTAGATGATCGAACGGCAGGACATCGAAGCGATATACATCTGCGGCACCTGCGCCGCGATGGCGGCTTTCTCGATGCGGCGGCGGATCACGTAGAGCTCACGCTCAAAGGTCTCTTCATCCACGCCCTTGGCGTTGGAGATCAGGATCTGTTCAATCTCGGGCCGGGTCGCATTAGCCTTTTCACCCAGCACCGAGATGTCGACCGGCACATGCCGCCAGCCATAGATGTAGTAGCCCATGCGGAGCACTTCGGTCTCCACGATGGTTCGGCATGTCTCTTGCGCGGCGAAGTTGGTGCGCGGCAGGAAGACCTGACCGACGGCGATCAACTCGTCTTCGCGCGGGGTGTGGCCGGTGCGGCGGACTTGCTCATAGAAGAAGGGCACGGGGATCTGTACATGGATGCCCGCGCCGTCGCCGGTCATCCCATCTGCGTCGACCGCGCCGCGGTGCCAGATCGCCTTGAGGGCGTTGATCCCATTGACCACGACCTCGCGGGTCTTTTCGCCATTGATGTTGACCACAAGGCCCACGCCGCAGGAGGAATGCTCTTCCTCGAAACTATACATGCCCTTTTCGGCCATCATCGCGCGTTTGGCTTCTTCGCGGGCCACCCAGGCGTCATCATATTTGGTCATGGCTTGGTTCCTTCCACAAACGCCGCAAATCCTGCTTTGACTTGGGCCTTGGTTTTATTCTCGTGCGCTGCGGCAAAGGCAGGGCCGTCGGGCGTCACGTCTATTTCACTCTTGGTCTCGGGCAGCGCCGCAGGGCGCGGGGCGGCAGAGCCGCCCCGGTACCATCACTCCGCCGCGATGCGCTGCGCGCCGTTGAAATCGTCAAGGATCGCCTGCGCGCAGTCGCGCCCGTCCTTGATCGCCCAAACCACAAGGCTCGCCCCGCGCACGATGTCGCCCACGGCATAGACCCCGTCGAGCGCGGTCGCCCCGGTGACGTAATCGGCCTTGATCGTGCCCCAGCGGTTGACCGGCAGCTCCGGCTCGTTCCAAAGCGTCGGCAGGTCTTCGGGCTCAAAGCCGAGGGCCATAATCACCATGTCGGCTTCTTCGACATAGTCGGCGCCTTCGATCACCTCGGGCGACTGGCGGCCCGTCACGTCAGGCGCGCCGAGGCGCATCTTTTGCACCATCACGCCGGTCACCGGATCGCCGACGAAGCCCTTGGGCGCGCTCAGCCATTCAAAGATCACGCCTTCTTCTTCGGCGTTTTGCACTTCCCGCTGACTGCCCGGCATATTGGCCCGGTCGCGGCGGTAGAGGCATTTGACGCTTTCCGCACCCTGACGGATCGAGGTGCGCACGCAGTCCATCGCCGTGTCGCCGCCGCCGATCACAATGACTTTCTTGCCCGCGGCGTTCAGGCGGCCATTCTCGAACTCTTCAACCGAGTCGCCAAAGCTTTTGCGGTTGGAGGCGGTGAGGAAGTCGATCGCCCGCTCCACGCCGAAACCGCCCACACCGGGGGCTTCGATCTCACGGGTTTTGTAGACGCCGGTCGCGATGATCACGGCGTCATGCTTGCCCCGGATCGCGCCAAAGCTGATGTCGACACCGACATCGCAGTTCAACTCAAAGGTCACGCCACCTTCGGCCAACTGCGCATTGCGGCGCTCAACCACGTCTTTCTCAAGCTTGAAGCCGGGGATGCCATAGGTCAGCAAGCCGCCCGCCCGGTCGTAGCGGTCATAGATGGTGACCTGCACGCCCGCGCGGCGCAGCATATCCGCCGCCGCCAGACCGCCCGGGCCCGCGCCGATGATGCCGACACTTTCGGGCCGCTCTTCGCGCGGGGCGGCGGGTTTGACCCAGCCCTGCTCCCAAGCGGTGTCGGTGATGTATTTCTCGATCGAGCCGATGGTGACGGTGCCATGGCCCGACTGTTCGATCACGCAGTTGCCTTCGCAGAGGCGGTCCTGCGGGCAGATACGGCCACAGATCTCGGGGAAGGTGTTGGTGGCCTGGCTGATCTCATAGGCTTCTTGCAGACGCCCCTCGGCGGTCAGGCGCAGCCAGTCGGGGATGTTGTTGTGCAGGGGGCAATGGGTCTGGCAGTAGGGCACGCCGCATTGGCTACACCGGCTCGACTGCTCTGCCGCTTTGGTATCCGCATATTCGGCGTAAATTTCATCGAAATCCGTCCGGCGCAAATCGGGCGGGCGTTTTTCGGGCATATCCCGCGCAACGTCTGTAAATTTTAGCATGACCTGCTTCGCCATATACCCGTTCCTTCGACAAATTCCGTCAGAAGGCTCGTATACGAGAGCGCCGAAGTAAATAAAAGACAGCAATGCTGACCTATTTACCTCTTTCCGAGCAAATGAGCGGCTCGGCCATCATTTTTATGCATCATTTAAGGTCCGATGCGGACCTACCCACTAAAACCCAGCCCAAAGCGCGAGGATAACCACCCCGCCCACAAGGATTCGCCACCACCCGAAAAGCGCATAGCCATAGCGGCTGATGTAATCGAGCACCCAACGCACCACGAAAACGGCAGAGATAAAGGCCATGGCGAAGCCCACGGCAATCTCCCCCATGGCCGAGGCATCCAGCACATCCCGGTTCTTGTAGATGTCATAGGCGAAAGCGCCCGCCATCGTCGGCATCGACAGAAAGAAGGAGAATTCCGCCGCCGCCCGCTTACTGGCCCCCAGCAATAGGGCGCCAACGATCGTTGCCCCCGAACGTGAGGTGCCCGGCACCATGGCGAGGCATTGGATCACGCCGATCTTGAAGGCCATGGAGAGCGGGAATTTGGTCGCATCGGAATGGGTCGGCGCAGGGGCAATGCGGTCTACGACCAGCAAGACCACCCCGCCCAGTACCAACATGACGGCAATCAGCAGGGGCGTCTCGAAAAGGACCGTTTTGATGAAGTCATGCGCCAAAACGCCGATCACGACCGCAGGCAGAAAGGCCAGAAGCACCGACCAGATGAACCGCCGCGCCTGCGGATCATGCGGCGCGGCCGAAAAGACCGCCCAAAGCCGCGCGGAATAGACCGTGAGGATCGCCAGAACCGCGCCCAATTGGATCACGACCTCAAAGGTCCGTCCGGCGCTTTCGAAACCCAAGAAATGACCGGCCAACAAGAGATGCCCGGTCGAAGATACGGGGATGAACTCTGTCAGCCCCTCCAGCAAACCCAGAAAGGCGGCGATCAGAGTGGTCGATTGTTCCATTATCCCTGCCGCAGGTTACGTGCCGATGCTTTGATGGCGTCATATTGCCCCGAGGGCCGGAACCGCCAGAGATAGTCGGGGAGCACCGCATCCATCGCGGTTGGGGTGATGTCAAGCTCGGCAAAGCCGCGCGCGTCTTCCGCTACGACATTGTCCTTGCGCAGGTTCTTGACCTGATCGCGGGTCAGCATCTTGTTGGTGAACAGCCCAAAGGTAGCCGTCTGCACCATATCGAACCCGAAGGCGACGATCTTGGCGAGGAACCACGGCATGTTGAGTACCAAACGACGGCGGTGAATCACCTTGAGCATGCGCTGCATCAACCCGCGGAAAGTATCCACATCGGGACCGCCGAGTTCATAGACGCCCGAAGAGACCTGCCCCTCCAGTGCTTTTTCCGCCGCCTTGGCCACGTCATCGACGAACACCGGCTGGAACCGGGTCGAAGCCCCGGCGACCGGCAGGATCGGGCCGGTTCGGGTCATGCCTGCAAAACGGTTAAAGAATTCATCCTCTGGCCCGAACATGATCGAGGGTCGCAGGATCACGGCATGGGGCATATGTTTGAGAATGGCCGCCTCGCCCTCGCCTTTGGTCCGGGCATAGTCGCTCTCGGCTTCCATATCCGCGCCGATGGCAGAGACATGCACGAAATGGCCGATCCCCTCGGCGGCGGCCATGCGGGCGATACGCTCGGCCCCTTCGGATTGGACGGCGTCAAAGCTGTTCTTGCCGGTCTCGACCAGAATGCCAACGCAGTTCACCACCGCATCCGCGCCGCGCAGCGCGTCGGCCACGGAGCCATCGTTGCGGATGTTGCACAAAACAGGTTCGACCTGGCCGACCACACCATAGGTCCGCACAAAGAGCGCCTCGTTGGGATGGCGCACCGCCACCCGCACCCGCCAACCAGCTCTGGCCATGCGATACGCGATATAGCGTCCGACAAACCCCGAACCGCCATAAATCGTGACCAGCTTAGACATTCTGCCGCTCCTGTAGATAAATTCTCTGACAGGATGTACCCGCGCACCGCCCCTGTCACAAGGCCAAACCCCCGGTTGCAGCGCCTCGCGGGCAGGATTTTCCGATTTTCGCATAAATTGCGATTGACAGTCACCCGGCTGAGCCTTAGAGCACCCCACACGATACGTGCCCAGGTGGCGGAATGGTAGACGCGCTAGCTTCAGGTGCTAGTACTGGCAACGGTGTGGAGGTTCGAGTCCTCTCCTGGGCACCATATTCCCCGACAGATGATTGACTAAAGGTCAGGCCTTAAACGGCCCCGACGCACCATCCCTTCGGGGCGCTGCGACCCGCCGGTCACGCACGGCCCTATTGGACGCGGACACCCGCATTTTGCAGGCAAAGCTGTAGCCGCGCAGCAAGCTCGGCCAAGCTGAAAGGCTTTTTCAAACAATCGCTTGCCCCCACCGCCAAAGCGCGGCGCAGCAGATCGGCGTCTTTCCGGGTGGAGATCATGACGACCGGGATGCCCCGATAGAACGGCAGGCCCCTGACATGGCTACAGAACTCAAGCCCATCCATCGCGGGCATCATGAAATCAGTGATGATCACATCCGTCGCGATCCGCTTCTGCGCCAGCGCGACCAGAGCTTGGGCGGGGCAGCCATAGTCCGCCACGCACGAAAACCCGACCTCGGCGAGGGACGCTTGGATGAACTGTCGCGCGATTTCAGAATCGTCGATAACGATAGCATTCCAGTTCATCACGCCCCGCCTTACACTTTAATCACGCCCCAAGGGCCACCCTAGTGGTGCGGGACTTAATATGACGTGAATGCTTAAATGCGTTTGCCGACGAACATCGCCGAGTCGGAACGCACGCAGGCGATCTCACCCCTTTGCCAGATAAGCTCCCCCTGTGCGGTCGCGTATTTGCCCATGCTGACGCAGGCGGTGATCGGGGTGATTTCGCTAACGGCTTGGGCGGCGTCGAAACTGTTGCTGAACTGAATGGACATGGCTTGTGCTCCTGAGTTGACTTGTCTCAACCTTCACACATCTCGCCGCGCAATGCCTGCTGGCGTCGGGATAAGCGCCCTATTCTTAGGTATAGAGCGCCCCTCCCTCGGGCTGCGGCTAATGCCTGTTCAGCAGCTTTTGGTACTTCGATACAAAGAGATGCGCGCCCTTCATCTTTTGCGTCACCCAATCGCCGGCGGTGAAGAGCATCAAAAAGCTATTGCCGCGCACCGGTCCCAAGGGCAGCAGAATCGGCGCCTCCGCCCCCCAAGGGCGATAGGTTTTCATATCCGCCAGCTTGCGGCCCGTGATCAGCCCGGTGAGGGTCTTTCTCAGCCATGGCAACTGCCGGCTGACCGCGACGATGGTCATATTGTCGCCGGGGTCCGCCACGTCACCTGCGGCAAAGACATTGGGCAGGGATGAGGGGCGCAGATAGCCGTCGGTCTTCATCCGCTCGGCGGCGGTAACCTCGGCCCCCGGCAGGTTCTTCAACAATTCTGACGCAGCACGCGCGCCCAAGACGGGGAAGATCAGATCGAATGCCCGCTCCGCCCCGCCGTCGAGGGTGAGGCTGCCCGCATGTGGCTCTGTCATGGAGGCGAGCCCTTCGGCCTTCTTGCCAAGGATCAGCTCCACCCCGGCGCGCTTCAGCTTCCTGCTCAGCGAGGCGCCGAGGCTGTCGGGTTTTCCGGCAAAAAGCTTGTCGTCTTTGGTGATCAGGGTGATCTCTTTGTCGGGCATGGCATGGGCGATCTCACCGGCAAGCTCGACCCCGACAGCGCCCGCGCCGATGATGCCTACGGTCTTAGCCGCCAGAAGTTTTTCACGCGTCTCTTGGTTCGCGGCCCGCAGCCCGTCGATATCTGCGCCCTTGGGCTTGAACGGCGTCGCATAGTCCGAGCCGGTGGCGACGACGATGTAATCCGCCTCGACCCGCGTGCCGTCCTCCAGCGTGACACCCTCGCCATCGACAGCAGTCGCCCGCGCCGCGACGACGCGGCCCCGTTTCAGCAACCGGTCATAGGGGATCAGCGATTCCTCGACCAAACTGGGCTGCACCACGGCGCGGATCATCGCGGAGGCATGGACGAAATGACTGCGCGGCTCGATCAAGGTCACCTCGGCGATCTGGTCCATCGCCTTGGCCAGTTCGGCCCCCAGATAGCCGCCCCCTACGATTGCGATACGCTTGCCCATCGGTGCCTCTCCTTTTGATCGGTTTCGCCTGCCGGACAGTCTGCCCGCGTGGTCAGCTTTCTACATAGGTGCTCTATCACCGATTTCTCGCCGAACGTGGCGAAAGCCGCCGATCCTGCCATCACCGGGGGCTAAATGCCCATGCGATAAGCGCCGGGAAGGGCGCGATTCTCTTAAATGGTGCAACATATTGTTTAGAATCATCGCACCTGTTTAACTCCCCCCAGCGACAGGGAGAGCCGCGACACAATGAAAGACACCAAAGCAGAGACTTTTCTGCGTTTCGATAACGTCAAGAAGAGCTACGATCAGGAAAATCTCGTCGTCAAAGGCTTCGACATGGATGTGCAGGAGGGGGAGTTCATCACCCTTCTTGGCCCCTCGGGCTCGGGCAAGACCACCGTATTGATGATGCTGGCGGGGTTTGAGAGCGTCACCTCAGGCGATATCGCGATCAATGGCCGGTCGATCAACAAGACCGCGCCGAACAAGCGCAACATCGGCATGGTGTTCCAAAACTACGCGCTGTTCCCGCATATGACCGTGGCCGAAAACCTCGCCTATCCGCTGAGCGTGCGCAAAATGTCCAAGGCGGATATCAAAGAGCGGGTGACCGAGTATCTGTCGCTGGTCGAGCTTTCCGCCTTTGGCGACCGTCGCCCCGGGCAGCTTTCGGGCGGGCAACGGCAGCGCGTGGCGCTTGCCCGCGCGATGATCTTCCAGCCGACGCTCATTCTGATGGACGAACCTCTGGGCGCGCTCGACAAGAACCTGCGCGAGCAGATGCAGTTTGAGATCACCCGCCTGCACAAGCAGATCGGCTTTACCGTCATATACGTCACCCACGACCAGACCGAGGCGCTGTCGATGTCCGACCGGATCGCCGTCTTTAACGACGGTGTGGTGCAGCAATGCGCCCCGCCCGCGGAATTGTACGAGCGCCCGGTGAATGCCTTCGTGGCCGAGTTCATCGGCGAGAACAACTTTGTGCAGGGCCGCGTCACCCGGATCGAAGACGAGATCGCCAAGGTCGAGACCGATACCGGCACGATCACCACGCAAACCTCCGAAGGGCTGACCGAAGGCGCGCAATGCCGCGTCTCGATCCGTCCCGAGAAACTGTTCATCCATCCCACGACCCACGCCCATGACAACGCGCTGACGGCAACCTTCGTCACGCGCATCTATGTGGGCGATTTTATCCGCTATTATTTCCGCCTGCCGGACGGCACCGACATTATCGTCAAGGTGCTCAACGACCTGTCCGCGCCCGAGTTCGAAGAGGGCGCGACGGCGCAGCTGTTGTCCCTGACGAAAGACTGCATCGCCTTTGCCAATTAAGGGCGACCGGGGGCAAACCGGGGCCCCGCATAAAACCTGGACATGACAAGGAGAGACCGATGAAGAAGCATCTGAGTTATCTGGCCACCGCGGCGCTGATCGCCAGCCCCGCCTTGGCCGAGGATCTGACGGTGACGTCCTTTGGCGGGGCCTATGGCGCCGCGCAGATGGAACATATGATCCAACCCTATATGGATAAATCCGGCACCAACATCCTGTTCGAAGATTACGGCGGCGGCGTGGCCGAGATGAAGGCGCAGGTCGAGGCGGGCAACATCCTGTGGGATGTCGTCGACATTGAGGTGATCGACCTCGAACGCGCCTGTGCCGAGGGCTATCTGGAAGTGATCGACCAATCGGTTCTGCCCGATGGCGACGATGGCACCCCGGCGGCGGATGACTTCATCGATGATGCGCTGGCCAATGAATGCGGCGTGGGCAATATCGTCTGGTCAGTCGTCTTTGCCGTGAACACCGAGAACGGCGAAGGCCCGAAAACCATCGAAGACTTCTTTGATACCGAGGCGTTCCCCGGCAAACGCGGTCTGCGCAAGCGGCCTCAGGTCAACATGGAATGGGCGTTGCTGGCCGATGGCGTCGCCCCGGAAGAAGTTTATGAGGTGTTGGCCACCGAAGAGGGGCAGAAACGCGCATTTGCCAAACTCGACACCATCAAGGACGACATCACTTGGTACGACAGCTGGTCGCAGGCCCCCGTTCTGCTGAACGACGGTGGGGCGACCATGGTGCAATCCGCCAATGGCCGCATCTTCGCCGCGATCAAGGATGATGGCGCCCCTTTCGAGATCGTCTGGGACAGCCACATCTATGACCTTGATGTTTGGGCGATCATGAAGGGCACGGAGAAGAAAGAAGAGGCGATGGAGTTCATCAAATTCGCCACCGGCACCGTGCCGCTCTCGGGCATGCAGGACGTGGCCTATGGCCCGACCCGCGCCTCTGCCCAAGCGCTGCTGCCTGAGGACGTAAAGCAAGATCTGCCCACCGCGCATCTTGACGAAGGCGTCAAGGCCGATGGCATCTTCTGGGCCGACTATGGTGAGACGTTGGGCGAGAAGTTCAACGAATGGCTGCTGCAATAAGCCCCCTGCCCCGCGCCTGACCGGGCGCGGGGCACCCAACCCCTATAGAAGAGTAACCGCGTGTCCAGCCTCACTTCCCAAGACGCCGCCAACGCCCGTCGCCAAATGCGCAGACGCCGCCTGCAGGCGTTTCTTTTCGTGGTGCCGCTGCTGCTCTTCATCCTTTTCGCCTTTGTCGCACCGATCACCACGATGCTGTTCCGCAGCGTCTACAACCCCACCGTGGCCGAACTGGTGCCCGAAACGCTGGAGATGCTCGAAGACTGGGAGGGCGAAAGCCTGCCCGACACGGCGGTCATCACCCAGATGGCCATCGACATGAAGCGCATGGCAAACAACCGCACCTCCGGCAGGTTCGCCGATGAGATCAACCGCGCCCTGCCGGGCATGTCGAGCGTCATCAAATCCACCGCCCGGGGCCTGCGCCGCGCCGAGGATGCCGAGCTTACCGCCAATGGCGCCGAGATGCTGCTCGAAAAGAACGACCGTTGGGCCAAGCCCGCCACTTGGCGCGCGATCCGCAGCGCCGGGCAGATCTATACGTCGAGCTACTACCTCACCGCTGTCGATATGGAATACGACTCCGAAGGGGACATCGTCCAACGCGACACGCAGATTTACAAACAGCTCTATACCAAAACGCTGAAGATGGCGCTGATCATCACCGGGCTGACGATGCTACTGGGCTATCCGCTGGCTTTCTACATGTCGCAGGCCAGCCCCGCGACGGCGAACTTCCTGATGGTCTTTGTACTGCTGCCCTTCTGGACCTCGCTCTTGGTGCGCACCACCGCGTGGATCGCGCTCTTGCAAGCCGGGGGCGTGGTGAACTCCTCCCTGCTCTGGGCCGGGCTGATCGATGAGCCGATCGAGCTGCTCTACAACGAATTCTCCACCATCCTCGCCATGACCCACATCCTGCTGCCCTTCATGGTGCTGCCGCTCTACGCGGTGATGCGCGGGATCGATTCGAGCTTCATGCGCGCGGCGATCTCCATGGGGTCGAACCCGATCGGGGCGTGGTACAAAATCTACCTGCCGATGAGCCTGCCGGGCCTTTCTGCGGGGGCGCTCTTGGTCTTCATCATCTCGGTCGGTTACTACATCACGCCCGCACTGGTGGGCGGCACCGATGGGCAGATGATTTCCAACATCATCGCCTTCCACATGCAGGTGTCGAACAACTGGGAACTGGCGGCGGCCCTAGGCTCGCTCCTGCTGATCCTGATCCTCGTTCTCTACTGGCTGTTCGACCGTTTCGTCGGCACCGACAACCTCAAGCTGGGATGACGTCATGAGCCCATTGCCCGACTATTACACGATCTGGCACAAGGCGGGGCATTACGGCCTGCGCGTCATGGCCGCGCTGGTGCTCATCTTCCTGATGCTGCCGATCCTCGTGATCATGCCGTTGTCGTTCAACGCCGAGCCGTTCTTTACCTTCACCCAAGGCATGCTGTCGCTCGACCCCGACGCCTATTCGACGCGCTGGTATCAAGAGATCGTGGACGACCAGAAATGGCGAATCGCGATCCGCAATTCCTTCCTCGTGGGCATCGCGGCGGCCAGCATCGCCACGGTGCTCGGCACGCTGGCGGCCGTCGGCCTCTCCTCGCCGTGGATGCCGTTCAAACGGGTCATCACGGCGCTGCTGCTTTCGCCCATGATCGTGCCGCTGATCATCATCGCGGCGGGCATGTTCTTTTTCTATACGCAGTTCAATCTGGTCGGCACCTTCACCGGGCTGATCATCGCCCATGCGGCGCTCGGCGTGCCCTTTGTCATCATCACCGTTACCGCCACACTCAGCGGCTTTGACCGCTCACTCTTCGTGGCGGGGCTGAGCCTCGGGGCCTCTCCGATCAAGGTGTTCTGGGACGTGGTGATTCCGCTCATCCGCCCCGGCGTGATCTCGGGCGGGCTTTTCGCCTTTGTCACATCCTTTGACGAGGTGGTGCTGGTGCTCTTCCTCGCAGGGCCTGAACAGCGCACGATTCCACGGCAGATGTTCTCGGGCCTGCGCGAGCAGATCAACCCGACGATTCTGGCGGTGGCGACGCTGCTGGTGGTGCTCTCGGCGACGATGCTCTTCGTACTGGAAGCCCTGCGCAGACGCTCGGCCCGGCTGCGCGGTCAGGAATAGGCGAAACCGCCCGGGGGCGGCACCAAACACCTGATCCATAACCATTTAGGAATGGGGGTGAGTGGTGAGCCGTGATGGGTTCGAACCATCGACCTACTGATTAAAAGTCAGTTGCTCTACCAACTGAGCTAACGGCCCACTAGGCGGGTAACTAGAAATTACGGGCGGCAGGGTCAAGCCCTTAATTACGAAAATCTCGCGAGATGCTGGATTAGTTTTCATGCCGGGGTTATATGCGCCGAATGTACAGCGCTCAGACCCCCGGATTGCCCTTCATGAAGATGCATGGGCTTGGCAATGACTTCGTCGTGTTCGATGCACGCGCGGAGGCAATCGACGTGACCCCGGCGATGGCGCAGGCCATCGGACACCGGCAATTTGGCGTGGGATTCGATCAGCTTGCGGTGATCACGCGCGGGGCCGGCGACGCGCACCTGACGTTTTACAATAGCGACGGCTCCCTCTCCGCCGCCTGTGGCAACGCCACCCGCTGCATCGCGCGCTATCTGATGGACGACACAGGCTGCGATTCGCTGCATCTGACCACCGCGCGGGGCGATCTGGCGGCGAAGGACGTCGGGGGTGGCCTGACCTCCGTCAACATGGGCCACCCGCAGTTAAAATGGGACGAGGTGCCGCTGGCGCGCGAGATGGACACGCTGCACCTGCCGATCGAGGGCGATCCGGTCGCGACCGGCATGGGCAACCCCCATTGCACCTTCTTCGTCGAGAATGCCGAGGCGGTGGACCTTTCCGACCTCGGCCCCCGCGCCGAACATGATCCGCTCTACCCCGAACGCACCAACGTGCAGGTCGCGCAGATCGTCGGGCCGGATCATATCCGCATGCGCGTCTGGGAGCGTGGCGTCGGCGTGACGCTGGCGTCTGGCTCCTCCTCCTGCGCAACCGCCGTGGCCGCCGCGCGCAGGGGCCTCACGGGCCGTGCCGTGCGCATCGATCTCGACGGCGGCACGCTGCATATCGACTGGCGCGAGGATGGCGTCTGGATGACCGGGCCGACGATGCATGTCTTCTCCGGCAGCCTCACCCCCGCATTTTTGGAGAGCCTGACATGAGCGCCCCGATTTTCAGCACCATGGGCTGCCGCCTCAACGCCTATGAGACCGAGGCGATGAAGGAACTCGCCGAACAGGCGGGGCTGGAGAACGCCGTGGTCGTCAACACCTGCGCGGTCACGGCCGAGGCGGTCCGCAAGGCACGGCAGGACATCCGCAAGCTGCGTAAGGCGCATCCCGGGGCGCGGCTGATCGTGACCGGCTGCGCGGCCCAGACCGAGCCCGAGACCTTTAACGCCATGCCTGAGGTCGATGCCGTGATCGGCAACACCGAGAAGATGCAGGGTGCGACATGGCAGGGCATGGCCGCCGATTTCATCGGCGAGACTGAGACCGTGCAGGTCGACGACATCATGTCGGTGACCGAGACCGCGGGCCATCTGATCGACGGATTCGGCACCCGCAGCCGGGCCTATGTGCAGGTCCAGAACGGCTGCGATCACCGCTGCACCTTCTGCATCATCCCCTACGGCCGCGGCAATTCGCGCTCGGTGCCCGCGGGCGTGGTCGTGGACCAGATCAAGCGGCTGGTGGACAAGGGCTTCAACGAGGTGGTGCTGACCGGGGTCGACCTGACCTCTTGGGGCGCCGATCTCCCGGCGACGCCGAAGCTTGGCGACTTGGTGATGCGCATCCTGAAGCTGGTACCCGACCTGCCGCGGTTGCGGATCTCTTCAATCGATTCGATCGAGGTGGACGAGAACCTGATGCAGGCCATCGCCACCGAGCCGCGCCTGATGCCGCATCTGCACCTGTCGTTGCAGCACGGTGACGACATGATCCTCAAGCGCATGAAGCGCCGTCACCTGCGCGACGATGCGATCCGGTTTGCCCAAGAGGCCCGCGCGTTGCGCCCCGATATGACCTTCGGCGCGGACATCATCGCAGGTTTCCCGACCGAGACCGAGGCGATGTTCGAGAACTCGCTGAAACTGGTCGAGGAATGCGACCTGACATGGCTGCATGTCTTCCCCTACTCCGCCCGCCCCGGCACCCCCGCGGCACGGATGCCCGCGGTAAACGGTGCGGCGATCAAGGAACGCGCGGCCCGGTTGCGCGCGGCTGGCGAGCTGCAGGTGCAACGGCATCTGGAGGCGCAGGTCGGGCGCACGCATGACGTGTTGATGGAGAACCCCCACATGGGCCGCACGGCGCAGTTCACCGAGGTGAACTTTGCCGCTCCGCAAGTTGAGGGTGCGATCGTGCGGGCCGAGATCACCGGGATTTCAGGCAATCAGCTGACCGCCTGAAAACAGCTGCTCTGCAGCGCGGAGCGCATTGCCCTCCCTGGGGGGCGATGGAACGAGATTGCGGTCGGAATGGCTGCCGTACTCGAGACGACTCCGCTTCATGGAACCTCGCAAAATCGCCCTCCGGGGGGAGGGAGGGCGATGCCCGGTGTGCCACCGGGCGGAACCTGTTGAGAGGTTTTAGGCCAAGTGGCCGCCACCATAACGCATGGCCACAAAAAAGGGCGCCGGTTTCCCGACGCCCTTCTTATTTCCAAAAGCCGTGGCCCGATCAGCCGTCCTTGCGGCGGTTCTTGACCGGCGCCCAAAGCTTCTTGTTGGTCAGATAGAGCAGGACCGAGAGCAGACCGAGCAAAACAACCCCGGCAAAGCCAGCTTGTTTGCGTGCGCCCAGCTTCGGCTCGGCCGTCCACATCAGGAAGGCAGAGACATCCTCGGACATGTGCTGCACGTCATTGGCATGCTCATCCGCGAACTCGACCAGCCCATCGGAGAGCGGGGGTGCCATAGCGATCCAGCCGCCGGGGAAAACGGTGTTCTCGTAAAGAACCGTGCCGGCCTGCTCTTTCTCTTTGCCGGTGTAGCTGGTCAGAAGCGCGGTGATATACTCCGGCCCGCCGATCCCTTTGAGGAACTGGTTGATGCCCAGACCATAGGGGCCGTGGAACGCGGCACGCTTCTTGGCCATCAGCGACAGGTCAGGCGCGTTGGACAGGTTGGAGCCGGGGAAGTGGTCAACCGGGGTGCCGGGGCGGAAATCGTCCAGCTCGGCATCATAGACGTCATAGCCCTTGGCGTATTCGATCACCTGCTCTTCGGGCATGTTCGGACCGGTTTCGTCCGACAATGTCCGCATCGCGACATACTCCAGACCGTGGCAGGCCGCGCAAACCTCGGTGTAGATCTGCAGACCGCGCTGGAGCTGGTTTACGTCGTAACCGCCGAACGGACCATCGAAAGAGAAATCGATGTTGTCGATATGCGGTGTGGCGTGGGAATCGTCACCCTGATCGTCGTCACCGGCGTGATCTTCAGCGGCAGTTTCCTCGCCGTGGTCTTCCGCTTCCATGACACCCACGTTGGGGTCATCACTATGCGCCTGACCGGCAACATCGTCTTCGGCGATCACTTCGTTTTCAGCGTTTTCCTCGGCTGTCGATTGCGCTTCGTCCGTGGCTTCGACTTCCTCGGCAGGCGCTTCTTCGGCGTCTTCGGCAGAAACCTCTTCGGGCGCTTCCTCGGTGGCAGCATCCTCAGTGGCGGTTTCTTCGGCCGGGGCCTCTTCCGCTACTGGTGCTTCCTCGGCAGGCGCCGTTTCAGCCGGAGCTTCTTCGGTTGTCGCCTCTTCAGTTGGTGCGTCATCAACCGGAGCCTCGGCAGCAGGTGCCTCTTCGGTTGCGGTGTCCTCAGCAGGGGCTGCCTCAACCGCGGGTTCGTCAGCCGGGGCCGCGTCGACCTCGGGTTCGGCTGCGGGCGCGTCAGTTTCAGCAGGTGCCTCTTCCGCCGCTGGCGCTTCAGCAGGCGCGGTTTCGGCTTCGGCCTCCGGCGTTTCCGCCGGAGTTGTTAGCAGTTCTTCTTCTGTCGCTGTGTCCTGCGCCAGCACCGCCGTCCCCGGCAGGGCAAGGCCCAGAGTTACCACGGCAGAAAGGAGGTTGGTCTTCATCATGGTCATGATCCTTATTCCGCCGGGTTCACAAGCGTCTTGGTGCCGCCTGCCTTCGGCGCGTAATGCGCGTCAAAGTCGGCTTCGATGGTTTCAGGCTGCGCCAGCGGCTTCTCGATCACGCCCAAGAGGGGCAGGATCACGAGGAAGTAGGCGAACCAATAGGCCGAAGCGATCAGTGAGAAGCTCGCATAGGGCTCTTCTGCGGGCATCGCACCCAGCCACATCAGGGCGAAGAAGTCGATCACCAGCAGAGCGAACCACCATTTGAACATCGGACGATACCGGCCCGAACGTACAGAGGATGTGTCCAGCCATGGCACCAGCGCCATCACGGCAATCGCACCGAACATCGCCAGCACGCCGAAGAACTTGGCGTCGATGATGCCACCGGTCACGAAGGACGCGATCTGCACAACCCAAACCTCAGAGGTGAAGGCCCGCAGGATCGCGTAGAAAGGCAGGAAGTACCATTCCGGCACGATGTGTGCAGGCGTCGCCAGAGCGTTGGCTTCGATGTAGTTGTCCGGGTGGCCCAGATAGTTCGGCATGAAGCCAACAACCGCGAAGAACAGCGTCAGGATCACGGCCAGCGCGAACAAGTCCTTGATCACGAAGTAGGGCCAGAACGGCAGCGTGTCTTTCTTGGCGTCTTCCTTCGAGGTGCGGCGCACTTCGACCCCGGTGGGGTTGTTATTGCCGGTCGTGTGGAAGGCCCAGATGTGGAGAACCACAAGGCCCGCAATTACGAAGGGCAGCAGATAGTGCAACGAGAAGAAGCGGTTCAGCGTCGCGTTATCAACGGCAGGTCCACCCAGCAGGAATGTCTGCAGTGTTTCACCGACGAAGGGCACCGCGCCAAAGAGGCCGGTAATCACGGTCGCGCCCCAGAAGGACATCTGACCCCAAGGCAGAACGTAGCCCATAAAGCCGGTGGCCATCATCAGCAGATAGATCAACATGCCGATGATCCATGTGATCTCACGCGGGGCTTTATAGGAGCCATAGTAGAGACCACGGAAAATATGCGCATAGACCGCGATAAAGAACAGCGACGCGCCGTTCATATGCAGATAGCGGATCATATAGCCGCCGTTCACGTTGCGCATGATGTGCTCAACCGACGAGAAGGCCAGATCGACATGCGGCGTGTAGTGCATCACCAGAACGATGCCGGTGATGATCTGCAGTGCCAGACAGAAAGTCAGCACGATGCCCCAGATCCACATCCAGTTCAGGTTCTTGGGCGTGGGGATCATCAATGTGTCGTACAAAAGGCCAACGATGGGAAGGCGGCGGTGCAGCCACTTTTCGCCGTTCGAATTCGGCTCGTAATGGTCGTGAGGAATTCCAGACATCTCTCTTCCGCTCCCTTAACCCAGTTTGATCGTGGACTCGTCCACGAATTCGGCGACAGGCACCGGCAAGTTGCGCGGCGCCGGCCCTTTACGGATGCGGCCCGCCGTATCGTAGTGCGACCCGTGGCAGGGGCAGAACCAGCCGCCAAAGTCGCCAGCATCACCCAAGGGCACGCAGCCGAGGTGTGTGCAAACGCCCATCTGAACCAGCCACTCGCCGCTTTCGTCCAAGGCGCGGTTCGCGTCCGTGGCGGGCACGTCGCCGCCCAGGTTGGCGTTCTGCGCGATGGGGTCAGGCAGGCTGGACACGTCGACAGCGTTTGCCTCTTCGATCTCGGCCTCAGTGCGGCGGCGAATGAACACCGGCTTGCCCAGCCATTTCACGGTCAGCTGCGTCCCGACTTCGACGCCGGACACATCCACACGAATGGACGACAGCGCCTTTACGTCGGCAGAGGGATTCATCTGGTTGACCAGCGGCCAGACGGCGGCACCAACGGCGACGGCACCTGTACCGGCTGTCGCGTAATACAGGAAATCCCTCCGGGTGCCTGCGTGTTCTTCTGCTTGGGACACGGGTTTACTCCAATTCTTGGCCGACTTTGGCCGACAGACATAGGGGTGGCGTCACCTTGCCACCTGACTTCTCGCCGCTATCTACCGGGATGGACCGCGCCCGTCCAGATGTCAAAGCCGCGCATCTTGGATCAACCGCGCCACAACGCGGCAAAAATACCGCGATTGTGGCAATATCATTACGGCACGATTACTGCGGCGGCGCGGTATGGGTCATCGCGGGGCGCGAATCAAAGGCATCGAACCATGCCGCCAGATCGGGGTTTCCGGCCCGCCAATCCCGCGCAGAATGGCGAAAATCGATATATCCCAAGGCGCAGCCAAGCGCGATTTGCCCCATATCCAAAGGCCCGGCCAAATGCGCAGCCCATTGATTGTTAAGCGTCTTACAGGCCCGATCGACCTTGCCCCACTGGCCTTCGACCCATTCCGACATGCGTTTGTCTTCGGGGCGCAGCTTGCCCTCATAGACCATGGCGAGCGCGGCATCGAGCATCCCATCCGCCGTGGCCTCCAGCGTCAAAGTGTCCCACCTGCTTGTGCCTTGGGGGTAAAGCCCCACCCCGGCGCGGTCATCCAGATAGGCGCAGATCACCCGGCTGTCATAAAGCGTGCAGCCGTCCGGCCGCTCCAGCGCGGGCACTTTGGTCAGCGGGTTGCGCGCGGCAAAGCCCTCCGCCGGGGCCAGCGGCGTGCCCGATGTCGGCTCCAGCGCGACATCGTCAAGCTGGCCGGTCTCATGCAGCAGCACCATGACCTTGCGGACATAGGGCGAGGTTGGAGAATAAAATAGTTTCACGTGAAGTCCCCCCTTGGTTGCCCGCACTATTCAACGGCGCCGCGCCAGACGCAACGGCGATCACACCCCGCGCATCAGAGCCGCCATCACCGCCGGATCCGTGCCGAACCCATGCGCCGCCATCTGCTCCGCCGCTGCGAGACGCACGGCCTCATCCTTGTTCTGGCCCAGCTTCCATGTGCCGTCGATCCCGGTGACGCGGAGGCGGCAAGGCACGATCATCCGCAGCATCTTGTCCCGCGCCTCGGGGGTCATCTTATCCATCTTCCACGGGGTCTTGGGGGCCAGCCGTGCCTCATAGACCGCCGATTGCCGCGCCAGCAGGTCGGGCAGTTCCGCCGCCGGGCGCAGCTCCAGCGTGCCGGTCAGATGGACGGCCACATAATTCCATGTCGGCACCTGATCCGCGATCCCGTACCAATCGGGCGAGACATAGCTGTCGGCCCCCGTCACCGCCAAACGCACCGCCTGCGGGGTCTTCAGCGCCCGCCCGATGGGGTTCGAGCGTACCAGATGCAACTCAGCCAAATCCCCGGCTTCGTTCAAGATAAACGGCACATGCGCCATCAACGGTCCCTCTGCCCCGTTGATCGCCAGAACGCCAAAGCCGGTGTCACGAGCAAAGGCAAGGTTCCGGTCGCGGCCCTCTTTGCGGTAGATCGGATTGGGGTGCATGGTGCCTCCTATGCGTTTCTTTTGGTATTGCAGAGCCTTGCGCAACTTGGCAACCTGACATCATTCTCAGGGCGGGGCGAAATTCCCCACCGGCGGTAAGCGGTCCCCGCAAGCCCGCGAGCGGCCTTTTCGAAGGTGTCAGCAGATCTGGTGCGACTCCAGAGCCGACGGTCACAGTCCGGATGAAAGAGAATGCGAACAAGGACGGGGGCGAAGCCTCGGTCTTTGCGCGTGATCGCCTTGGGTGGACGTGTCTGAACCTAAAGGAGATCACCATGACACAAGAACGTTCCGCCCGTTTCGCCTTTGTGCGTGCAAGCTGGCATGCGGATATCGTTGACCGCGCCTATGATGGGTTTACCGAAGTTATCGACGCCGCGCAGGTGGACAGCTTTGCCGTTCCCGGTGCCTTTGAACTGCCGCTCATGGCACAGCGTTTGGCCAAGACCGGGCGCTACGACGCCGTGATCTGCGCCGCCTTCGTGGTGGATGGCGGCATTTACCGGCATGACTTCGTAGCGCAGACGGTGGTCGATGGGCTGATGCGCGTGGGGCTCGACTGCGACCTGCCGGTGCTGTCGGTCTCGCTCACGCCGCACCACTATCAGGAAACGGATCATCACAACGCGATCTACCGCGATCACTTCGTCACCAAGGGCCGCGAGGCTGCGCAGGCCGCCCTTGGCATGACCCAAGCGCTGGAGACGTTTTCTTCAAAAGAAAACGGCGCGGAAATTTCAAAAATTTCCGCCGCCTAGCCGAGATAGGCCCGCAGGGCCGGGGGCGGGTTGTCGAGCAATTCCGTCGCCGGTCCCGGCGCATGGGCGCGCCCGCCTTCGACAAAGATCACCTCATCCGCAATGCGGCGCACGTCATCGGGGGCATGGGTCACCATGATCAGCCCCGCGCCGGTCTCACGGGCGAGGTCTTGGACCAAATCCAGCATCTCGACCCGCAGCGCCGGGCCGAGCGCGGCGAAGGGTTCGTCCAACAGCACCCATGGCCGCGCCTGCACCAACACCCGCGCCAGCGCCACGCGGCTTTGCTGCCCACCCGACAGCGCGCCGGGGCGTTTGGCGGCATGGGCGGCAAGCCCCACCCGCGCGAGGGCGGTATCGACCGCCTCCCGATCCGCTGCTTTCAGCCGCAAATCGGGGCGCAGGCCAAGGCCGACGTTCTGCCGCACGGTGAGATGCGGGAATAGGTTGTTGTCCTGAAACAGCATCGTCATGCCGCGCTGGCCGGGATGTTGATCCGTGATCTCCTCCCCCTCCCGCAACAACCGCCCCGCCGCCACCGGCACGAACCCACAGATTGCCGCCAGCAGGGTCGACTTGCCCGACCCGGAGGGGCCGATCACCGCGTAGTTGCGCCCCTGCGCCAGTGTCATATCGGCCACGAGGGAGAACTCGCCCCGCTCAATGCGCATGTCTTCAAGCGTCAGCATGCCAGCGCCCCCATTTGTCGCAGATGAAAAACACCGCCAGCGCCAAGACCAGCAAAAGCAGCGCTGCGCCCGCCGCGGCCTCCATCCGGTAGGCGCCCATGAGACGATACATCTGCAAAGGCAGCGTCGCACGTTCCTGATCGGCGAAAAGCGCGATCACGCCGAGATCCCCCACCGAGAGCGCCCCCGTCAGCCCTGCGGCAAAGCCCAGTTGCGGGCGCAGACGCGGCAGGACCAGCAGCCGCCACAGCGCCCAACCCGTCATGCCGAGGGTTTGGGTCAGGGGGCCATAATCCTGCAAGGTCTCGCGCAGGCGCGGCACCAGAATGCGCAGCACGAAAGGCAGCGCCATCAGCGCGTTGACCAGGGCGGTAACCGGCAGGCTCAGCCGTGCCGGGTCCAGCACAGGGTTGATCAAGATGAACCACCCCGTGCCAATCATCAGCGGAGAGGCCGCAAGCCCCATCAGGCCAATCGCCTCCACCCCGCCGCGCCGCCGGGTGGCGATCCAGCCTGCCATCGGCAGCGCCAGCAGGGCCAGCACCGCCACGCTCAACCCCGCCACCAGAATGCTATTACCGGTGGCCTGCCAGACCGAGGCAGGCAGTTCCGCGACCCCCGCCAGCCCGCGCAGAACCACGGCCCCCAGCGGCAGCAGCAAGAACAGCGCGGCGAGCGCGATCACCAGCCCGTCCAACACCCGCTGCGCGCCGCCCCGCGCATCCCAGCGGCGCAGGGGGCGGTCCAACCCGCCGCCCAAGCTGATCGGCGGGATCAGCCAAAGCGCTGCCACCGCCGCTGCGCCAGCCAGAACAAGCTGCACCACGGACAACAGCGCGGCGCGCCCCAGATCAAAGTCAAACCGAAAGGCCTGATAGATCGCCAATTCAATCGTCGTCGCCCGCGGCCCACCGCCCAGCGTCAGGGCCACGGCAAAACTGGTCAGGCAAATCACGAAAATCAGCGCCGCCACGCCGGGCAGCACCTGCCGCAGCATCGGCCATTCCAGCGCCAGAAACAGCGCCCGCGGCGTCATCTGAAGCTGCCCCGCGAGCCGAAACCGCTCAGAAGGGATGCTCTGCCAACCTTGCAGCAAAAGCCGCGTCGCCAGCGGCAGGTTAAAGAAGACATGCGCCAGTACCACACCATGCAGCCCGTAGATCGACACCGGCGGCAGGCCAAGAGCCGCGCCAAATTGGTTGAGCACGCCCGAGCGGCCAAAGACCGTCAGCAGCCCCAGCACCGCCACGATCACCGGCAGAATGAAGGGCGCGCCCAGCAGCGTGATCAGCGCGCCGCGCCCCCAAAACCGGCGCCGCGCCAGCGCCCGCGCCACCGGCACGGCCAGCAGCACCGAAAGCACCGCCGACCAAACCGCCTGTGTCGCGGTAAACCGCGCCGCCGCCCAATCCGCCGGGCCGAGCCCCGCGCCCACATCGGCCGCCGCGAAGACGGCGACCAAAGCGGCAAGGATCAGCCCCGCGACCAGCGCGGCGGCGAAAAGCCCCGTTTTGCCGCTTAACGCGACAGCGCGGTCAGCCATTCGTCCAAAGCCTCCTCACGCAGCGCGGGGACCTCGCCGTTCGGCACCAACAGCGCCTTGCCGGGCTGGATCATGCCTTCGAACCCTGCGGGCAGACCGCTTTCGGGCGTCACGGCGGGATACATCCAGTTGGTCGTCGGCAGCACCGATTGCGCGGCATCGGATACGAGGTATTGCAAGAACCGATCCGCCAGTTCCGGCTGATCCGACCCGGCAAGCTTCCCCGCCACTTCGATCTGCATGTAATGGCCCTCGTCGAACAGCGCTGCGGTCTTGCTGTCGTCCTCCTCCGCGATCAGGTGATAGGCCGGAGAGGTGGTGTAGCTCAGCACCATGTCGGCCTCGCCTTCAAGGAAGAGGCCATAGGCTTCGGACCAACCCTTTGTCACGGTCACGACGTTATCGGCCAGTCCCGTCCAAACCTCGGGCGCCTTATCGCCATAGGCCGCTTTGACCCACATCAGCAGCCCCAAACCGGGCGTCGAAGAGCGCGGGTCTTGGATCACGATTTTCAGATCGCTCTCGGCCAGCGTTTTGAAATTACCGGGCGCGTCCAGATCGGTGCCGTGGACAAAGGCGAAGTAGCCCCAGTCATAGGGCACGAAAACTTCGTCTTCCCAAGTGATCGGCAGGTCATAGTCGGCCTGCAAACCGCTCGGCGCGAACAGATCGGTCTCTTTCGCGGCGGCGACGAGGCTGGTGTCCAGCCCCAGCACAATATCCGCGTCCGACCGTGCGCCCTCAAGCTTGAGCCGCGCCAGAAGTGCCGCACCATCGCCCATACCGACGAATTTCAGATCGCAGCCGCACTGCGCCTCGAACCCCTCTTCGATGGCGGGGCCCGGCCCCCATTCGGTGACGAAACTGTCGTAGGTATAGACCGTCAGTTCAGGCGTCTCGGCCCATGCGGCCGATGCGCCCATGACGCCCGCAGCAAGTGTAAGATACTTCATCGCATCCTCCTTTTGCGGCGAAAGGTAAAAGGTGGATGTCTGTCCTGACCTTCCCTCCGCCGGTGTTAACCGGTTCAGGTTCAACGGGTCCGCACAACATGCACATCTCAGCCCAAAGGCCCCCCGAGGTAGCGTCAGGGGTAGATCGGACCTGCACAATTGGCAAGGCAAATCCCCTTGAGGCAAGGCGCTGCCCCGGCTAAGGGTTTGACAACAGGAGGTCCGCCCATGTCGATCAACAGCTTTGGCCATCTTTACCGGGTCACCACATGGGGCGAGAGCCACGGGCCCGCCCTTGGGGCGACCATCGACGGCTGCCCCCCCGGCGTGCCGATTGACGAGGGCATGATTCAACAGTGGCTCGACAAGCGCAAACCGGGCCAGAACAAATACACCACGCAGCGGCGCGAAGCGGATGAAGTGCGGATTCTGTCGGGCACCTTTGAGGGCGTCACCACCGGCACGCCGGTGCAGTTGATGATCGAGAACACCGATCAACGCTCGAAAGACTACGGCGACATCAAGGACAAGTTCCGCCCCGGCCACGCCGACATCACCTATTTCCAAAAATACGGCATCCGCGACTATCGCGGGGGTGGCCGTTCCTCGGCCCGGGAGACCGCTGCGCGGGTGGCGGCGGGCGGTCTGGCGCGTGAGGCGATCAAGGCGCTGGTGCCGGAGCTTCAGATCACCGGCTACATGGTGCAGATGGGGCCGCATAAGATCGACCGCGATGCCTTTGACTGGGACCAGATCGACCAAAACCCCTTTTGGGTGCCGGATGCCAAGGCAGCGGCGGACTGGGCCGACTACCTCGACGGGCTGCGCAAATCGGGCAGCAGCGTCGGCGCGATCATCGAGGTGACGGCGCGCGGCGTGCCGGCGGGCCTCGGCGCGCCGGTCTATGGCAAGCTCGACACCGATCTGGCCGCCGCGATGATGAGCATCAATGCCGTCAAAGGCGTGGAGATCGGCGAGGGCATGTCGGCGGCGATGCTGACGGGCGAATTGAACGCCGATGAGATCACCATGGGGCCCGATGGGCCGGAATATTCCTCGAACCACGCCGGCGGCATCTTGGGCGGGATCAGCACCGGGCAGGATGTGGTGCTGCGTTTCGCGGTGAAGCCAACCTCCAGCATCCTGACCACGCGGCGCACCATCACCAAACAGGGTGAAGAGACCGAGATCATCACCAAGGGCCGCCACGATCCTTGCGTCGGCATCCGCGCGGTGCCGGTGGGCGAGGCGATGATGGCCTGCGTGCTGCTGGATCACCTGCTGCTGCATCGCGGACAGATTGGCCAGAACCGCGGCATAATTGGCCCCGAGGCGTGAGGATCAAAGCATGAAAGTCGATGATTTCTCCGCCCGCCCCGCCCTTGGTGTCGGACTGAAAATCACGGCGATCCTGCTTTTCACCTGCATGTCCGCGATCATCAAATCGCTGGCCGACGAGGTCCCCGCCGGGGAGTCGGTCTTCTTCCGGTCCTTCTTTGCCATTCCGGTGATCCTGATCTGGCTCGCGCAGCGCGGCAAACTGAAAAGCGGGCTAAAGACGCAAAACCCGATGGGCCATGTCTGGCGCGGGCTCTTCGGCACCACGGCGATGGGGCTGACCTTTACCGGCCTCGGCCTGCTGCCCCTGCCCGAGGTCACGGCCATCGGCTTTGCCACACCGATTTTCACCGTCATCCTCGCTGCCGTGTTGCTGGGCGAGAAAATCCGGCTGATCCGCGTGAGTGCTGTGGCGATTGGGTTGGTGGGGGTGATGATCATCCTCTGGCCGCGCTTCACCAGCATCGGAACGATGGAGCAGACAGCCACCATCGGCGCGTTGCTGATCCTGATGGCGACGATGGTGCGCAGCCTCGTGCAGATCCACATTCGTCAATTGGTGCAGAACGAAGACACCGCCGCGATCGTCTTCTACTTCTCTTGCACCGCCTCCTTGCTGGCGCTCTGCACCCTGCCCTTCGGCTGGGTCATCCCCGATCTGCAAACCTTTGGCCTGCTGGTCCTCGCCGGGTTGATCGGCGGGGTGGCGCAAATCCTGATTACCTCGGCCTATCGCTTCGGCTCGGCCTCGATGCTGGCGCCCTATGACTATACCTCGATGCTTTTCGCCATTTTGCTGGGCTATGTCTTCTTTGCCGAACTGCCCACGATGATGATGCTGGCGGGCGCGGCGCTGGTGATCAGCGCGGGTGCGCTGGTGATCTGGCGCGAGCGGCAATTGGGGATGGAGCGCGGCAAAGCGCGGTCTGTCACCGATCCCAAGGCGTAATTCATTGCGGGCTTTCGCCCGGCCCTACCTCTGCCTATGGTGCCCCGAAACCGGATAGAGGAGATGACCGATGAGCGACGCGGATCCGAAAGATCACAAGGAAAAGATGCAGCAGCGTCAGGCCGAACAGCGCGCCAAGGTGGCCGAGTTGCAAGATCCGGACAAGGGTCTGGTGCTGGTCCATACCGGCCCGGGCAAGGGCAAATCCTCTTCCGCTTTCGGCGTGGTGGTGCGCGCGCTTGGCTGGAAACAGCGCGTCGGTGTGGTGCAGTTCATCAAGGGCAAATGGAAAACCGGCGAGCGGCTGTTCTTTGAACGGCTGGACGAGGTGACATGGCACACGATGGGCGAAGGCTTCACTTGGGACACCCAAGACCGCAACCGCGACATCGCCGCCGCCGAGGCCGCATTCGGCAAGGCGCGCGAAATGATGGCGAGCGGAGAGTATGACCTTGTGGTGATGGATGAGATCAACATCGCCATCCGCTATGAATACCTCAAGATCGAAGATGTGATCGCCGGGCTCGACGCCCGCGACAAGCGCACAGCCGTGGTGCTGACAGGCCGCGACGCCCGGCCCGAGCTTTGCGACTATGCCGATCTGGTGACCGAGATGTCCGAGGTCAAACACCCGTTCAAAGCGGGCATCAAAGCCCAGCGCGGCGTCGACTACTGAAACGAAAAGGATCGCCCGGTTCCGGGCGATCCTCTCACTGTGCCATGCAGAGGGCGCTTAGATCGCCGCCCCCTTGGGGTCGAGCGTCACCGAGTAGAGCTCGGTATCGGCGCGGTCCATCAGGCGCACTTTCATCTGCTGGGTCTTGGCGTCGATATCGACCAACCCAAAGAATTGCAGACCGGCGGAGGGCGGCAGGTTCACCTGACCTTCTTCGGGGGCTTTGACGTATTTCAACTCAGGGCCAAAGGTGCCGTCCAATTCGTTCGGGCCAAAGGTGCCGGCGTGCAGCGGGCCCGAGACAAACTCCCAGAACGGGTCAAAGTCCTGAAACTGCGCTTTGTCGGGGTTGTAGTAATGCGCGGCGGTGTAATGCACATCCGCCGTGAACCAGACCACGTTGTCGACCTGCGCGGTTTTGATGAAACGCAGCAGCCCCGCGATCTCTTGCTCGCGCCCCTTGGCGGCACCATTGTCACCATTGGCAACCGCCTCGGCCCCGCCGCCGACGACCAGACCGATGGGCATGTCGCAGGCGATGACCTTCCATGTGGCCGCCGAATTGGTCAGCTCCCGCTTGAGCCATGCCATCTGCTCGGCCCCGAGGATATCGGTGGCCTGCGACATCTCGGTCTGCATGTTCTCGCTGTTCGGCCCCCGGTAGCTGCGCAGGTCGAGGAAGAAGACATCCAGCATCGGACCGTAGTTGATCTTGCGATAGACCCGGCCCGGCTCGGCAGGAGTGATGCGCAGCGGGGTCATCTCATGGAAGGCCTGCGAAGCACGAGCGGCGAGGACATGGATCGACTTCTCGCTATAGCGGTCGTCTTCCATCAGGCTGCGCGAGGAGGACCAGTTGTTCACGACTTCATGGTCGTCCCACTGCATGAAGGTCGGCACATGAGCGTTCATCTCACGCACATGGTCGTCCATCAGGTTGTATTTCCACTGACCGCGGTATTCGTCCAGCGTCTCAGCCACCTTGCGCTTCTCGTCGATGATGGTGGTGTTCTTCCACATCGTGCCATCGTCAAGCTGCACCTCATCCTCAAGCGGGCCATCGGCATAGATGGTGTCACCGGAATGCAGGAAGAAGTCGGGGCGGTGTTTGGCCATGGTCGCATAGGTGCGCATGCCCTCATCGTCGATGCCCCAGCCCTGACCGGCGGTGTCACCGGACCAAGCAAAGCGCACGTCGCGGCGCGCGGTGGGCGCGGTGCGGAACTGGCCGATGATCGGCTCGGAGGTGGCGTTGATGTCGCTCAGATCGGCGGCGGTGAAGCGGTAAAAGATATCCTGATCCGAGGGCAGCCCTTCGACCAGACGTTTCACCGCCAGATCGTGGTTCGGCAGCGCGTTCATCGGCGCAAGCTGGCGTGCGTTGGCAAAGCTTTCGGTGGTGGAGATTTCGACCTGCACCCGCGCCGGGCGGTCGGTGCGGGTCCAGATCATACCGGACTGCGTGTCGACATCGCCCGATTGCACCCCATGGGTAAACACCGGGCGCGAGGCCGCACGGCTGAGGCTGGGCATGGCAAGGCTTGCGGCAAAGGCGGTGGAGCCCGCCAGCACAGCGCGACGGGTCGGGCGGATCAGTTTGGTCATCGTGAGCTTCCTCTGAGGGTGGCGATGGCGGCACAGAACCCCCGATGCGTGACAGATGGCCGACAGCGGCGTGACTCTTTGGCAAAGCTTTGGTGACAGCGCGATGACGTGTTACCAAAATCCGTACCCTATTTTCATTCCGTAACATTTTGATTGAACCGAATCGCCCCGATGTGTAGATTGCGGTGCAACAACAGGAGACCCCCATGCAGGCATTCATCTGCGACGCGCAGCGCACCCCCATTGGCCGTTACGGCGGCGCCCTCTCTTCGGTTCGCGCCGATGATCTGGCCGCCGTGCCGTTGAAGGCGCTGATGGAGCGGAACCCTTCCGTCGATTGGGCGCGCGTCGATGACGTGGTCATGGGCTGCGCCAATCAGGCGGGCGAAGACAACCGCAACGTGGCGCGCATGGCGTCGCTATTGGCTGGCCTGCCGGTCGACGTGCCGGGTGCGACGATCAACCGTCTCTGCGCGAGCGGGATGGACGCCGTGGGTGCTGCCGCCCGGGCGATCCGCGCGGGCGACATGGACCTTGCCATCGCGGGCGGGATTGAGAGCATGTCGCGCGCGCCATTCGTAATGCCCAAGGCCGAAACCGCCTTTTCGCGCAGCAACGCCGTCTATGACACCACCATCGGCTGGCGCTTCGTGAACCCCAAGATGAAGGCCCAGTTCGGCGTGGATTCCATGCCCGAGACCGCCGACAACGTCGCCGCCGATTATGACGTGTCGCGTGAAGACCAAGACGCCTTCGCCGCACGCAGCCAAGAACGCTATGCCGCCGCGGCCGAGAAAGGCCTCTTCGCCGAGGAAATCGCCCCGGTCACCATTCCGCAGCGCAAGGGTGATGACGTGGTCGTCGACAGCGACGAACACCCCCGCCCTGGCACCACGCTGGAGAAACTGGGCAAGCTGCGCGGCATCAACGGCGCCGACCTGACCGTGACCGCCGGCAATGCCTCGGGCGTGAACGACGGTGCCGCGGCGATGCTGCTCGCCTCCGAGGCCGGCGTGAAGGACCACGGCCTTGCCCCCATCGCCCGCGTTGTGGCCATGTCCGCGGCGGGCGTCGAGCCGCGCGTCATGGGCATCGGCCCGATCCCGGCGGTGCGCAAGGTGCTGGACCGCGCGGGCCTCACGATTGAGCAGATGGACGTGATCGAGCTTAACGAAGCCTTCGCGAGCCAAGGCCTCGCCACCCTGCGCGCGCTTGGCGTGCTGGACGATGCGCCCCATGTAAATGCCAACGGCGGTGCCATCGCCATCGGCCACCCTCTGGGCATGTCCGGCGCGCGTCTGGTGATGACGGCGGCGCTGCAGCTAAAGCGGACGGGCGGCAAATACGCGCTATGTACCATGTGTGTGGGCGTGGGTCAGGGCGTTGCCCTGATCCTCGAAAACGCAGGCTGACACTTCTTTCCTCGAAAGGAACGGACCGATGTATGCACAGATGATCAAATCCACCGGCAAGGGCATCAAATCCCTCGACGAGATGGACCCCGACGAGCGCGCCTTTCAGGAACGCATCGACGCGGGCGGCAAGATCGAGCCCAAGGACTGGATGCCCGACGGCTATCGCAAGAACCTGATCCGCCAGATCGGACAGCATGCGCATTCCGAGATCGTGGGCCAGTTGCCGGAAGGCAACTGGATCACCCGCGCGCCAACACTCGAGCGTAAGGCGATCCTTTTGGCCAAGGTGCAGGATGAGGCGGGCCATGGCCTCTACCTCTATTGCGCGGCGGAAACGCTCGGCGTCACCCGTGACCAGATGACCCGTGACCTTCTGTCGGGCAAGATGAAGTACTCCTCGATCTTCAACTATCCCACGCTGACATGGGCCGACATGGGCGCCGTGGGCTGGCTCGTCGATGGTGCCGCGATCATGAATCAGGTGCCGCTGCAGCGCACCTCCTATGGGCCCTACGCCCGCGCCATGGTCCGCATCTGCAAGGAAGAGAGCTTCCACCAGCGCCAGGGCTTCGACATCATGATGAAGATGGCCAATGGCACGCCCGCCCAGCGCAAGATGGCGCAGGACGCGCTTAACCGCTTCTGGTTCCCGGCGCTGATGATGTTCGGCCCCTCGGACAAGGACTCGGTCCATTCCGCGCAGTCGATGGCGTGGAAGATCAAGATGAACACCAATGACGAGCTGCGTCAGAAGTTCGTCGACGAGACGGTGCCGCAGGCCGAGTACCTTGGCCTGACGATTCCCGACGAGACACTGAAGTTCAACGAAGAGACCGGCCATTACGACTTTGCCGAGCCGGATTGGGAAGAGTTCTTTCAGGTGCTCAAGGGCAATGGCCCCTGCAACACCGAACGGCTGGCGGCGCGCAACAAGGCTTGGGACGAAGGCCGCTGGGTGCGCGAGGGGCTTTTGGCCCACGCCGAGAAAAAGCGCAGCAGACAAATGGCAGCGGAGTAAGCGACATGAGCAGCCCTGAATCCAGCGAATACAAAGGCACCGAAGCCGCCCCCCACGGCGAAGCGCGGCCCACCGAATGGCCCCTATGGGAAATCTTCATCCGCGGCCAGCACGGGCTGAGCCACCGCCATGTCGGCAGCCTACACGCGGCGGATGCGGAAATGGCGATCAAGAACGCCCGCGACGTCTATACCCGCCGCAACGAAGGTGTGAGCATCTGGGCGGTCGAGGCCAGCGCCATCGCCGCTTCGTCCCCCGAGGAGAAAGGCGCGCTTTACGAGCCAGCCAACGACAAGGTCTATCGTCACCCCACCTTCTACGACATTCCCGACGAAGTGGGGGCGATGTGAGCGGCACCGATCCCAAGTTCGAATTCCTCTGCCGGATGGGCGACAACGCGCTGGTGCTTGGCCACCGCGTCTCGGAATGGTGCGGCGTGGCGCCGGTGCTGGAAGAGGACATCGCGCTGGCCAACGTGGCGCTCGACCTGATCGGGCAGACCCAGTTGTGGCTGGGTCTGGCGGGCGAGGTCGAGGGCGCAGGCCGCGACGCCGACAAGCTCGCCTTTCACCGCGATGTCTGGGACTTCCGCAATGTTCTGCTGGTGGAACAGCCCAACGGCGATTTCGGCCAGACCATGATGCGGCAGTTCCTGTTCGACGCATGGCATTTGGCGCAGCTCACCGCGCTGATCGACTCCACCGATAAAGAAATCGCCGCCATCGCCGAAAAATCGGCGAAAGAGGTGACATATCATTTGGAGCGGTCCTCCGACACGGTGATCGGCCTTGGTGACGGGACCGAGGAAAGCCACCGCCGGATGCAGGCGGCGCTCGACCTGCTTTGGCCCTATGTGGGCGAAATGTTCATTGGCGATGATGTCGACGCCGCCATGGCCGAAGCCGGTATCGCCCCCGATCCGGCGAGCATGCGCAAAAGCTATGACCAACTGGTCGGCGACACCTTGGCGGCGGCGACACTCACCAAGCCCGAGGATGACTTTGCCCATAGGGGCGGGAAGACCGGCGCGCGGCACAGCGAGCATCTGGGCCATATGCTGACCCAGATGCAGTGGCTGCAACGCGCCTACCCGGACGCCACATGGTGAAACCCGCCCCCCACAGCCGGCCCGCCCCCGCGCCGGTGCCGGGGGTGGTGCGCGGGTCCCCCTCGCGCGGCCCCGCCCGCGGCGAAAGGCCGTCGGTCGAGACGGTCTGGGCGTGGCTCTCCGGGATCCCGGACCCCGAGATCCCGGCGATCTCCCTCACCGATCTGGGCATCATCCGCGATGTGGCATGGCACGGCGACACGCTGGTCGTCACCATCACACCGACCTATTCGGGCTGCCCGGCTACCAGCATCATCAACCTCGACATCGAGACGGCGCTGCACGGCCACGGGATCGAGAAGCTGGAGCTGAAACGCCAGCTCTCCCCGCCTTGGACCACCGACTGGATGAGTGACACCGGCCGCGCCAAGCTCGAAGCCTACGGCATCGCGCCGCCGCGCCCCGCCGGCGGGCCGCAGCACTGCCCGCACTGCCAATCGAAAGCGGTGCAGCGGATCAGCCAGTTCGGCTCGACCCCCTGCAAGGCGCAATGGCGGTGCTTGGACTGCCGTGAACCCTTTGACTATTTCAAATGTATCTGAGGCCCCGATGAGCCAGTTCCACCCCCTCACCGTCACCGACATCCACCACACCATCCGCGATGCCGTGGTGCTGACGCTGAAGCCGGAAGACCCCGACGCCTTCGCCTTCACACAAGGCCAGTACCTGACCTTCAAACAGGATTTCGACGGCACCGAGCTGCGCCGCAACTACTCGATCTGTGCAGGGCTGGACGATGGCGAGTTGAAGGTCGGGATCAAGCGCGTCGATGGCGGGGCCTTCTCGACCTATGCCAATACCGAGCTCAAGGTCGGCGACGTGCTGCACGCCATGCCGCCGCAGGGCAAGTTCTTCACCCGGATCGAACCGGAGGTCGCCAAGAACTACCTCGGCTTCGCGGGCGGCTCGGGCATCACCCCGGTGCTGTCGATCCTGAAGACGGTGCTGAAACGCGAGCCGAAGTCCACCTTCACGCTGGTCTATGCCAACCGCGCGGTGAACACGATCATGTTCCGCGAGGAACTCGAAGACCTTAAGAACCGCTACATGGGCCGCCTGACGGTGATCCATATCCTCGAATCCGGTCAGGACATGGAGCTTTTCGAGGGCCGCGTCGACCAGGACAAATGCAACGCGCTGTTCAAGCACTGGATTCAGATCGACACCATCGACACTGCCTTCATCTGCGGGCCGGAGCCGATGATGCTGGCCATCGCCGAGGCGCTGAAGACCAACGGTCTGGGCGAGGAACAGATCAAGTTCGAACTCTTCAGCGAAAGCCAGCAGGGCCGTTTGGCGAAGCAGGAAATGGCCAAGCGCAGCGAAGGCCAGAAGGGCACCGAGATCACCGTCATCATCGACGGCGCGCGGCGCAGCTTCACCATGCAGAAGGGCCAGTCGGTCCTCGAAGCGGCGCTGGAAAACGGGCAGGAGGCGCCGTTCTCCTGCAAGGCCGGGGTCTGTTCGACCTGCATGGGCAAGGTGCTGGAAGGCGAGGTCGAGATGATCTCGAACCACGCGCTGGAGGATTACGAAGTCGAACGCGGCTACGTGCTGACCTGCCAGTCCTACCCGCTGAGCGACAAACTCACCATCGACTACGACACCCACTGAAGGAGCCGACATGCGCGATATTCACAGTTACGCCGCCGGCGAATGGCTGGCCCCCGGGGCCGGCGCCCGCAACATCGCCAGCGCCATTACCGGCGAGGTGATCGCGCAGGCCGGGAACGACGCGCTGGACGCGGGCGCCATGCTGGGCTTCGCCCGCGAACACGGCGGCCCCGCCCTGCGCGCCATGACCTTCCACGACCGCGCGCGCATGCTGAAGGCGCTGGCGCTGCACCTGATGGAGCACAAACAGGCGCTTTATGACCTCAGCTACGACACCGGAGCCACGCTCTCGGACCACAAGATCGACGTCGACGGCGGCATCGGCACCATGCTGGTCTTCGCTTCCAAGGGCCGGCGCGAGATGCCGGACGCCCATGTCTACCTCGACGGCGCGCCCGAGCAACTGGGCCGCGAGGGGCAGTTCATGGGGCGGCATATCTGCACCCCGCTGCAGGGCGTCGCAGTGCATATCAACGCCTTCAACTTCCCGGTCTGGGGGATGTTGGAGAAACTTGCGCCGACGCTGCTCGCCGGCGTGCCAGCGATCGTGAAACCGGCCACCGCCACCTGCTATGTCACCGAGCATTGCGTGCGGCTGATGCTGGACAGTGGACTGCTGCCGAAGGGTGCTTTGCAATTCGTGAGCGGCGGCTTGGGCGATATGCTCGACCTGCTCGGCTGTCAGGATGCCGTGGCCTTCACCGGCTCCGCCGACACCGCGCTGAAGCTGCGCGGCAATCCGAAGCTCATGGAAAACTCCGTGCGCTTCACCTCCGAGCAGGACAGCCTCAACGCCTCCGTGCTCGGCCCCGATGCGGCGCCGGGCACGCCGGAGTTCGACCTCTTCGTCAAGGAAGTGCAGCGCGAGATGACCGCCAAGGCGGGGCAGAAATGCACCGCCATTCGCCGCATTATGGTGCCGCAGGCGCAGGTCGACGCGGTGATCTCGGCCCTGTCCGAGCGCCTTTCCAAGACCACCATCGGCGATCCGCGGGCCGAGGACACGCGCATGGGCGCACTGGTCTCGGGCAGTCAGAAACGCGACGTGTTGGAGAAGGTCGTGCTGCTGAGCGCCGAAGCCGAGCGCGTTTTCGGCGACCCCGACAACTTCACCGTGAAGGGCGCGGACCGCGACAAGGGCGCCTTCCTGCCGCCGATGCTGTTCCACTGCGCCGATCCCGATGCCGCCGAGCGGGTGCATGACACCGAGGCTTTCGGCCCCGTCTCCACCCTCATGCCCTACCGCGATCTCGCACACGCCACACAGCTTCTCAACCGCGGCCAAGGCTCTCTGGTGGCGTCGATCATCACCAACGACGGCGAAGTCGCGCGCGAGTTGACGATGGGCTCCGCGGCCTTCCACGGGCGGCTCTACTTTAACAATCGTAAATCTATGGCTGAGGCCACCGGCCACGGCTCTCCGCTGCCGCATATGGTGCATGGCGGCCCGGGCCGCGCAGGCGGCGGCGAGGAGTTGGGCGGCGTGCGCGGCGTGATGCATTACATGCAGCGCACCGCCGTGCAGGGCAGCCCCGACATCCTCACCGCCATCGGCAAGCAATGGGTGCCAGGGGCCGAGGAGATCACCGACCGCGCACATCCCTTCACCCGCCGCTTTACCGAGCTCGATCTGGGCGAGACCTTCCATTCGCCCACCCGCGAGGTCACGCTCGAGGATATCGAGACCTTCGCCCATTTCACCGGCGATACCTTCTATGCCCACATGGATGACGCGGCCGCCAAGGCGAACCCCTTCTTCCCGGGGCGCGTGGCGCATGGCTACCTCCTGCTCAGCTTTGCCGCAGGGCTTTTCGTGCAGCCCGACCCCGGTCCGGTGCTGGCCAACACCGGCCTCGACAACCTGCGCTTTCTTGAGCCTGTCTCGGCCGGGGACAGCATCAAGGTGCGGCTCTCGGTCAAGCACAAGACGCCGCGCAACGAGGAATACGGCGAGGTGCGCTGGCATGTGACCCTCACCAACCAGCGCGAGGAGGCGGTCGCCGAATACGACCTGCTGACGATGAATGCCGTCTGACCACGCCCCCTCGGTCGTCGCGGCACTCGCTGGCCTTGGCGGTCAGCGGGTCTGGTCGCTGATGGTCAGCCTCTTCGGCGATCTGGCACAGGGACAGGGCGACGCGATCGACGGGCCGGTGCTGTCGCAGATCATGGCCGCGCTCGACGTGCGGCCCGAGGCAAGCCGCGTGGCGCTGCATCGGCTGCGCAATGACGGCTGGCTACAGTCGCACAAGGTGGGGCGCATCAGCCAGCACAGCCTGACCGCCCAAGGCCGCGCGGAAAGCGCAGCCGCCAGTCCGCGCATCTACGCCGCGCCCCCAGACCTGTCGGAACCTTGGCAGATGGTCGTGACCGAGGAAAACGGGCGCGAGACCGACAGCGCCTTGCGAGAGGCGGGGTTCATCGCCGCCCTGCCCCGCGCCTATGTCGGGCGCGCCGAGAGCGCAGCCCCCACGGGATGCCTTACCCTGCCCGGCACGCCACCGCCCGAGTGGCTGCGCCGCGCAGTGGAACCCGCCGAGCTTGAGGGCGACTATGACGCACTCTTGGCCGCGCTCACGGCCTTGGATGCCGAGCTTCCCGCGCCAGAGCAACTCACCCCCTTGGACGTCGCGGTCTTGCGCTGCCTGATCGTGCACAATTGGCGGCGATTGGTGCTAAAGCATCCCACTCTTCCCGGCGGGCTGATCCGCCCCGAATGGCCCGGGTACCGCTGCCATCTGCTGGTCGACCGCCTGCTGCGCCGCTACCCGCGCCCCGCACTGCAGGATCTGGCCACCGCCTGACGCGGCGCAAAGCCCTGCTTTCCCATGCCGGACAAGCACGATATAGACGTGCTCATGACAAATTTCCTCTATCAGAACGACCTGCCGGATGACCTCGACCTTGGGCCGATGGTCGCGATTGATTGCGAAACGATGGGGCTGCATCCGCATCGCGACCGGCTCTGTGTCGTGCAGCTTTCGGGCGGCGATGGTCACGCGCATCTGGTGCAGGTCGCCAAGGGCCAGACCGAGGCACCGAACCTCTGCGCGCTGCTGGAGAATCCTCATGTGCTGAAGCTGTTCCACTATGGCCGCTTCGACATTGCCGCGATGCTTAATACCTTTGGCGCCACCGCAACGCCGGTCTATTGCACCAAGATCGCCAGCCGACTGGTGCGCACCTATACCGACCGGCACGGGCTGGCGAAGCTTTGCCAGGAACTTCTGAGCGTCGATATCTCGAAACAGCAGCAATCCAGCGATTGGGGGGCCGAAGAGCTGACCCAAGCGCAGATCGACTATGCCGCCTCTGACGTGCTTCACCTGCACCGGCTGCGCGATGAACTTAACAAACGCCTGATACGCGAAGGCCGGATGGACATGGCGCAGGCCTGTTTCGATTTCCTGCCCATGCGCGCCCGGCTGGATCTGGAGGGATGGCCGGATACGGACATCTTCGCACACGCATGAACACACCTTTCCTCGACACCGCCCGCCGGGTGATCCGCTGCGAAGCCGACGCGCTGACGCTGCTGGCCGACAGCCTTGATGACCGCTTTCGCGCCGCGGTTGACCTGATGCGCACCTGCAAGGGCCGGGTGATCGTCACCGGCATCGGCAAGTCGGGCCATATCGGCAATAAAATCGCGGCGACGCTGGCCTCCACCGGCACGCCCGCGCAATTCGTGCACCCGGCCGAGGCGAGCCACGGCGATCTGGGCATGATCACCGCCGCCGATGTGGTGCTGGCGATCTCCAACTCGGGCGAAGCGCCGGAGCTGGCCAACCTCATCGCCTATTCGCGTCGCTATGCCATTCCGCTCATCGGCATCACCAGCCGCGCCGAAAGCAGCCTTGGCCGCCATAGCGACGTGGTGCTCGAACTGCCCCGCACGGCAGAGGCTTGCGGCACCGGCGTGGTGCCCACCACCTCGACCACGCTGACACTGGCGATGGGCGATGCCGTGGCCGTGGCGCTGATGGAGAACCGCGCCTTCACCGCCGAGCATTTCCGTGACTTCCACCCCGGCGGCAAGCTGGGCGCAAGGCTGAGCCGCGTGGCCGATCTGATGCATGTCGGCGATAAGCTGCCACTGGTCACCGCCGACGCCCCGATGCCCGAGGCGCTGAGCGAGATCAGCCGCAAGGGCTTTGGCGTGGTCTGCGTCACCGATGCGGAAGGCGCGCTGGCCGGGATCATCACCATGGGTGACCTCGCCCGGCATCTGGATGGCTTGATGACCATGACCGCCCGCGACGTCATGACCCCCGGGCCCGTGACCATTACCCCCGACGAATTGGCCGAAAAGGCCGTGGGCGTGATGAACAGCCGCAAGATCACCTGCCTTATCGTGACCGACCCCGCGCAGAACGACGGCAAATCGCCCATCGGGCTGCTGCATATCCACGACTGCCTGCGCGTCGGGCTGGGGTGACGCGGGATGAAGGGGGATCGCCACTCTCGCGTCGTGTCGTGGCTGAAAGTGCTCTTTCCGCTGATCGCGCTGGCACTGCTATCGACCCTATTCCTGCTGTCGCGCGCGATTGAACCGCAGGCCGTGATCCCCTTCGCGGACAAAGAGGTTCAAGAACGGCTGCGCGACCAACAGATCACCGGCCCTTTCTATTCCGGCACCACGGCGGATGGCGATCTGATCTCTTTCTCTGCCGAAAAGCTGACCACCCCGGGCGGGGAGACCGGCACCAATGAGGCCGAAGAGATCGAGGCGACGCTAGACCTAGAAGGTGGCTCCAAAATCACGTTGCACTCCAACAGCGGGCGGTTCGACACCGGCGCAGAGGCGGCGGAACTGGCGGGCAATGTGCGGGTTAGCACCTCAACCGGCTACGAAATCTTGTCCGAGCGGATGATCTCGAACCTCACCACGCTGGACCTGCAATCGCCCGGCCCGGTGCGCGCCACCAGCCCCGCGGGCGAGATCACCGCCGGCAGCATGGCCATCACCAACCGGCAGAACAGCGCCGGATCGCAATTGCTTTTCACAAAGGGTGTGAAACTGATATACACGCCGCAAGCAACGAAAGAGTAACTGCCTTGAGACATTTGTTTATTTTGATGCTGCCGCTGTTTTTCGCGCTGCAGGCCGCCCCTGTCTCTGCCCAATCTGCCAATGTCGCCTTCGGCGCGCTTGAGCAAGACACCAGCCAACCCGTCGAAGTGACCGCCGATAACCTGTCGGTCGACAATGCCACGGGCACCGCCGTCTTCACGGGCAATGTTTTGATTTCTCAGGGCGAAATGACCCTCTCCGCCGGGAAGGTCGAGGTCGTCTATCGCGCCTCGGATCAGGGCATCGCCAAGCTGGCGGCCACCGGCGGCGTGGTCTTGGTCGCGGGTGAGGACGCCGCTGAATCGCAGCGCGCCGATTACGACATCGACGCAGGCACCTTGGTAATGCGCGGCGATGTGCTGATGACCCAAGGCCCCAGTGCGCTGAGCGCGCAGGAAATGACGGTGAACCTGAACGACGGCACGGCGCAGATGTCGGGCGGCGTGAAGACCATTTTGCAGCCCGGCAGCGACAACTGATGCCGCCTGAACTGAAAGTCGCCGGGGGCGATTCCGGCCTGCGCATTCAGCATCTGCGCAAGTCTTACCGCAAGAAAGCGGTGATCCGCGACTTTTCGATGGCGCTCGACCGGGGGGAGGTCGTGGCGCTTTTGGGGCCGAACGGCTCGGGCAAGACGACCACTTTCTACGCGGTGGCCGGTCTGGTCACGCCCGAGGGCGGGCGCGTCACCGTGGACGGCAAAGATGTGACCACCCTGCCCATGTACCGCCGCGCGCAGCTTGGCATCGGCTATCTGCCGCAGGAGATGAGCATTTTTCGCGGGCTGTCGGTCCAAGACAACATCAGCGCGATCCTCGATATCCGGGTCAAACACCGCCACCAGCGCCGCGAACGGTTGGAAGAGTTGCTGACCGAATTTTCCATCGAACACCTGCGCCGCGCGCCTGCGCTGGCGCTATCGGGCGGGGAGCGGCGCCGGGTGGAAATCGCCCGCTGTCTGGCCGCCAACCCGAACTATCTGCTGCTTGATGAACCCTTTGCCGGGGTCGATCCGATCTCGGTCGGGGACATTCGGCAACTGGTCGCCGACCTCAAGAAGCGCGGCATCGGGGTGCTGATCACCGACCACAATGTGCGCGAAACCCTAGAGATCGTGGACCGCGCCTATATCCTGCATGAGGGCAAAGTTCTGATGTCCGGAACGCCCGAAGAAGTTGTGCAGAACGAGAATGTGCGCCGCGTCTACCTTGGCGATAATTTCCGTATTTCCTAAGACTTAACGCGTTTTTCCGGGTCTTCCAGCCCTCGGCGAAGCCTTGCTCGCATGATGCGGAAAATCGCTCTGATTGTAGCGATAAAAGGATGGCGCGCGTATCGGCGCCATTGACTTTCAAACCGAAACGCGGCCTCATTGAGCTATGGTGACATCGCGTTCCTGTTTGATCCTGCATCGCCCTTCCCGCGAAGGAACGGTCAAAATCATCCTGGTCGCAGCGCCATTCCTCCATATCTGAAAGTTGTCGCGCTCCACGCATGTGGACCGTTTGGCAATGTTCGGAACAAGAAAGACAAGGAGACGATATGCGGTATCAGATCAGTGGCAAACAGATCGACATTGGCGACGCGCTTCGGACACATGTCCGGACCGAACTGGACGAGGCGGTCAGCAAATATGCCGAACGCCCGACAGATGCGATGGTGGTGTTTTCCAAAACGGGCCACGAATTTGCCTGCGAGGCGACCGTGCATCTTTCCACCGGTCTCAATGCCTCGGCCAAGGCCAAGGCGACAGAGATCTATGCCGCCTTCGACAGCTGCTGCGAAAAGATGGAAAAACAGCTGCGCCGCTATAAGCGCCGCCTGAAAGACCATCACAAAGAACGCGCCGAACCGGTTGAACTTCTGGGGGCGTCCTCCTATATCCTCGCGTCAGACAGCGATTCAGATGCGCAGGAACCTGATACCCTCCAACCCATGATCATTGCAGAGATGCAGACGAAGGTGCCAACTTTGTCTGTCGGCGAAGCGGTGATGCAGATGGAATTGTCGGGCGATCCGGTGCTATTGTTTCGCAAGGAAGGCCAGGAAGGGATGAATGTCGTGTACCGCCGCGAAGACGGCAACATCGGCTGGATCGACCCTTCGTAACCCACGGCGGTAACTTCCGCCACAGAGCAGGGCGAGCGGAATGGATTTCGGCAAACTCCTCAAGCCAGAGGCCGTGAAGGTTTTGACTTCGGCTTCGAGCAAGAAGCGTCTGATGCAGGATATCGGCGAACTCGCCCAGCAAGCCTATGGGCTGCCGGCCGGCCAAGTGGTAGATGCGCTGATGACGCGCGAAACCCTTGGGCCGACCGGCGTGGGCCATGGCGTTGCTCTGCCCCACGCGCGGATGGACGGGATCGACAAGGTCGTCGGTGCCTTCGTGCTGTTGGACAAGCCGATTGATTTCTCCTCGGTCGACCGGCAACCGGTCGACGTGGCCTTTGCCCTCTTCGCCCCCGAAGATGCGGGGGTGGAGCACCTCAAAGCGCTGGCACTGGTGGCCCGCACGCTGCGCGACACCAGCATCTGCACCAAGCTGCGGTCGAACCCCGACCCGGCCACGCTTTATACGATCCTGACCGAAGACAAGGCCGATAAGGCCGCCTGATTTTGGGCTGCCTGACCTTCGGCCACCTGACCTTGCGCTAGACGGCGACCGGTTCCGGCTCTGGCGGGGTCGGCTTTGCGCGTTTCGCTTTCTTCTCTCCCAGCATCAACATCGCCGGTGTCACCACCAGCGTCAGCACGGTGGCGACCACCAGACCGCCCGCGATGGCCGAGCTCAGCTCGGTCCACCATTGGGTGGAAGGCGCGCCATAGACGATCTCACGCGTGAAGAAGTTGATGTTGAGGCCGATCACCATGGGCATCAGGCCAAGCGCCGTGGTGACCGAGGTCAGCACCACCGGACGCAAACGCTGCGCCCCGGTGCGCAGCGCTGCCTCTAGCGGCGACAGCCCCAGTTTCTTAAGGTCGTTATAGGTGTCGATCAGAACGATATTGTTGTTCACCACGATCCCCGCCAGCGCGATGACCCCGATGCCCCCCATGACCACCCCGAAGGGCCGTCCGGTAATCAGCAGGCCAAAGAGCACCCCGGCAATCGAAAAGACGATGGCCGACATGACGACGAAGGCTTGGTAAAAGCTGTTGAACTGGATCACGAGGATCACGAACATCAGGAAAATCGCGGTGACAAAGGCACCGACGAGGAAGATCATCGATTCCTGCTGATCCTCCGCCTCCCCGGCGAAGGAGGCTTCGACACCCGGCGGCAAGTCCATCGCGTCGATCGCGCTGCGCAGCGCGACGGTCTGGTCGTTCACCAAGACGCCCGGCGCGACATTGGCCTCGATCGTGACCACCCGCTCTTGATCCACCCGCGTGATCGTGCCGGTCCGCGGACTCGGCTCGAAAGTCACGAAGTTCGAGATCGGCACCAGCCCTGCGGAGGTCGGCACGCGCAGCGATTGCAACTCTTCCAGCGTGCGCTCATCGGAGGGGAAGCGCACATTGATGTCAATGGAACCCTCGGCATCGTCAGGCCGGTAATCCGCCACGGTGATGCCCCGCGTCAGCAGTTGCACCGCCTGCCCCAGGGTCGAGATATCGGCCCCGAACCGCGCGGCCTCGGACCTGTTCACAGCGATGCGCCATTCCACCCCCGGCAGGGGGCGCGAGTCGGTCACATCGGTGAAACCGCCGATATCGGCCATCTTCTCGCGGATCTGATCCACCACCTGCTGCTGCACCTGCGGGTCATGCGCCTCGATCCGCAGATTGACGGGTTTGCCCGCCGAGGGGCCGTTCGAGGCGGTCTGCACCTGCACGTCGATCCCCGGAATGGCCGCCATCTCGGTCCGGATTTCCTCGCCTATGATGGCGGCGGGGCGGCGTTCGTCCCATTCGGTGAACTCAACCTGAATGGTGCCGATCAGGTCGGCACTGTCGCGGTTGCTGCTGCCGGTGCGGGCATAGACGCTGGCAATCTCGTCATAGGCAAAGAGGCGTTGCTCGACCTGCCGCACCAGCGCGTCTTGTTCGTAGATCGAGAAATTGTCCCGCGCACGCACCTGCACCTGCGCGAAATCAGGCTCTACATCAGGGAAAAAGGTGATGCCGTTGCCGAATTGCGCATAGGCCGTAAAGCCGCCCATCAGCAGGGAGATGGCTAGGATCAGCGTCATCCACGGGCGCAGGATGGCGAATTGCAGCAGTTTGACATAGCCGCCGGTAAAGCCCTTCAGGTCACGCGGATCGCCCTGTTCGGCGGCATAGAGCGTGGCCTTATCCTTTGCCGATTGCGGGGGCCGTTTGCCGATGATGCCACCGACCACGGGGATAAAGACCAACGCCATGAAAAGCGATGCGGTCAGGGTCAGAATCACGGTGATGGGCAGGAACTTCATGAATTCCCCCACCGTGCCGGTCCAGAACAGCAGAGGGAAGAACACGCTGAGCGTCGTCGCCGTTGAGGCGATGATGGGCCATGCCATGCGTTTGGCGGCATGGGCATAGGCGGCGCGGGGCGAATGCCCCTCTTGCAGGCGGCGGTCGGCCAGTTCGGTGGTCACGATGGCCCCGTCCACCAGCATCCCCACCACAAGAATCAGCGAAAACAGCACGACGAGGTTCATCGTATAGCCCATGACCCAAAGCGCCGTGACCCCGGCCAAGAAGGCCCCCGGAATCGCCAAGCCCACCAGCAGGGCCGAGCGGACGCCCAAGGCCCAGACAATTACGATCATCACAAGGATAACCGCCGCGATAACATTGGCCTCAAGATCGCTGAGCATGTCTTGGACCTGCTCGGATTCGTCTTGGGTATATTTGACGGTGATGCTGTCGGGCCATTCCGCGCGCATCTCGTCAATCAATTCGCGCACCGCCGCGACTGTCTCGATAATATTCGCGCCCGAGCGTTTCTTGATCTCAAGCGCCAGCGCGGGCTGGCCATCAATGCGGGCAAAGCCAGTCGGGTCTTTGAAGGTTCGGCGGATCGTGGCGACATCGGCAAAGGTCACCACCGTATCGCCGCGCACCTTGATCGGCAGGGACATAACGTCTTCGACATTCTCGATCAGCCCCGGCACCTTGAGCACCAGCCGCCCCGCGCCGCTTTCAATCGCCCCCGCCGCGATCAGGCGGTTGTTGCGGTTGATCTGGCTGATCAGCTCTTCGAAAGAGATGTTGTAGGTCTCAAAGACCGTAGGGTCGATCAGCACCTCCAAAAGCTCGGTCCGCTCCCCCCCGACATCGACTTCAAGCACGCCGGACAGCCCTTCGATCGCGTCCTTCAGCTCTTCGGAAATGGAGTTGAGCGTCCGTTCCGGCACCGGGCCGGAGAGGATCGCGGTCAGGATCGGGAAAAGCGCCGTGTTGATCTCGGTCACGACCGGGTCGGTGGCGTCTTCGGGCAGGTCCGACTTGGCACGGTCCACGCCCTCGCGCACCTTGTCGAGTGCCTCATCTGAATCGAACCCCGGCTCGAACTCCAATTGCACCGAGGCATGGCCCTCGGCCCCGTTCGAGGTGATCTGTTTCAACCCGGTGATCGCGCTGAGTTCGGTCTCAAGCGGCTCAACGAGCAGCCGCTCGCTGTCCTCGGGCGAGATGCCTTCGAGAGAGGTGGAGACATAGAGCGTCGGGATCGGAATCTCGGGCGAGCTTTCCTTGGGGATGCCGACATAGGCATAGGCCCCGACCGCCAAGATCATCACCAAACTCAGGATCACCACGCGGGCGCGGCTGAAAGCGGCGTCGATCAGCGTGTTCATTCCACCTGCTCCGGCTGGGCGGCTTCGGCGCTGCCGGTGATCTGGCCGTCGCCGCTTGGCCGGTCTTCCAACTCGTCAATCTCGGGCACACCCGTCATGGGCTGCGCTTCACCCTCATTGTCGCCACCGGTTTCGGGCTGCGGGTTGACCGTTTCCCCGTCGTTGACGAAGCCCTGCCCGATGGTGATGATCTGGGCCTCATCCGGCAGGCCCGCGATCCAGATGCCATCGGTCTGGGCGCGCACGATGGCGATCTTGTTGAACACGACCTTGTTGTCACCGTTCACCGTTTTGACGCCCAAGGTGCCATTGGTGTCCAAGGACAGGATCGCCGGAGAGACGAAATGCGCGCGGGTCTCGCCCGTGGGGATGCGCACGCGGGCCGAAATGCCCGCGGGGATCGCACCATCAGCGTTTTCGACCCTGACTTCGGCGGTAAAGGTCCGGGTTTCGGCGCTCGCACTGCTTGAGACGAATTGCACCTCGCCCTGCGCCTCTGTCCCGGTGATGAAGACGACCTCGGCCGTTTGACCCTCTTTAATGTCTTTAAGCGACTGCTGGGGCACCTGCACTTGGATCGTCAGCGGCGTGTTGTCGACGAGACGCGCGATTTCCTCACCGGTCGACACGAACTCTCCCGCTGAAATATCGAGCATCTCTAGCCGGCCGGGAAAGGGGGCGCGGATTTCGGTGTTGTTCAGCGCCTCTTCGGCGGCGGTGACCGAAGCCTGAGCGGCGGCCAAGGTCGCGCGCGCTTGGCTCACGCGGTCCACGGTCGAGACACCCCTGTCCAGTAGGGCTTGGGCGTTGTCGTATTCGCGCTGTGCGCGGCTCAATTCCTCACGCGCGCGGGCCAGATCGGAATCGCGCGCCGTGGTGCTGAGCCGCGCGATCAACGCGCCCGCTTCGACCGCATCGCCCTTGGCGACCAGCACCTCGGCAATCTCACCACCAGCTTCGGCGCGGACCATCGTATCGCGGTCCGGCAAGGCCTGCCCTTCGGCCACGAAGACCTGCGTCACGCTGTCCGCCTGAGAGCCGCGCACGGCCACCGTCACCGCTTCGGGAGCAATGGGTGCAGGCGCGGCTTCTTCGGTCTCTTCGGAGGGGATAATATAGCCGCTGCCCATCCAAAGAGCGATCAACAGCGCGATCCCACCGGCGATGAACTTCGACCGTTTCGAGCCGGCATCGCTGTCGAATGAAAGCGTCTGGCGCTCTTGAGATGTGTCACTCATTGATCGAACTCCATCACCGCGGCCCTGTGATCAGGCGCGCGTCAATTCTTGGGCTTGCTCACCCGGGTTGCTACATCATCAAGCGCGGCGCTGATCGTGTCATAGAAGGCGGCGAAAGTATTGAGCCTTTGGCGCACCCCTTCGGCCTCTTCGGGCAGCTTGCGGATCGTATCGTTAATCTCGGATTTGGCGTGGCGGGTCCCTGCCAGCGCATATTTCGTCATCGCGGCATAGGCGTCATCGGCGAGTTGGAAGTAGTCCTGGCGGTCGCCCGTCTTGTTCACACGCCGGATCAAGCCCCGCTCTTCGAGCAGGCGAATGGAGGTGCTGATCGTGGCGCGGCTCACGGAAAGGCGGCGCGACAGCGCGCCAAAGGCGATCGGCTCGCCCTCAAAAACCAACGTCGCAAAGACCTGCCCTGCCATGCGCGGCAACCCCTCGCCCATGGCGACGACGCCCATGCGGGTGATGAAGTCATCGCGGACTTGGTCGATTTGGTCAGTGCTATCCATCATTCCCCGTCCACGGCAGGCGCGTTGACGGTAGATAGACAAGGCGAGGCACAAATCAAGACTATTCAGAATTTTCCGAACAGACGGAACAAAGCGCGTCGCCGGTAGACTTCCGGCGCTCGACCCTACTTCAACCCGTTCCGCGCGATATAGCGGGCCAGATCAAGGACGAGTTGCCCCCGCGCCGCGGCGATGGCGTTTGCGCCACCTTCGGGATTGAAAGGCACGCTGAGGTCGAACAGGCCCGACCGCTCCCGCCGGTCATCGGGGACGGCCACGAAATACTGACCGGAGGCACGAAATTCCCCTGCTTCAGTGGCCACCAGTTCGGCAAAGCGCACTTCGAGGCTGGCATCGGGGAAGGCTTCGAACGGCCAAGGCTCGGACGCGATGCGCCGCCCCGTCATCCGCGCAAGGTTCTGGCTAAGCTCCAGCGCCACGGCCCGTTCGGGCGCGTCGGCCCAAAGCACATCGGTCGAACTGACCAGACGGCCATCGGCCAATTGCACCGAAATCTCTTCGGCGGCGGCATAGGTCGGCAAAGACACATCGCGCACTTCGACAGAGCTGAAGGCGATGGAGGTCTTCTCTGTCACCGCCGGGGCGCGGACGGGGAAACGTTCAGCCGTGCTGCCACAGGCCGCCAAAGCAGCCAATAGGCCGAGGGTGATCAGAGGTCTTGCAAAAGTCATGCTTTACCGTCCCAGCAATAGAGAATTGGGGTTACGTTCGATGGTCCGCGCCAAAGATGCAAGGGCATCGGCGGCTTTCTGGATGTCGCGCAGGGTGCGTTCGGCGCTGCGGCTGAGCTGTTCACCTTGGTTATAGCCTTCGATGGTGCGGCTGGCTTGGGCAAATAGCGCGGTCAAACGCTCGACCACCTGCGGCAGGTCTTGGGCCGAGAGGGCGATATTGTCCGCCGCGTTGCGGGCCGAGGCCAAGGTGCGGTTCACATTCTCGACCGCGCCGCCTTCGCGCAGCTCTTCCAATGTGGCGTTCAATTCGTCCAAGGCGCGCTTCAATGCGCCCGGAAGGGCCACCGCATCTTCGGTGCCGATCACCGCATCGGCGGATTCGGTGAGGTCGGTGAGTGCGACGACCAGTTCTTCGACCTCAAGCGTTTCGGCCTTGGCCGCCACCGCCTGAATGCGCTCCACCAACTCCGGCACGCCTTCGACCGAGGAGGACACCGCATTGGCCGCATCCGACGCGCCCTCAAGCGCGGTGGAAAGCCGTTCGGCAATCCGCTCTTCCTCAAGCTGGGCCACCAATTCTTCGATCCGCACCAGCGTGCCGTTCAGGGCGACAGGCACGTTCTTGACCTCTTCGGAAGAGACCAGCCCGGTCAATTCACCCAAAAGGGTGCGCACGTCCTGCGGGGTTTCGCGCAGGTCTTCGTCCGACACGAAAGCCTCTGCCGAATTGAGGAAGGTGATCGCGCTGTTGAGCAATTCTTCAATCGGCAGGCTGTTGATGCGGGTAAAGACCCCTTCGACCGTGGCCGCCGCATCGGAGACATCGCTTTCGGTAGTGGGCATCAGGGCAAGACCGTTCTCCGTCTCGGCCAACGACGCTTCGGGTGCGTCTTCCACTCTCACGAATTCAACCTTCAAACCACCCGTCAAAAGGCTGGCCGAGGCAAGCCGCGCGCGCAGGCCGTTTTCCACACGTTCTTTCAAGAACGCCAGCGCGGCTTCGGCGGTCACATCGTCCTGCATCCCCAAATGCGCCGGTTGGATCGACAGGATGGCGTTCAGCCGGACGCGGCTGTCGCCGAACCGTTCGAAATCCACCAACCCCGAGAGGGTCTCGACCTCACCGATCTCCAGCCCGCTCATCTCAACCGGGGCGCCGACGATCAGACCCGAGATATTGTCGTCGAACACGACGCTCAGCTTCAGCGGATCGACCTCGGAGGCGTTGAAGACAGAGTTCCGCGCGGTTTCCTTGTCGGGGTAAATCTCAAACACCGTGCCGTCAGACACCTGCGCCCCGCCCGAGACGAAAGTGTCAAAGGTGATGCCGCCGCCGACGAGGGTCGCCAACGACGAAAAGTCGATCTCGGCCCCCGCGGGGCCAATGTTGACGCTAAAGCCCGATGCATCCCAAAAGCGGGTGGATTCATTGATCAACTGGCGGTGCTCTTCGAAAATCAGTGCCTCGACAATGGCGTAGTTGCCGCGCGGGGCGATCTTGGCATAGCCGACGCGGCCCACTTCGATGCCCTTGTAAAGGATCGGCGCATTGTCGGTCAGATGCCCGTTCGCGGTGGAACGGAAGGCAATCTCAAGCCCGCCTTGGCCGCCGCGGATCAACGGCTCAGTCGACGATCCCTGAAAGCGCTCTGCCGCCGGGCCGACCTGTTGGTCCCATGACCCTTCAATATAGACACCGCTCAGCACCGTGCTGAGACCGGTAATGCCCTGTGCGGTGACCTCGGGCTGCACGACCCAGAAGACCGCGCCATTGTCGATATAGGGCGCCACGTCCTTGTCGACGCGGATATGCGCCGTCACCCGGTCCAAACCCGAGGTGAAGCCGACCTTCTCGACCACCCCGACCGTCACGTCGCGAAAGCGCAATTCGGTCTCTCCGGCAGAGATGCCCGCGCCCTCTTCGAATTCCACGACGATCACCGGGCCGCGCTCGCTATAAGACCGATAGGCCACGAAAAGCGCCACGATCAGGGCGAGTATCGGGATGATCCAGATCACCGAGGCCCCGCTGAGAAACATCTTGCGGGTCGGGGAAATCGGTACGTCGGGAGGCGTCTTAGTCATTGGTTTTCAGGCCCTCGTCCTTGGTCTGAGCGTCCCAGATCATACGGGTATCGAACGCTTGGGCCGCCAGCATGGTAAAGATCACGGAGAGGGCAAAAAAGATGCTCGCGGTACCGGGATTGATGGCGGCCAGTGTCTTGAGTTGCACCAGAGACGACAAAATCGCAACCACAAAGATATCGATCATCGACCAGCGTCCGATGTACTCAACCACTTCGTAAAGGTAATACCGCTGGCGCTGCGAGGTGACCGAGCGCCGTTTGACGCTGATCGCAAGAAAGGCCACGGCCATGAATTTGGCCAACGGAATGGCGACAGAGGCGAAGAGGATGATCAGGGCGATCCCCCAGTTGCCATATTGCGCCAGTTCCACCGCGCCGCCGATGATCGTGCTTTCCTCGACCTGAAACAGCGTGCGGGTCTTGAGCATCGGATAGGTATTCGCGGGGATGTAGCACATCAGCCCCACCGTCCAGAATGCCCAGACACGCTGAAGGCTCATCCGATCGCGCGAGACCAACTTGCTGCCACAGCGGCTGCAAAGCTCCGTGCCCATCGGCGCAGGCTTGTTACAGCGGGTGCAGGCCACGATGCCCAACTCCCGTGCGCTCACGATGTCTTGGGATGTTCCAGAGAGTTCCATACGGACCATTTGCATAAGAATCTGTCCTGCGCGATGACGAGGATCACCAGCGCGCCGAACATGTAAAACGCGGGGCCAAAGCCCACATCGGCCAGATCGGCCACTTTGACCAGCGCCACGGCACAGCCGATGGCAAAAACCTCGGCCATCGACCAAGGGCGCAGTTCCTCCGACAGGCGAAAGGCGGCGACGGCGTGGCGCGCGGGCGGGCGATCCAGCACCACGGGGATCAGTACATAGAGCGTCAGCAGCACCCGCAAGAGCGGGATGAAAAAGATCAGCGCCGCCGTGGCCAGCGACAAGAGGATCATCGGCCCGCCGGAAAAGGCAAGCGCTGCATCCAGCACCGACACCGCGTTGCTGGCCCCCGCCGCGTCGATGGTGAGGAAAGGAAAGACCGCCGCCCCGATGATCAAGACCATGACCGCCACCGCCACGGCGATGATCTGCAACCCGGCGTTCCTGCGGGGGGTGATCAGGGCGGTATGGCACCGCTCACAACTCGCCCGCTCCCCATGGGCGGGGCGGCGCAGCCGATAGACGGCGTCGCATTGCGGACAGACGATCAATTCGTCCATGGGCAATTCGGCAAGGGGGGTGTCGGGGCGATCCATTCTGAACGCATATATGATGCCGCCCTTTGACGTATCAACAAATATTCACCGCCCTGTGGCGCATCTGCACCGGCGGATCATCGCCCTCGCGCGAATGTGAGGGGAACAGGCGGCCATGCAGACCGTTGGTCTAGCAGAAATGACAAAGGAGAAAGCAATGACTGATATCACCAATGCAAAGATCCTGATCCTCGCCACCAATGGCTTTGAGCAGTCCGAACTGGAAAAACCCCTGAACGATCTGCGCGACCGCGGTGCCACCGTCCATGTGGCCACGCCCGACGGCAATGAGATCAAGGGTTGGGATGAAGATGACTGGGGCAACACCGTGCCCGCAGACCTCGCCCTTCGGGACGTGAATGTCGACGACTACCAAGGCATCGTGCTGCCCGGCGGCCAGATCAACCCCGACCTGCTGCGCGCTAACGAAGACGCGGTGACTTTGATCCGCAAGTTCCACGACAGCGGCAAGACCGTCGCCGCCATCTGCCACGCCCCGTGGCTGCTGATCGAGGCGGGCATCATCAAGGGCCGCAAGGCGACTTCCTTCTCCTCCATCGCAACGGATGTGAAGAACGCCGGTGCGCATTACGAAGACAGCGAAGTGGTGGCCGACCAAGGCATCGTGACCAGCCGCTCGCCCGAGGACCTCGACGCTTTCGTCGCCAAGATCGTCGAGGAAATCGAAGAGGGCAAACACGACCGCAAAGCGGCCTGAGCCCTGCCTCTGTGACGAGATTTACCCCCGGTCCTTTGGCCGGGGGTTTTTCATGCGCGGTCTCGCGGGAGGCCAAGCTCCGCCAACACCGCATCGGTATCCGCGCCGATGGCCCGTGGGGGGCTGGGCATCTGTGGCGCGGAACCGTCAAACCGCGGCGCTTGGCCTGATTGCAACACGCCATCGACCCTCACCACATTGCCCCGCGCCGCCATCTGCGGATGATCCGGCGCTTCGGAAAAGCTGAGCACCGGGGCCACGCAGGCATCCGAGCCATCGAAATGCGCCGCCCAGTCGTCCCGGGCGCGGGTGGCAAAAATCGCGGTGAACTCGGCAATACGCGCCTCCCATGTCGTCCTGTCGTTCTGGCTCTCGACAAGCTCCGCAGGCAGGCCCAACCTCTCTAACAGGACCGCGTAGAACTGCGGCTCCAAAGCCCCGACCGAGATGAATTTCCCATCCGCACAGGTGTAGCAACGGTAAAACGGCGCGGCCCCGTCGAGCCAATTGGCGGCACGCTTTTCGGTCCACGCGCCTTGGGCCAGCATGCCATGGATCAGCCCCATCATCGCAGGCACCCCATCGACCATCGCGGCGTCGACGATTTGGCCCTTACCGGTCACTCCGCGTTCGATGACGGCAGCAAGGATGCCGAACAGCAAGAACATCGTCCCGCCGCCGTAATCCGCCACCATGTTCAAGGGCGGCACCGGGGGCGCATCGGCGCGGCCTATGGCATGAAGTGCCCCTGTTAGAGCCAGATAATTGATGTCATGCCCCGCCGTTTGCGCCCATGGGCCGGTCTGGCCCCAGCCGGTCATGCGGCCATAGATCAGAGCCTCGGGGCAGGCGTCAGGGCCAAGGCCCAAACGTTCCATCACGCCGGGGCGAAACCCTTCGATCAGCACATCGGCAGAAGCGATCAGCGCCTTTGCCGCGGCGATCCCTTCGGCGGTTTTCAGGTTCAACACCACCGACCGCTTGCCGCGCCGGTTGATGTCCGACGGCTCCGCCGGGGCGGCTTTGCGGTCAACCGTGATGACATCCGCGCCTTGATCGGCCAGCAGTTGCCCTGCCAGCGGCGCGGGGCCAAGACCGGAAAACTCCACCACCCTGAGCGAGGACAGCGGCCCTTTGCGCTCGCGCCCGCTCATGCCGCCCCCGGCACCAAGACCTGCCGCGCCCCTTCGGTGAAATCCGACAGCGACAGGGCCCATGTCGTGCCGGGCCAGCGCAACTCCATCTCACGTTTGCGCGGACGGTAGACGGCGGTGTAAAGCGTGCCAAACCCGGCGTTGAAGGCAGTGGAATAAAGCGGCGGTTTGAGGAAGGCGCCGATGAACTTTTCCTCCGGGTCGCGGTGCAGACGCAGACGTTGCAACAGGTAGCGCTCCCGCTCGACCGTGGCGGTAAAGCGGGCGTGGCTGATCCACTCCACATTCTCTTGATGATTGGTCGCCACCGCGGCGCGGGTGATGACAGCGGGGCGATCGGGGGCCATCATGGCGGTCAGGTAACTGCGTTTTCGGTCGAGTACGGTGACGTTGTAGCTCATATGCGTGGGCACCCGCGCCAGCACCTCACCCGCCTCCTGCGCGGTTTCGCAGGTCTGCAAGACATAGCGCAGGATCAGCGGCACGCCGAAGCCTTCGCCCACCACCCGCCGCCCGCCAAAGGTGAGCGAGATCGACAGCCCTGCGTCATTCACCCCGTCGACCAGCCCCCAAAGCCCGTCGGAGGTGCCCATGACCTGCCGCCCCTGCCAGCCGGTGCGCAGCACCATCGCGTCAAAGGCATTGGGGTTATAGTCATAGTTGCGCACCATGACCGGCTCTTTCCCCGCCCAGATCGCCTGCGAACAGGCCGACAGATAGGGCGGCGGGCAATAGAAACTAAGGAAGCGCGCCGCGTGATCGCCGCCGCCCGCGAGGGTGCAAAGCTCATCATAAAGCGGCAGCATCTCGGGCATATGCAGGGCCAACGCACGGCGGCATTGGGCATAGGTCGGGCGCGCGGCCTCCCCTTCCTTCAGCCACCATGCGTGGTAATCAGGCCAATAGGCCGCGAAGAGACCGGCCCATTTCGGGCCGGGCTGGTCTTCGGACAATGCGCGCCAGTACATCGCGGCCTTTCATCTCGTTACAGGATCTTGAACGCCGGATCAGAAAGCTCTGGACCGGCCGAGGCGGTGGGCAAGGGTTTGCCATCCACGCTGCGTTTGATCCCATGAATCCACTTTTTCGCGCGTTCGTTCAACTGGAAAGACTTGGTCATCGAACGTCCCCGCGTCACGAGGATGCCGATATCCGCGCCCTCGTAACGATAATCACCCGGTTGCAGGATGCGCAGGAAGAAGGCTTCGTTCTCGCTTTCCACCGCGCGGCGGTGATAATCGAAACGGTCAAAGACCACGCTGCCGTCTTCCTTCATCTTGTAGATGCCGGTCTCGGGCGCCTCGGTGCAGATGTCGACACTGTCTTCGGTGTGTTTAATGACCATCTGGCTCCAGCCGTCGATGTTATCCGGATCGGCCCAGCGGGCGTTCAACTCATCCACGTCGAGGGTGAACTTCTTGCGGCTGAACTCCAGCAGGTGGAACAAGAATAGCGGCGCATCGGCATGTGCAAAGGCCGCGTGGTTGGTCATGGAACTCGCGCCGGTGATGCGCGGGTTCAACTCCCCCAACCACAAGTCGCCGGTCTTCTTGTCGATTAGGAAGTCGAGCTCGAAATAGCCGCGATAGCCCTCTTTCCGCAACTGCTCGCCGAACTTGAAGGTCAGATCGCGCGCCTTCTCGCGGACCTTGGGCGGGAAGGCGGTGGCGAGGATCTCGTTCCCGCACCAGCCGCCGCGGTAGGGGGTCAATTCCTTGAAGCCCACCAGTTCGGTCATCAGCGGGCCGACGATGGTGCCCTCCTTGGTGGCGCAGGCTTCGATCGCGGCGCCGCGACAGTCGATCCGCTTCATGATCTTGATCTCGCCCTCGCCCACGATCTCGCTCTCGTGGCGGCGGAAATCGGCTTCGGACTTAATAAAGAAAGTCGTATGTCCGCTATCGCCATAGGCCGATTGCAGCACGAGGTCATGGCCCAGATCGGCCTTTTCGCAGATCTCGCGCAGGTGCTCGTAGCTTTTCACCTCGCTCAGCGTGTTGGGCACCGAAGGCACGCCGGCCTTGTTGCCGATGCGCACAGTCTCAATCTTGTTGTCCATCGACTGGCGCAGCTTCGCTTTCGGGAACCAGACCTCGGCGCCCAACTCCTTGCTCAGGCGCTCGGTCTCTTCGTCGAACATCAGGAAGACGAATTTGGGCTTACCGCCGCGGCGCTTGATGAAGTCGATGACCTCCTTGTGCTGCAGCAGGTAGTTGTTGATGTCCTCGATGCTCTGGAACTCCGCATGGGGCTGTTCCGAGGGGCAAAAGACGTTGGGATGCTTGCCGCCGTAGCAGTCGATATAGCAGATGTATTTGAAATTTTTCACCCACTCATCGAGGCCCAGCAGATTGAAGTTGGTGGCCGAGATGAAATAGACTGGGTCCTCGTTTCGGTGAAAGAACCGGCGGATTTCGGAGATATTCTTGAGAATTTTTGCCATGTCGTAGGTCCTTTTGGTCAAACGGGTGAAGAAGAAAGGTCTTTGCGGCGCACGCGTTTCAATGCCTCCGCGGTAAAGACGCGCAGGCCCAGATCGGGCCGGTATCCGTGGATCTCGCTGACATCGAGCGCGCGCATGAAGTCGAGAATTTCCTGACTGACGACCTGTCCGGGTACGAGGATCGGAAAGCCGGGCGGATAGGGGATGATGAAACTGGCCGAGACCACCGTTTCGCCCGCGTCCATCACCTCTTGCAAGGATCCGTTCAGGTCGAGGTAGTCACAATTCTTCTCATCATAGGCGAGGAAGAAGGGCGTGCGTATGTCGCCCTCGGGCGTGTCGGCGGCGCGGAAGGCTTCGTGGAAGCAACTGAAATCCGGCAGCGGCGGGTAGTTCTCCATCAGATTGGTGACGCGGCGGTCGAAAGATAGCCGCTCCATCCGGCTGGCATCGTCGAGCAGATCGTCGAGCGATTTGGCGATCTCGACCAGTACCTCAATCAGATAGGCGACCGAAGAGCGCGTGGTGCCGATGTTGGTCATGAACAGCACGGTATTGCGCGAGGTCTTGTTGATCTGGATGCCGTATTTGTCCATCAAGATCTGGGTCTTGAAGGTATCGCCATCCCAGCCCGTGCCGCCCACCGCGAGGGTCACGCGGGTCGCGTCGAGCACGAATTCATCCTGCTCCCAGCAATCCCACATGTCGGTCCAGCCCTGCTCAACGTCATAGTAGCTGGTGACGCCGCTTTCGCGGTGCTGTTCGGGGATCATGTCCCCGGCGGAGAGCACTTTGAAATACTTGCGTAAGAGGGGGTGTTCGCTGATCGCGCGACGCATCGACATCGCCGCTTCGACCTGTCGCTGGACAAACTCGAACCCTTCGAGTTCGACCTGACGCCGCCCCACGTCGAGCGAGGCGATGATCTGATAGTTCGGAGAGGTCGACGTATGGGTCATATAGGCTTCGTGAAAGCTCTGCTCGACCTCGCCTTTGAAGTCCTGATCGTTGACGTGGATCATCGAGCCCTGCCGCAGCGAGGTCAGCGTCTTGTGGGTCGATTGCGTGGCATAGGCCCGTACCCGCGCCTGCGGCGGGGGGATCAGCCGGGTGTTGAGCAGGGTCTCATCATCCGCGTCCTTCAGGGTCTTTTGCTGGGCCTCATAGGCGGCGGCATGGGCCTCGGACTTGAACTTCGCCCGCAGGGTATTGGCCGCGTTCATCGCGGTGCGTTGGCGATATGTGGGACTAAACCGGGCGAAAGCGAACCATGCCTCGTCCCAAAGGAAGATGAGGTCGGGCTTGATTGCCAGACATTCCTCCATCACCCGCTCGACGTTATAGACCAGCCCGTCGAAGGTGCAGTTGGTCAGCAAGAGCATCCGCACCCGGTCGAGTTTGCCCGCCGCCTTCAGCTCCAAGAGCCGCTCCTTGATCTCGCGCAGCGGCACCGCGCCGTACATCGAGTATTCGTTAAGCGGATAGCTGTCGAGGTAGCTGACCTGCGCGCCTGCCAGCACCATGCCGTAGTGGTGGCTCTTGTGGCAGTCGCGGTCGACCAGCACGATGTCGCCGGGCCGCACCAGTGCCTGCACCACAATCTTGTTGCAGGTCGACGTGCCGTTGGTGGCGAAAAACGTCTGTTTAGAGCCGAAGGCGCGGCTAGCCAGTTCCTGCGCCTCTTTGATCGGTCCATGTGGCTCTAGCAGGCTGTCGAGCCCGCCCGAGGTGGCGGAAGTCTCTGCAAGGAAGATATTCGGCCCGTAGAACGCCCCCATGTCCTGAATCCAGTGACTGCGGGTGATCGACTTGCCACGGCTGATCGGCATGGCGTGGAAGACGCCGGTGGGCTGTTTGGAATATTCCACCAGCGCGGTGAAGAAGGGCGACTTGTTACGCGCCTGCACCCCACGCAGGATGTTGAGGTGCAGCTCCATGAAGTCTTCTTGATTGTAGAAGACCCGCCGACAAATCCCCAGATCGAGCCCGGCGATATCCTCGACCGAGCGTTCGGTGACCAGATAGGCATCAAGCTCGGGCCGGACCTTGGCGATCATGCGGCAAAGCTCTGGGCCATAGCTCTCGGGTTGAAGTGCGTCGATCTCATCCTGCCCCCCTGCGCGGGCGAGGTAGCGGGTCAGGATCTGTTGATCGACTTTCGATTTCAACGTGAGCCCGGGGCGGACGACGATGGCTTGGATGTTATGGTTGAACATCACCGCGATCAGCGCGTCTTCAAGGCTGGGCACCACGACGGCTTCGTAGATGAACGGGTCTTCGGTCCGGCGCATGCGGGTGACATTGCTGCGCAGCCAGCGTTCCTGCTGTTCATTCACATTGTCGACGATCAGCACTTCGAAATAGGGTTTCGCCAGCGCCCGCGCCTCGGGCGGCAACATCGCCTCGTCGTCATGCTCGTCCTGATCCAGACTGTCGCGTTCCAACGGGATGGTGCGGCGCCGGTAAGCGCCGGTGGTCAGCGCCCGGGTTACCCGGTTCACGGCAAAGGCCAGATCCTCGTAATTGCCATGGGCGAACTGCCGGCGCATGTGGTCAAAGGCGGACATGCCCGGAAAGGCCCAATAGGGCTCAATCAGGGCCAGTGACTCAAACAGCGCCTCAATTTCCTTGCGCCCCTGCGCCGCGTTCTTGCCTTTCGGATCGCGCGACATGGCGGCGGCGGCGGCGCGCAGTGCGCTCCACCGATCCGACCGCAGTTGAATGGCCGAGGAATAGTCGTTCATAGAATGCATCAGTCGTCCTCTGCTGGAGGGCCGACCGATGCGTCAGGTAGCGCTTTGTGCGAACCTAACCCCGGCCTAGCCGCTGGTATTGTCGTTCTGCCCGGGCGTGTCGGGCGTTGTCTGTGGGTCGGGCGTGCCCGCAGCCGGGGCCACGGGCGCCGGTGTCTGGGCCACCTCGGGCGCCGTCCCGGCGGTGGGGCTGGCAAGCGGCTCAGGCGGGAAACCGTTCTTGCCCTTATAGGTCGGGATTTCGGCAGGCACCTGCTGGGCGGGCACATCGACATGCAGCCCCGCGCGGCTGCCCTGTTGCGGGATTTCAAGCGGGCCAAGGGTGTGCAGGAAGGCATCCGCGCCGCTGTCACGGTCATAGACCGGGAAGTCTGTCGGGCGGTCGCGGAAGGATTTGAGCAGTTGGCCCAAGCCCTTCATCCCCGTCTCACGCTGACGGCGCACCATGTTGAGGTCGATCTCGATCGGGAACATGTCCTCTTGCCCCGCCGATTGGTGCAGCACCATCGAAGTCGGATCGACCACGCAGGAGCGGCCCACGCCCCCGGCGCCGAGGCCGTTCACGTCGAAGATATAGCACTGGAACTGCGCCGCCGTGGCGCGCGCGATGGCAAGTTCCGCATCGCGGTCGGTGGTGCCGGTCAGCACCGGGTGCAGCAACACCTCAACCCCTTGCGAGGTCAGCTGCCGCGTCGTTTCGGGGAACCACATGTCATAGCAGATCGACAGGCCAAAGCGGCCCACATCCGGCACATCGAAAATGCAGAATTCATTGCCCGCGGCGATGCCCGCCTCATAGGGCCGGAACGGGAACATCTTGGCATAGCGGCGCACCACTTCGCCTTCGGGGTTGATGACGACCGAGGTGTTATACACGCGGCCATCCTCGGGATGCTTGAGGAACATCGAACCGGGGATCAGCCAGACCCGGTGCCGCCGCGCGGCGGCCTGAAACTGTTCGATCGTCTCATTCTCGGGCGGCAGGGCAAACCGGTCGAGCGGGCCGAAAGGTGCCAGTTCGGAGAACAGCACCATCTGTGTCCAAGGGAAACGCGCCATCAGAATGTCGAGCCGCTGGATCATGCCCTCGACATTGGGCTGCAAGGCATTGACGTACATCTGCACGCCGGCAATCGCGAAAGGGGTCATGCGTGAATACTCCGAACTACGCGGCGCAATGGACCATTTCCTTGCCTATCTCCGCGAAGCACCTGTCTTACGCCCTCACGACCAGAACGGAAACAGGGGAACGACGCACAATGCGGTCGGCGTTGGAGCCGACGAGGAATTCACGCAGGCTGTCGGGGTGCTCGGACCCCATTACCACCAGATCGGCGTTTGATTTCTTTATCGTTTTCAGCGCCTCGCGGTGGATCTTGCCGAATTTCAGGTGCTGCTTCACCTTTACGTCATCAGGCACCTCACGCTCGACCAGCTGTTCAAGCGCCTTGGCCGCGCGGCCCGTGGCCTGTTTCTCGTAATCTGCGGGAAAGAACCCTTCGACCAGCGGCGTGCCCATGTCCGGCACGACCGAGAGGATATGCAGCGTGCCCTTGGAGAGGCGGATCATATCAATCGCCTGCGGCAACGCCTTTTCCCATGATTTCGGGTCGCTCAGATCAACGGTCAGCAGAATGTTATCGAACATGATGCGCCCTCCTCAGGCTGTCGCGGGCTTACGGGGGGCCTGCGCGGCACGGCCCCGTTGCAAGAAGACCACCAGCGCCAGAAGTAGCAGGGCGGGGATGAACATCCAGTACTTGCTGGGTTGCGGCATCGGTTTCAGCACCCGCAGCACCTCTTGATCCCAATCAAGGCCCGCGCCCTGCGCCGGGCTGTCATAGAGGACATCGTCGATGATCATCTTGTCGCCATCCTCGCGGAACATGAGACCCGCGGCCTCCAGCTTCTCGGCACCAGTCTCACCTTCGCCGATGGGCAGCAGGGCCACGAACTCCAGCGGATCGCCCAGATCGTTCACGCCCGAGATGCGCAGCCGCAGCCGTTCGCCCGCGGGAGTTTCTTCGGCGGCCTGAACGATCTCGGTCGGAGCTTCCTCGCTATAGGGGGGATAGATCATGTCCATCCAAAAGCCCGGGCGGAACAGGGTAAAGGCGATGAGCAGCAGCGCGATGGTTTCATAGAAACGGTTGCGGGCCAGAAAGAAACCTTGGGTCGCCGCCGCGAAAAGCAGCATGGCCACGGTGGCCACCACAAAGATGAACAGCCCCTGCCCCCATGTGACTCCGATCAGCAGCAATTCCGTGTTGAAGATAAACAGGAACGGCAACGCCGCGGTGCGCAGGGAGTAGAAGAAGGCGACCAGACCTGTGCGGATCGGATCACCGCCCGAAACGGCGGCGGCAGCAAAACTCGCCAGTCCCACCGGCGGGGTCACATCGGCCATGATGCCGAAGTAGAAGACGAAGAGATGCACCGCGATCAGCGGCACGATCAGCCCGTTCTGCTGGCCCAGCGTCACAATCACCGGGGCCAGCAGCGCCGAGACGACGATGTAGTTCGCCGTGGTGGGCAGGCCCATGCCAAGGATCAACGAGAGCACCGCCGTCAGGAACAGGATGGCAAGGATATTGCCGCCCGAGAGCACTTCGACCACATCCGCAAGCGCCGAGCCGACACCGGTCTGGCTGACCGCGCCGACGATGATGCCCGCTGTCGCCGTGGCGATGCCGATGCCGATCATGTTGCGCGCGCCGGTGACCAGACCGTCGATCAGGTCAAGGAACCCGGCTTTGACATCGTTGACGAACTGGCTCTCCCCCCGGAACATCGCCATCAGCGGGCGCTGTGTCAGCAGGATGAAGATCATATAGGCCGCGGCCCAAAAGGCCGAGAGGCCGGGCGACAGGCGGTCGACCATCAGCGCCCAGACCAGCACCACGACAGGCAGGATGAAATGCAGACCGGAACGCGCAGTTGGCCCCGGCATCGGCAGGGTCGTCACCTCGGCGTTGGGGTCTTCCATCTCAAGCGGTTCTTCTTTGCTCGCAACATAAAGCAGGCCGACATAGACCGCCGTAAGGAAGACAAAGATGATATAACCCGCGGTTTCGGGGAAGGCCGGGCGGATCCAGCCCATCAGGTAGTAAACCGCAAAGGACAGCGCGCAGATTGCGATGATCGCAAAGGCGATACCGATAAGCTGCTGCACCAGCGGCTTAGGCGTATAGGCGCGCGGCAGGCCCTGCATCCCGGCCTTCATCGCCTCAAGATGCACGATATAGACCAGCGCGATGTAGGAGATCACCGCAGGCAAGAAGGCGTGTTTGACCACGTCGAAATAGGGGATACCGACATATTCGACCATCAGGAAGGCCGCGGCCCCCATGACGGGCGGCATGATCTGCCCGTTGACCGACGAAGCCACCTCGACCGCGCCGGCCTTTTCGGAGTTGAAGCCCACCTTCTTCATCAGCGGGATGGTGAAGGTGCCCGTGGTCACGACGTTGGCAATGGATGAGCCCGAGATCAGGCCGGTCATCGCCGAGGCCACGACCGCAGCCTTCGCCGGGCCGCCGCGCATGTGGCCCATGAGGCTGAAGGCGACCTGAATGAAGTAGTTGCCCGCACCCGCACGGTCCAACAGCGAGCCGAAAAGCACGAAGAGGAAGACGAAGGAGGTCGACACGCCAAGCGCGATGCCGAAGACGCCTTCGGTCGTGATCCACTGGTGGTTCACGATCTCCGAAAGGCTGTTGCCCTTATGGGCGATGATGCTGGGCATATAGGGGCCAAGCACGGTGTAGAAGAGAAAGACGCTCGCCACGATCATCAGCGCGGGCCCAAGGGCGCGGCGGGTGGCTTCGAGCAGGATCAACAGGCCGGTCACCCCTGCGATATAATCCGGCAGGATCGGCGCGCCGACGCGGTTGGCGATGTCACGGTAAAAGATAAAGAGATACAGCGCACAAAATGTGCCGACGATGGCCAAGGCCCATTCCCAAATCGGAATGCGGTTCTTGGGCGAGCCGAGCAGCACTGTCGCGACCACAAAGGCCGCCGGGAACGGGATCCACCAGACCGCGGTGGAATCCTTCGTACTGACCATAAAGAGCGCGGCAAGAACGGCAGGAACGATGACGCCAAGCGCCACCTGAAAACTCGTGCGCGTGGCCGGAAACACCATGATGCCAAGGAATACGGCAAAGCCGAGGTGGATGGAGCGGGCCAGCGTATCGTTGAAAAGGCCGATGGGCGAGGCGATGTAGAGTTGGAAAAGGGACCAAGCCAATGCCACCAGCAGCAGCAAGGTGCCCATCAACCCGCTGACAGAACGCCCACCCGTGTCAGAAGAAGCGACAAGTTCGTCCAGTTCCGCCTGGCTCAATCCACCCCGGTCACCGGTCGCGGCGGTTTCGACAGCCGCCGCCTTTTGCTGGTCCTTCTCAGACATATCGTCCCCCTGTAGGCTCCACCTTGGGGCGGATGCGCATATTGTTTTTCCGGGCCCCTGACGGCAGCGTACCGCCGCCAGAGCTATCATGTCACGGATAGATTACTCGAGCCAACCTTGCTCTTTGTAATACTTCTCGGCGCCGGGGTGCAGCGGCGCGGAAAGACCGCCCGAGATCATTTCCTCTTGGGTCAGGTTCTCAAAGGCAGGGTGCAGACGCTTGAAACGGTCGAAGTTGTCAAAGACCGCCTTGACCACCTGATAAACGACTTCGTCGTCAACATCGGCGGAGGTCACGAAGGTGGCTTTCACGCCGAAGGTTTTCACGTCTTCGTCGGTGCCCTTATACATGCCGCCCGGCACGGTGGCCTCGGCATAATAGGGGTTGTCGTCGATCAGACCTTGGATTGCGTCACCGTCCACGGGGATCAGCTTGGCATCAACGGTCGACACGGCTTCTTGGATCGAACCGTTGGGGTGGCCCACGGTGTAGATGATCGCATCCACCTTGTTGTCGCCCAGAGCGGCGGCTTGCTCAGCCGGTTTCAGCTCGGAGGCCAGTGCGAAATCGTCCAGCGTCCAGCCTTTGGCGTCCATCACGACTTCCATGGTGGCGCGCTGACCGGAACCGGGGTTGCCGATGTTGACGCGCTTGCCCTTGAGGTCATCGAAGGACTCGATGCCGCTGTCGGCACGGGCGATGACGTTGAAGGGCTCACCATGCACGGAGAAGACCGCGCGCAGGTTGTCGAACTTGTCGCCCTCGAACTGGGAGGAGCCGTTGTAGGCGTGGAACTGCCAGTCGGACTGGGCCACGCCCATGTCCATGTCGCCCGCTTTGATCGCGTTGATGTTGGCGATCGACCCGCCGGTGGAAGGCGCGGTGCATTTCAGGTTGTGATCCGCGGTGCCGCGGTTCACCAGACGGCAGATCGACTGACCGACGACAAAGTAAACGCCCGTCTGGCCACCAGTGCCGATGGTGATGAACTTTTCCTGAGCCATGGCCGCAGTGCCGGCCACCATGGCACCGGTCATCGCGAGCATTTTGAACATTTTCATAAGATGTCTCCCATTGTTATAATTGGCGGACCACCCTTTAGGCCTCCGCCATTGCATGCACAAGTAGAGCGCCGCAGCCTTCAGGCAATTGACTGGGCAGGGAAATTTCAAACGCGCCGTTCGGGCCGCGAGCAGACATGCCCCCGTGGCGGGAATCCCCAACTTCACGTTAGGTCGGTTTTTCATCGCAATCAATGCGGCTGACACGAAGGGCCGCAAAGCCTACCCGACGGGCTGGGGCAAGTCGGGCAGAACCGGCGCGGCGGCGATCAGCGATTTGGTATAGGCGTGCTGCGGCGCGTCAAAGACCTGCGCGGTCTCTCCGGCCTCTACGATCTTGCCGGACTGCATCACCAACACCCGATCCGTCACCGTGCGCACCACCGACAGGTCATGCGAGATGAAGAGATAGGTCAGGTCATAATGGCTGCAAAGATCGGCCAGCAGGTCGAGGATCTGCGCCCGGACCGAGACATCAAGCGCGCTGACGGCCTCATCGAACAGGATCAACTCGGGCCGGATGATCAGCGCCCGGGCAATGGCGATCCGCTGGCGCTGCCCGCCGGAGAATTCGTGAATGTATTTCCGTGCATCCGCCGGGCGCAGTCCCACGGCGGTCAGCGCTTCGTCAATCGCGCGGGAACGCTCGGCCCCCTGTGGCGGGTTGTCGAGCAGGTGAAACGGCTCGGTCACCAACCGATCAACGCGGTGGCGCGGATTGAAGCTGCCGAAAGGGTCTTGAAACACCACCTGCATCTTGCGGCGCACGGCGAGGTTCGGCTGCGTCCCGGTAAAGACCGGCTGGCCATCGACAGTGATACTGCCCTCTTGCACCGGCTCCAGCCCCAAAATCGCCCGGGTCAGGGTCGATTTCCCGCAACCGGATTCCCCGACCAGCCCCAAACGCTCCCCCCGGTTTAGGGTAAAGCTGAGGTTGTCCACCGCGCGGAACGTGCCGGGCGCGCCAAAGAGTGTCTTGCGCGGCAGATGGTAATCGCGGCATACGCCTTTGACCTCTAACAGAGGCTTAGGCGCGGGCGGCGCGGGCAGGTTCACCTCATGGCGGGAGGCGTCGAAAAGCATTTTGGTATAGGGGTGCTGCATGTTGTGCAGCAGGGCCTGCGTCTCCCCCTGTTCGACGATCTGCCCCTTGCGCATGACGATAATCCGGTCGGCCATATCCGCCACGACGGCAAGGTCATGGGTAATCATTAACAGCCCCATGCCGTCTTCGCGCGCCAAGCGGGTCAGCAGGGCGAGGATCTGCGCCTGCGTAGTAACATCCAGCGCCGTGGTCGGCTCATCCGCGATCAGCAGACGGGGGCGCAGGGCGATGGCGATGGCGATCACCACCCGCTGGCGCTGCCCACCGCTCAGCTCATGCGGATAGCGCGACAGGGGGAAGTGGTCTTGGGGCAGGCCGACGCGGGTCAGCGTATCGGCGGCGCGGGCCTCAGCCTCGACCCGGGAGACGCTGGGTTCATGGACGCGGATGGTTTCGGCCACTTGGCGACCGATGCTTTGCACCGGGTTGAGCGCGGTCATCGGCTCTTGGAACACCATGCCGATGTCATTGCCGCGCATCCCGCAAAGCGCCGCTTCGTCCATTTGGGCCAGATCATCGTCGCCTAGCATGATGTGGCCGGTGGTCTTCGCGCCCTTGGGCAGCAGTTGCATCGCAGCCAGCGCGGTCATCGACTTACCCGAGCCGCTTTCCCCGGTCACAGCCACGATTTCACCGGGCGCGACAGAGAAGGTCACCCCGTCGAGGATGCGCAGCCCGTGGATCGACAGCGAAAGGTTAGAGACATCCAAAAGCGTCATGTGCGTGCCACCCTCAGGCGGGGATCAAGCAGGTCGCGCAGCCCGTCACCCATCAGGTTCAGCCCCAACACCGTCAGGATGATTGCGAAACCCGGCATCAGGGCCATATGCGGCGCGATGCTGACCATGGTCTGCGCATCGGCCAGCATCCGGCCCCAAGACGGCACCGGCGGCTGCGCGCCGAGGCCGACATAGCTCAGCCCCGCCTCGGCGAGGATGCCGAGAGAAAACTGGATGGTCCCCTGCACGATCAGCAGGTTGGCGACATTGGGCAGGATATGCTCGAACGAGATCCGGGCCGCGGATTTGCCTGCCACCCGTGCTGCCATGATGAACTCCCGCTGCCACAGCGACAGCGCCGCGCCGCGGGTAATGCGGGCGAAAACGGGAATGTTGAAGATGCCGATGGCGATGATCGCATTGATCGCCCCGGCTCCAAAGACCGCCGTAATCAGGATGGCGATGACAATGGCCGGGAAGGCAAAGACCAGATCATTGCCACGCATGATGACCTCATCCACAAGGCTGCCGCGCCGCGCCGCAGCCCAAAGCCCCAGCGGCACACCCACGCCCATGCCAATGCCCACCGCCACCAGCGCGACGGCGATAGAGGTGCGCGCACCGACCATGATCATGCTCAGAATGTCGCGACCAAAGTGATCCGTCCCCATCGGATGCGCCAACGACGGGCTGCGCAGCTTGTTCGCGATATCAAGCCCGGCATAGTCATAGGGCGTCCAGACAAAGGAGATCAGCGCGGCCAGCAGAAAGACCGAGGTCAGCACGGCCCCAAGAAACAGATTGCGGTTCATGTGCGTGCCCTCAGCCGGGGATCGACGGCGGCATAGGCCAGATCGACAAGGAAGTTCACCAAGATCACTGAGAAGACCAAGAGCATCACGACCGACTCGACGACGATCAGGTCTCGTGCCGAGATCGACTGAAACACCAGCCGCCCAAGGCCCGGCAGGTAAAAGACCTGTTCGATAATGATCGACCCGGCCAGCAGGAAGGAGAATTGCAAGCCGATGATGGTCAGCACCGGGATCAACGCATTGCGCAGCCCGTGCCGCCAAAGCGCCTGCCGTGCGGTCAGCCCCTTGGCCCGCGCGGTGCGCATGAAATCTTCGCCCAGCACATCCAGCAGGGCCGAGCGCATGACCCGCGCAAGGATCGCCGCCTGCGGCAAGGCCAGCGCGATGGCAGGTAGGGTCAGCGCGTGCAGCCCGGCGAAAAGCCCCTTGTCCCAACCGACGAAACCGCCTGCCGAAAACCAGCGCAGATTGATCGAAAAGATCAGCACGAGGATCATGGCGAACCAGAAGTTCGGCACAGCCACACCCAATTGCGTCGCCCCCATCACGCCCACATCCCCCGCCCTACCGCGGCGCGAGGCAGCATAGATGCCCGCCGGAAAGGCCACGACGACAGAGAGGAAAAGCGCATAAAGCGCCAAGGGCACAGAGACCCAAAGCCGGTCGCCGATCATCTCGGTCACCGGGGTGCGATAGGTGTAGGAGGTGCCGAAATCCCCCTGCAACATGCCACCGACCCATTCCAGATAACGCTCTGGCCGGGACTGATCGAGCCCCAGTTCACTGCGCAGCGCGGCCAGTGTTTCGGGCTGGGCATTCAAGCCCAGCATAAAGGACGCCGGATCGCCGGGGGCGACCTCGATCACCATGAAAATCACCAGCGACGCGACCGCGAGACTGATGAGCAAGGAGAGAAATCTTTTCAACGCATAGCGCAACATAGCGCGGAGGTTAGGCGGCACGCTCGAGAGGGTCCAGAGCCCGCGTGCAGTTTCCCGCGCGAGAAAGAAAAAAATGATCATTTTTTGGATGTTCGGCAAGCTGCGCCCCGAATGATCGCTGAAAGAATCCAGTCAAGGCATGCTCTTAGCCGCTTTGGGCGCGGTTTTCGCGGGGCTTATCGCTATGCGCTGGAACCATATCGGTTATGCGGTGTTGTTTTCGGGAGAACAGACAAAACTGGAGAATGAAAATGAAAACGACTTTGAAAACACTTGCGATCGCCAGCCTTCTGGGCACCGTTTCCGCACCCGCATTTGCCGCTGCGCACATGGACATGGCCACCATGACCTGCGCCCAGTACCAAGAACTGAGCGATGACGACAAAATGAAAGTCGCTTCCATGGCAATCGCCGAGCTGGAAGATGGCGGCCACGGTGGCTCCCTGATCACCGAAACCAAGAGCGACGGTTCTGAGCCGAGCGACATCTCCGCTGAAGAAGCAACAGATTCCGAAGAGGCCGAAGATTCCCTGATCGACAACACCAAAGCCGTTGAAGATTCCGAAGACGCCGACGTGATGGCCGACACGGACATGCAGCAGGAAATGGAAGACTTCATGGTCGTCTGCAACCAGAACCCTGACGCGCTGGTAAGCGAAGCCGCTGCTGGCATGCGTGGCAAAGACTAATAGGTCTTCGCATCTAATTACAAAGGGCGCGCCTCCCGGCGCGCCCTTTTTTAGTGTCTCAACATGATCCTTTCAGATCACTCTGCCCAGCTGACGCCGGTCAGATCGGTCGCCTGTGTCGGTGCGTTCACCCAAAGCCCTTCGACACCGGCCTTGGCAATCGTCGGGAAGGCGAGCTGGAACAGGTAACCGTTCACATAGTCTTCGGCGATAATACGCTGCGCCTTGGCCAGCATTTCGCTCCGCGCGGCGGGGTCGGCGGTCTTGTTGAACTCGGTCATCAGAGACTGGAATTCGGCATTGTCATACTGGAAGTAATAGTCCGGGTTGGCATAGATGTTGATGTCCATCGGCTCGGTATGGCTGATGATCGACAGGCCGAAATCTTTGCCTTTGAACACGGTTTCCAACCACTGCGCCCATTCGACATTGGTGATCTGCGCCTTGATGCCAACCTCGGCCAGCTGCGCGGCAATGATCTCACCCCCGCGGCGGGCGTAGGAGGGGGGCGGCAGGTGCAATGTCGTCTCGAACCCATCGGGGAAACCGGCCTCGGCCAGCAGCGCCTTGGACTTTTCGGGATCGTAGGCGCTCATCTGTGTCAGGTCGACGTAGTCTGGGTTATGCGGTGCGAAATGGGTGCCGATGGGCGTGCCATAGCCAAACATCGCGCCGTCGATGATCGCCTGCCGGTCGATGGCATGGGCCACGGCCTCGCGCACTTTGACGTTATCAAAAGGTTCGCGCTGGTTGTTGATTGACAGGATCGTTTCCCCTTCGGTCGAGCCGATCAGAACCTGAAACCGCGGGTCGGCTTCGAACTGGGGGATATTCTCGGGCGCGGGGAAGCCGGTGAAAACATCGACATCTTCGGCCATGACGGAGGCGAAAGCCGCTGTCGGGTCCGAGATGAATTTGAAGGTCGCACTGGCCAGCGCGGGCGCTTCGCCCCAATAGTCTTCATTCCGGGTCAGGGTGATCTTGTCGCCTTGGTTCCAGTTTTCGAACTTGAATGCGCCGGTGCCGATTGGGGTCTGTTTGATCGTCTCGACCGATTCCGGCGCCACGATCACCGCATCGCCCCAGGCGAGGTTGAAAAGCATGTTGCCGTTCGGCTCGCTCAGTTTGACCTCAACGGTCTGGGGATCGATGACATTCACCTCGGAGATTGCGGAATAAAGTGCCTTTTGCGCGTTGGCGCTGTCTTCGGCATTGATCCGGTCGAGGGTGAATTTCACATCCTCGGCATCCATCGTGGTGCCATCGTGAAAGGTGACCCCCTCGCGCAGCTTGAAAGTATAGGTCAGCCCGTCTTCGGAAATCTCCCAAGATTCCGCCAGCCCCGGCACGACAGAGCCGTCGCCCATGAAGCGGGTCAGCCCTTCGAAAACATTGGTATATAGCACCGAGTCGATGGCGCCCGCAGCGGCGGAGGTCGGATCGAGGTGCGGCGGCTCAAGCTGCATGGCGACGGTGATGTCGTCCTTGGCAAGGGCCGTCGTGGCGGCAGCGGCCAATGCGGCGCTGGCCACACCGGTCATCAAGCGGTTCAAACGGTTCATGAAAGTCTCCCATATTGGCGTATTTTTTGCGAGGCTAGCCAAAAGCCACGCGGCACGCCAGCCTTCGTTGCCAAGCGCGCGCGAGAAGGGTATCGCGGGTGCTTTGCACAGGCGTGCCGCGCATCGGGGCGACCGTGAAAAGGCATCAGGAGAACATCATGGCCACGCTGGGGATTGATTTCGGAACCTCCAACACCGCGGCGGGCATCGCCGTTGACGGCACGCCGCGCCTGATCCCGCTGGAGGCCGAGGCGCAGACCCTTCCGACGGCGATGTTCTTTGATTTCGAAGCGCGGGAAATGCGGATCGGTGCCGCGGCATCCGACGCGCTGCTGGCCGGGGCCGAGGGCCGCTATATGCGCGGCTTGAAAAGCCTGCTTGGCACCCGGCTGATGCGCGAACGAAGGGTGCTATTGGGCGAAAGACTCGACTTTATCGACATTGTTGCGCGGTTTCTGGCACGGGTCAAAACGCAGGCCGAAGCCGCCACGGGACTGCACTTCGACAGGGCGCTCTCGGGACGCCCCGTGCGCTTTCACTCAGCCGATGACGCCCGCGATGCACAAGCCCTGACAGACCTGCGCGAGGCCTATGGCCGGGCGGGTTTCGATCATGTGGACTTCATGAACGAACCCGAAGCCGCCGCGATTGCCAATCGCGCGGCCTTGCGTCCGGGGGATCTGGGGTTGGTCATCGATATTGGCGGCGGCACCTCGGATTTCACGCTGTTCCGGCAGCGCGGAAATGATGAGATCGACATTCTGGAAAGCCACGGCATTCGGCTGGGCGGGACCGATTTCGACCGGTCCCTGTCGATCGGGCGGGTGATGCCGCAGCTTGGCATGGGCAGCGAAATTCGCCACGCTTTCGGGGGTGACACCCATATCGCGCCCAATGCGATCTTTAACGATCTGGCCACCTGGGCGAAAATTCCGTTTCTCTATGGGCCGGAGACCCGAAAGGCGGCGGCGGAACTCCATAAGTTCGCCGAACATCCCAAACGTCTGGCTCGCTTGGTTAAAGTGCTCGACGAGGAGCTTGGCCATGACCTCGCCTTTGCTGTCGAAGCGGGGAAAATCCGCGCCAATGGTGCGAAGGGCGCGGGGGATGCTGATCCGGTGATCGATGTCTCGATGCTCAAACCCCGCGCGACCTTGCCCCTGCCCCGCGACTGGATGCGCAAGCGGCTGTCGAAACTCGCTGTGCAGATAGGGGATGCGGCAGAGGCGACGGCGCAGAACGCAGGCCTCGCGCCCGAGGCAGTGGACCGGCTGATCTTTGTCGGCGGGTCGAGCCTGATGGCGGTGGTCGAAGAGGAGATGCGGGCGCGGTTTCCACGGGCGGAACTGCATCGGGGGGCGGCGCTGACGGCGATTGTTGAGGGGTTGGCCTTGCGGGCCAGTGGGGATGAACGCGGCTGATCCGGCTGGTTGAGAGTGCGGGATCGGTATTTGAGAAAGGATGAAGTTGAAGGGGGGAGGCTCGAAAGGGCCGCTGGTGGTGCGGCGTGAGGCTGCGGTCTTTTTACTGTGCAGGAGGCTGCGGCGGGCTATGTTCATTATGTCCATAGTTTTTAGGAAGAACACGCATGGCCCCACTGATCCAGAAGAAACCCCCGACCTCTGCTGTGCAGGAGGAGGCGGAAGAACGCTCTGTCAGTGATGCGGCGGCGCTGTCGCCCAAGCTGATCTATGAGGTGATCCGCCGCGAGGGGCGCGATGAGTTGAACCGCACCAACCGGTCATTGATCTGGTCGGGGATTTCTGCGGGGATGCTGATCAGTCTTTCTGTCTTGGGCGAGGCGATTTTCCGGACCTATCTGCCGGATGCGGAATGGCGGTTCCTGCTGGAGAACCTTGGCTACTCCTTGGGTTTCATCGCTGTCATCATGGGCCGGATGCAGTTGTTTACCGAGAACACCATCACCACCGTCTTGCCGCTGATGCAGGAGCGTAGTTTGGGTGTTTTGTGCAGCCTGTTGCGGCTTTGGGGTGTCGTGCTGGGGGCGAATGTCGTTGGGGCCTTCGCGGCGGCGGCGCTGTTTATCTATACGCCCGCCATCCCTGAAAACATTCTGCCTGCCATAATTAGTCTTTCGGAACACGCCACCGGCATGGGGCTGTCAGAAGCATTTTGGCGGGGCATTCCGGCGGGCGTGATCGTGGCGCTGATCGTTTGGATGCTTCCGCAAGCGGATGAGACGGCTTTTTTCCTGATCCTGACCTTCACATGGCTGATTGCGGCGGGGGATTTCACGCATATTGTCGCGGGGTCGGTCGAGATGGCAGCGCTGATCCTGCATGGCGGCTTGGGGGTCGGTCAGGCGATCTTTGGCTTCTTCCTGCCGGTGCTTGTGGGCAACATCATTGGCGGCACGGTGGTCTTCACCCTTGTTGCCTGGGGCCAGGTCCGCGACGATGTGGAGGACAGTTGAGGCAAAGCGGTCCCGATCAAGGTCGGGGCCGAATTGAGAGGAATGGCATTGGTGTTGCGCAGACCCCCGACCCGACCGGCGATCTATTGGGATGCTTTCAAAGCGAGCCTGAAACAGGCGGCGGAGGACAACCTTGCGCTGATCTCGGCCGGGGTGGCGTTTTTCGCCATGCTGTCGCTGTTTCCGGCGCTGGCGGCATTGATCGCGCTTTTGGGGCTGATTTCGGACCCTGTCGTCGTCGTCGCCCAATTGGAGGAAGTGCGCGGACTGCTGCCGGATGACGTCTATGACATCATCAATACGCAGGTGACCGGCTTGGTCACCGCGCGGGCCGATACATTGGGTTGGGCCGGTATCGTGTCATTGCTGGTGGCGCTTTGGTCCGCCCGGGCCGGGGTGGGGGCGATGGTGATCGGATTGAACGCCGTTTACAATGAGCGCAACCGCAATGCCGCGAAACACTACCTTCATGCCCTGCTTCTGACGGTGAGCCTTGTGGCGGTCGGCATCGTGGCGCTGCTGGCGGTAGTGATCGCGCCGATCATTCTGGCCTTCATCCCGCTTGGCCCCTTTGGCAATGCGGTGGCCGACCTTTTGCGCTGGACCGTGGCGACGGTGGTTTTGTTTGCCGGGGTTGGGGTGCTCTACCGCTTTGGCCCGAACCGGCGGGCGGCGCGGCTGCCGTGGCTCAGCAGCGGGGCGATTTTGGCGGTGCTGTCCTGGGCAGTGCTCTCCATCGGTTTTTCCTATTATGTGGCCAATTTCGGCAACTATAATCAGGTCTATGGCTCGATCGGGGCGGTGATCGCGATGTTGATCTGGCTTTGGATCAGCAGCTTTTTGATCTTGTTTGGGGCCGCGTTGAACGCGCAGGTGGAGCGGCGGACGCGGCCTGACAGCACCGTTGGCCCGGCCAAGCCGCGCGGGCAACGCGGGGCGGAGGCGGCGGATACCTATATCGATGTTGCGCAGGACTGACGGTTAGAGCAGCGGGCGTTTTTGGCGGCTTTCCGGATCCGTCATCCCCTCTTTCGCCAAGGCGGCGAGATCGTTGATTTGCAGCACCCTGTCGGACCATGACAGCAATTGACGCTCCTTCAGGGCGCCGAGGGTCTTGTTGGTGTGCACCACCGAGAGGCCAAGCGCATCGGCCAGATCGCGTTGGGAATAGGGCAGCAGCATCTGGTTGTGGGTGACCATCCCGAGCGACTGGCCGCGTTCGAAAATCTTGACCATCGCCCAAGCGATGGCCTGCATCGCGGTGCGTTGGCCGATGGTGGCGAGGACTTCGCCCATGAAATGCTCTTCGATGGCGGCCAGCCAAGTGATGTCAAAAGCGCGTTCGGGGTGGGATTTGAAAAAATTCCAGAACTCACTGCGGTTAAAAACGCAGAGCCGCATATGGGTCCGGGCTTCGACGGAATGGCCCATTTCGCCCATGATGCCTGCCTGTAGCCCGATGAAATCGCCGGGGAAGACAAAGCTAATGACCTGCCGGCTACCGTTCTCCAGCGTCTTGTCGCGGATGCCCATTCCGGTGAGCGCCGTGTAAAGCTGGGGCGAGTTCGACCCTTCCATCAGGATCGGCGTGCCAGGTTCGACGGTCAGCTCACCCGACTTGAACTTCTCCATGAAGCTCACTTCTTCTTTCGACATCGGCAGGAAGGCATCCTTGCGCCGAAGGGGGCAATAGCGGCATAGTGTCGTCATTAGATAAAATTTGCCTTCATATGTCTTAGTTTAATGCGCGCGTTTTGCGCACCCCCTACACCGGCGACTTTGCTTACCCGGGGGAAGACCATGTCGATCTTGATCTACGAACCGGACCCATTGGTCTGTTCAGACATAAATGAAACGCTTTCTGCCGCGTTTCCGCAATCTCAAATTGAAGTATTGGAAAGCTTTGACCTCAGCGCCTTGGTGGACAACGTCAACGACACGGAATTCGCGGTCCTGTCGCTGCGGCGCGAACAGTTGCAGCAGCATCTGTCGGAACTGTCGAACTTGCAGGAGTGGTTTCCGATCATCTGCATCATGAACGATACACCACGGCTGGCAAAGGTGGGCGAGCGGCTGAAATTCATCACCCGCCCGTTTTCCAGCAGCAACCTGCTGGCCGCGGTTAACGGCGCGCTTTCTGACCCGCGGTTATGCCAGCCAGAAATGCCATGACCAGGTTCTTCAGGCCGTCATGATCGTAGGCGGCGGGGCCTTCTTGCCGGGACCGCTGCGCCGCGGCCTCACCATCTGACCCGGCGATGGCGAGCAAGAGAAAGCCCATACCGAAATAGACCGCGCCGAGGATCAGCGCGGCGGTGAGCGCTGTGGTGACGGTGATGAGGTAAAGCCATGCCGCCAGCGTGAGAAACAGCAGGCCGATCAGCAAAAAAAGCACGGCCCCGGCGCTGAGCATGGCAGTGCGCAGCGCCCGTCGCAGGGAGCCGCGCAGATGTTGCATCACCGAAGACAGCATTTAGCGGCGGGCCGTCACAAGACCGACGAGGAAACCGATGCCTGCGGCAATCCCCAAAGCGGTTCCGGGCTGGGCCTTGAGGAATTCCTCGGCCTGTTGCTGAACTTCCATCGCCTTGAGACGCCCCGTATCGGCGAAATCATTCGCCGCATTGCGGGCATTGTCGCGCATCTCTTCCGACTTGGCCTTGCCATAGTTGCCCAGGGTTTCGGTCAGCGATGCGATGTCTTTTTTGAGAAGTGCGATCTGATCCGACAGATCGTCAATCGTCACCTCTTTTGCGGCAGCGGTTGTGGTCTTGGCCATGCAAGCCTCCTGAATGTTTGAGTGATGTTAGGCGGCACATGCTTTTAATGCAAAGGGTTCCCTACGCGACGTTGCGCGCGGGGAACCCTGTTTTCGCGGCTCAGCTTCAGGCGTTGAGCGTTTCCGTGGAGGAAAAGAACATCGCTTGCGACACGGCCGAGACGACCTGATCCACCGAATAGGGTTTGGAAATCAGGAAGGCAGGCTCGGGCTTGTCGCCGGTCAGCAGACGCTCGGGGAAGGCCGTGATGAAGATCACCGGACGCATGCCCAGCTCGTTCAGCAGGTCGTTCACTGCGTCGATGCCCGAAGAGTTGTCGGCCAGTTGAATGTCGGCGAGGATCAGGTCCGGCACATCGGCCTTGCCCAGTTTCACCGCCTCTTCACGGGTGCGGGCGATGCCGGTCACGCGGTGGCCCATCTCGGCCACAATGGATTCAATGTCCATCGCGATGATGGCTTCGTCTTCGATGATCATCACCGAACCCGAGGTGCTGTCGGCCATCTCACGATGGGCGATCTGGATCAACTCGCCCGCTTCGGCCTCATCCACACCGATGATCTTGGCGATTTCCCCGTGAGAGAAGCCTTCGATCGTGTGCAGCAAAAGCGCTTCACGGCTGTTGTTCGTGAGGCTGGAAAGATGGCGCTGTGCCTTGGCCCGCGGGCCGCTTTCGCCCTCTTCGACCGGGGCACCTGCGCTGGCCCAAATACCGTACAAAACCTTGAAAAGACCCGTCTTTGTATCTACTCCATCGAGCACCGAGCGATCAACCAAGATGGCTTCGAGGGCTGCCGCAGCAAAGGTGTCGCCGCTGGTCTGGCTGCCTGTCATCGCCCGCGCGAACCGGCGAAGGTAGGGGATGTTGGCTCCCAGTTCATCGCTGATGCTGGTCTTTTGTGTCGCATCGTTCATCTAGTCGAATCCTTTTTACTTTTCTTGGAACCAAACACGTCGACATTGTGTTTGGTTCCAGTATGCATGCATAATTATTCAAACGAGACGACGATGCCAGAGGTGATGTTAGTGAATTCAGGAAACAAGGACGAGCGCGAGCGCGTCATCGACGACAACCTCAAACGGGTCTTCGATGAGACGCTCGAAGAAGGCATCCCTGATCGTTTCAAGGATCTGCTTCAGAAGTTGAAGGAACAGGATTCAGAAAAAGGAACGTCATGATGACCCGTCCCGATCCGCGCGACGAGCTGGTAGAACATCTGCCGGCCATGCGGGCCTTTGCCATCAGCCTGACACGCAATGGTGCCACGGCAGACGACATGGTGCAGGACACGTTGGTCAAGGCGTGGACCAACATCGAAAAGTTCCAAGAAGGCACGAATATGCGTGCTTGGCTCTTCACGATCCTGCGTAACACCTACTATTCCTCGCGCCGCAAGGCGAAGCGCGAAGTCTCGGACGTGGATGGCGTGCTGACCGATGGGCTGGCCGAAAAGCCCGCGCATGATGGCCACATGCAGATGACCGACTTCCGCAAAGCGCTGGCCCTTTTGAAGGACGAACAACGCGAAGCGCTGCTTCTTGTCGGGGCCTCCGGTTTCTCTTACGAAGAAGCTGCGGAGATGTGTGGGGTCGCTGTTGGCACCATCAAAAGCCGCACCAACCGGGCGCGTGCCCGCCTTGCCGAACTGCTGGGTCACCATGACGACGAGTCGCTTGAAATGACCGATGACGCAACAATGTCTGTCCTATCCGCATCTAAAGTTTCCTCTTTCTAAATATGACATCTGGCTTCTTCAGCGGTGATCTGATGCGTGGGCTGACGATCCGTATCCTGCTGTTTCTGTCTCTCGCGCTTTTGCCCATCGGGCTGATCGCGGTTGTACAGACACGGCAGATCGCGGATCAGAGTCGTCAAAGCGCGGAGCTATCGCTGATCGCCGTCACGGAACAAGCCTCTGCGGCGGAACGCCGGGTGATCCAAGAGGCCTTTGGCGCGGCAGAAGCTCTCACCGCCATCGTGCGGCTCAGGCGGGAAGATCCCGAGGAATGCACGGCTTTCCTTAGGGAATACAAACAGGCGTCAGACATCTATTCGCTTGTGGGTTTCATCGGACTAGACGGACAAATGACCTGCTCCTCCACGGGGCAGGATCATGACTTTTCGCAGGATGAGAATTTCCAGACCCTGCTGGAAAACCCCGTCCGCCGCGCGATGCCAGTGTTGCAGGGGGCGGTCAGCAACCAAGTGGTGACGCTGATCAACGCGCCGGTCTACGAAGAGCGCGAGTTGATCGGCTTCATGGCACTTAGCATCCCCGAGGATGCCATTAACGCGATCCGCGAGCCCAAGAGCAAACACAGCAGCGTCGCGATGATGACCCTCAATAAGATGGGTCATATCCTTACCACCGAAAACGGGCTTGAGGTGGCCAAGACGGAATATCCCAGCGATGTCGCCCTGTCGTTGCTGACCACGAAAGAGCCCAATGTCTTTCTTTCGCAAAATTCCGACGGCCAAGAACGCGCCTATGTGATCGTGCCGATCGTGCCCGACACGGTCTTCGCGCTTAGCGTTTGGCCCAGCAACACCCCGTTTTTGGACACCGGCGTTTCGACCCGCCTCAGCGCGCTTTTGCCCATCGTCATGTGGCTGGCGAGCCTTATCGTGGCCTTCTGGGCGCTGAACCGTCTGGCGATCAACCATATCCGCAAGCTTGGGCGGCAGATGCGGCGCTTCGCGCTGAACCGCACCCTGCCGCGTGGGACACTCGGCCCCTCGGTTCCCACCGAATTGGTCGAGATGGAGTCTGCTTTTGTTGGCATGGCGGAATCCATCCTGCGGGACGAGGCGACGTTGGAAGACAGCCTTCGGCAGAAAAACATCCTGCTGAAAGAGGTGCATCACCGGGTTAAGAACAACCTGCAACTGATCTCTTCGATCATGAACATGCAGATCCGGCAGGCCAAAAGCGAAGATGCGCGTTTCGTGCTGCGTCGGTTGCAAGACCGTATCCTCAGCCTCGCCACCGTGCATAAGAACCTTTATCAAAATGACGATCTGGTCCGCGTCAATGCCAGCGAGTTGCTGCGTGAGATTGTGGGCCAGATGCTTTCTGTCGGCTTGCCATCCGGCTCTGGCGTAAAGGTGGAACAGTCCTTCGAGCCGATCAAGATCGACGCCGACGATGCCGCGCCGCTGACCCTGCTGGTTTCTGAGGCGCTGACCAATGCGCTTAAATACGTCTCGACGGTCGAACATGGCAAAGGCTTCATTTCGCTCAAACTGATCCAAACCGGGCCAGAGCAGGCGATGCTCGAAGTGCGCAACACCATCGGCAACCCCGAAGAGGTGAAGTCCGGCACCGGGCTAGGCTCGCGTCTGATCCTCGCCTTTACCCGCCAGTTGAACGGCCAGGTCGAGGTGGAAACCAACGACGACATCTATCAGATCAGAGTGAACTTCCACGTCCCGACCGACAGTAAAATGATCTACGATTACTGAGGCGCCAAAGCCCCAATGGAATCTGGCCCGAAACGTGGCGGAACGATCACAGACTCGTCATAGGCGAAAAATTTGTCGGAACCCTTTGGCCTGCGCGCGGTTGAGCACCTGAAACGCAGTGCTAAAAAGGAACACGGAGATGACCACGGAGCTTTTTCTCGGCGGTCTGACCATCCTGACCTTAGCGGCGGTCATCATCCTTGCCCTCACCACGGGCCGAAGGGAACTTCACCCGGATGAGGACCGCACCGGGCGCGAAAAACAGCAACCGGAGGCCCAAAGGTCGAACTACCGGTCAGACTACTAAGACCTGACACCCCCTATCGACCGCCCCGAGCAGAATGCTCGGGGCGGTCGATATTTATGGGGCACCTTTTTTAGAAACTGGGCGGGGTACAGGCGCTGACGATCTCACAACTCTCGGACCCGGTGTTGCGGAACCGATGCGGCAGGCGGCTGTCGAACAGATATCCATCCCCGGCATGAAGCAGGCTGACCGCGCCATCCACCGTCACTTCGATGCTCCCGCGCACCACGACCCCCGCCTCTTCGCCCTCATGGCTCAGAAACTCAGGTCCGGTATCCGCGCCGGGCTCATAGGTTTCATGCAGCACCTGAAGCGCGTGATGCGCAGCACTGCCCAACTGGCGCAGGGATACGCCGCCCTGACGGCTTGGTGAAATCTCGGTCAACTCCTCCGCACGGTAGAAGACCTTGGCGCTATCGTCTTCTTCCAAAATCGCGAAAAACTCGGCCATGCTGATGGGAATCGCGTCCAACAGACTTTTGAGCGACGCAACCGAGGGGCTGGTTCGGTTCTTCTCGATCAGCGATATCGTGCCATTGGTCAGCCCGGCCTTGGCAGCAAGCTCCCGTTGGGAGAGTCCGTGTTTCTTGCGGATCGCTCTGAGTTTATCGCCGACGTTCAATGGCTTGTCCTTTGTAGGCCCCCGCGCCGCCGCCACGGGGCACGGCCTTGGGCCAACCGGGGGTCACGGGAATTGTTAGATAGAGGCTGCAATGCCGATTGACAATTATATTAAACGGAATATGGATTTTTTAAACGACACGTCACCGCCCCTTCTCTTTCGCAATAAGGTATCTGTTCCATGTCCAGCACCGTCAAGAAATCGCCCCGGAAAACCTCGGCCAAGGCCAAAGCCGCGCCGCAGATCTCCGTGGTCGAGACCAACCCCGCGACCCAAACCGACGGTCAGACCAACGCCGACCTCGTCGCGCGCCGCAATGCCGCCGTGCCGCGCGGTGTGGCTTCCGCCGCGCCGGTCTACGCGAAATATGCCGAGAATGCCGAGTTGTGGGACGTGGAAGGCAACCGCTACATCGACTTCGTCGGCGGCATCGGCGTGCTGAACACCGGGCACCGTCACCCCAAGGTGGTTGAGGCCGCCAAGGCGCAGGAAGATCATTATACCCACACCAGCTTTCAGGTCGTGCCCTACGGGCCTTATGTCGTCCTAGCTGAGAAGCTGAACGCGCTCGCCCCCGGTGACGCGCCCAAGAAGACGCTGCTGGTCACCACCGGCGCCGAAGCCGTTGAGAACGCCGTGAAAATCGCCCGCGCCGCCACCGGCCGCCCGGGCGTCATCGCCTTCACCGGCGGCTACCACGGCCGCACCCTGCTGACGCTTGGCATGACCGGCAAGGTCACGCCCTACAAGAAAGACGTCGGCCCCTTCCCCGCGGATGTCTTCCGCGCGCCTTTCCCCTCTGTCCGCGACGGGATCACCGTGCAGGACGCGCTGACCGGGCTGAAGAACCTCTTCCTCACCGACGCCCAGCCCGAACGTGTCGCCGCGATCATCATCGAACCGGTGCTTGGCGAAGGCGGCTACACCCCCGTGCCCTTCGAGATGATGCAAGAGCTGCGCGCGATCTGTGACCAGCATGGCATCCTTTTGATCGCAGACGAGGTGCAGGCGGGCTTTGGCCGCACCGGCACATGGTTCGCGATCGAGCATTCCGGCGTGGTGCCAGACCTGATCACCGTGGCGAAATCCATGGCAGGTGGCTATCCGCTAGCCGGTGTCATTGGCCGCGCCGATGTGATGGACGCGATGGCCCCCGGCGGCTTGGGCGGCACCTATGGCGGCAACCCGGTGGCCTGCGCGGCGGCACTGGCAGCCATCGAGGCGATCGAAGACGAAGGTCTTCTGGCCCGCTCGACCGCGATGGGCGAAACGCTCAAAGCCCGCTTTGCCGAGATTGGCGAGCGTTCCGCGCCCTTCCGGTTCTGGGACATCCGCGGCCTTGGCGCCATGGTCGCCGTTGAGTTCGTGACCGATTTCGACAGCGCCAAGCCCGACGCCGATTTCACCAAACGGGTCATCGCCCATGCGCTGAAGCGCGGCCTGCTGCTGCTGAGCTGTGGCATGTATGGCAACGCCGTGCGCGTGATGGTCCCGCTGACAGCCTCCGACGCCATCGTCGAAGAGGGGCTCGCCATCTTTGAAGAGGCCGTCGCCGCCGCTGTCGCCGAAGAGCAAAAGTAAACCAAACGGTCACACCGGATGGATCGGGCGCGCGGGGCAACCTGCGCGCCCATTTTTATGGCGTCCCTCCGGCGGGGGCATCCTGTCCCACCTCGGCCCTTGGCATCCGTCGGGGAAGCGCGCAAACTCCGCCCGAAATCAACGCCGGAGTGACGATGCCCTTGTTAGCCCCCTGCCCCATGCGCACCCTTGTGGGGATGTTTCACGTGAAGAGCCTGCCATGAGCGCGCCAATGCGTCCTGGCCCGCGCAACCTGATCACCGATGTTGCAGGGCTGAAGGTTGGCAATGCGCAGGATGCGCGGCTGAAATCCGGCAGCACCGTGCTGATCGCTGATGCGCCTTTCACCGCCTCCGTCCACGTCATGGGCGGCGCGCCCGGCACGCGCGAGACAGACCTGCTGGCCCCCGACAAGACCGTCGCGGCGGTCGATGCACTGGTGCTCTCGGGCGGCTCTGCCTATGGGCTGGATGCCTGTTCGGGCGTGGTCGATGCCCTGCGCGCAAAGGGCCGCGGCTTTCGCGTGGGGGACGCGCTGATCCCGCTGGTGCCCGGCGCGATCCTCTTCGATCTGCTGAACGGCGGCGATAAGGATTGGACGCAGAACCCCTATGCCGATCTTGGCCGCCAAGCCTTGGAAGCGGCGGGCGAAGATTTTCAGATCGGCTCGGTCGGTGCGGGCACCGGGGCGCTGAGCGCGATGGTTAAAGGGGGCCTCGGCTCCGCCAGTTTGCAACTGCCCGATGGCAGCACGGTCGGCGCGCTTGTCGGGGCCAATCCGGTGGGCGCCGTCACCACCCCCGGCGACCGCTACTTCCACGCCGCCCCCTTTGAGATCGACGGAGAGTTCGGCGGGTTGGGACCGGACCCATCCACCGGGTTGGGGCTGAGCTTCGAGAGCCGCAAGATGGCGGCCATGTCGGCCCGCGCCAATACCACCATCGCCATCGTCGCCACCGACGCGACGCTGACCAAGGCCGAATGCCAGCGCGTCGCCGTGGCGGCCCATGACGGCATCGCCCGCGCCGTGGTGCCTGCGCATATGCCCAATGACGGCGATCTGGTCTTCTCTCTCTCGACCGCGGCGCGGCCTGCGGGGGATGTGGCGATGATCGGCCATGCCGCGGCCCTCTGCCTGTCGCGCGCCATTGCCCGCGCCATCTATGCGGCCACCCCCGCCGATGGGGATCTTTTGCCTTGTTGGAGCACGTTGAATGCCTGATCTGCCCCTCTCCGATATTTCACTCCATTATGAGGTCGACGGGCGCGGCCCGCCGCTTTTGATGCTGGCCGGGATGCTGAGCGACAGCGCGAGTTGGGGCGCTCTGGCCCCCTTGCTGTCCGATCACTTCACCCTGATCCGGCCCGACAACCGCAGCACCGGGCGCACGACCCCTTGGGATGTCGAAACCTCCGTCGCGCAGATGGCGCGGGATGCGCTGGCGCTGATGGATCATCTGGGGCATGAGACCTTTCACGTCGTCGGCCATTCGATGGGCGGGCTAATGGCGATGGAGCTTTTTGGCCTCGCGCCGGATCGCATCCGAGCGTTGAGCATCCTCGCCTCTGCCCCGGTTCGCGCCCCCCGGACCATGGCAGTCTTCGATGCGCTGCTCGCCGTGCGCCGCGCGCCGGAAGGGGAGCAACTTTGGCTGCGCGCGCTATATCCTTGGATTTTTGCCCCCGGTTTCTTCACTGACCCCAACAATACAAACACCGCCCTCGCCGCAGCACTGGCCTATCCCCATGCGCAGAGCGCGGATGCCATGGCCCATCAACTCGAAGCGCTGCGCGGCTTTCGCCCCACGGTGCGCCCGTCTGATCTGACCTGCCCGACCCAAGTGCTCCACGGGGCCGAAGACCTGCTGATCCCCCGCGCCGCCGCCGAGCAGGCTTTTGCGGAGATCCCAAATGTGACCCAGACCACCCTGCCCGAGGCGGGCCATTCGATCCATTGGGACGCCGCCGAGGCCGTCGCCCAACATCTGCGCCAATTCCACGACACCGCCGGAGACCCGAGATGACACAAGACCTTTACGGATTGGAAACCTCTACCGACCGCCCGGAAACCTTGCAGGCGATCAATGACTTCATCCACGGCTTCCTGTCCTACCAACCCAAGGCCGCGGGCATCATCGCCGCCGCCGATGCCGACCCCAACGGCCCGTTGGTCAATGCCTATGCCGCGCTCTTGTGGATGTTCCTCGAACACCCCATCGCCCCTGAGAAGGCCCGCCCCTATCTGGACCGCGCCAAGGCAGCCCCCGGCGCCAATGCTCGCGAAAAGGAGGTCATCCGCGCCGTTGGGCATTGGATCGACGGCGATGTGCCCGCTCTTGTCGCCGCCTGTGATGCCATCACCGATAAATGGCCGCGCGATCTGGCGATGCTGAAACTGGCGCAATACCACCTGTTCAACACCGGCGATGCCGCAGGCATGTTGCGCATGGCGTTGAAATCCCTGCCCGAGGCCGAAGACATTGCCTATACCCACGGCATGATCGCCTTTGGTTATGAGCAATGCCATCTGCTCGACCGGGCCGAGGCTGCTGCCCGCCGGGCGATGGAGTTGCGCCACGATGAACCCTGGGCGCACCACGCCCTTGCTCATGTGATGCTAACGCAAGGCCGTGTCGCCGAAGGCGCGCGTTTCATGGAAAGCGTGGCCGAGACGTGGAGCGATCTGAACTCCTTCATGCGGAGCCACAATTGGTGGCATCTGGCGCTGTTCTACCTGTCGCAGGGCCGTCACGATGATGTGCGCGCCGCCTATGACCAGCATATCTGGGGGCTGGAAAAGGACTATTCCCAAGACCAAGTCGGCGCCGTGTCTCTGCTGGCGCGGATGGAATTCGCGGGTGTCGATGTGGGCGACCGTTGGGGCGATGTGGCCGACCATGTGGCGGCGCGGGGGGCGGATACCGTGAGCCCCTTCCTGACGCTGCAATACCTCTATGCCCTTTGCCGCACCGGGCGGCCCGAGGCGGCAGAGATGCTCAGCGCGATCAACGCACGCGCGAGTGAGACTGCCGCCCATGACCACGCCGCATGGGCCGAGGTCGCGCTGCCCGCCGCCCGTGGCATCGCCGCCCATGCCAAGGGGGAGTGGGCCACGGCGATCCGCGAGCTTGGCATGGCCCTGCCCCGCATGGCCGAATGCGGCGGCAGCCATGCGCAACGTGACCTGTTCGAGCAAATCCACCTCGACGCGCTGGTGCGCGATGGCCGGGCCTCTGCCGCGCAGCAGGTGCTTGAGATGCGCCGGACCTACGACCCCGATGGCGTGCCGCTGAACCTGATGCTGGGCGAGGTCTATGAAAAGACCGGCCTGCCCGATCTGGCGGCCCAAGCCCGCGCGCGGGCAGAGCGCACGCTGGCCGGGGCCTAGACCGAACCGCGCGCTTTAGGCGCGGGGGCCGACGGTGACCTCGAACTCGGAGATGCCGTCGACCCCCCCGGTGATCACATCGCCGGGGTGCACCGCCGCGACACCGGCAGGCGTGCCGGTCATGATGATGTCACCCGGCGCCAAGGTCACGGCCTGCGACAGGGTGGCGGTATGCTCCCGCACCGACCAGATCATCTGCGACAGATCGGCCTCCTGCTTCATCTCGCCATTCACCGCGAGCCAAAGGCGGCCCTTCTCGACCGAGGGGACATCGGCCATGGGCAGGATCGGCGCGATGGGCGCGGAGTTGTCAAAGGCCTTGGACCAGTCCCACGGGCGGCCCATCTTCTTGGCCTGTGCTTGAAGATCGCGGCGGGTGAAATCAATGCCCACCGAGGCGCCCCAAATGTGATCCATCACATCCGCTTCCGCGATATTCGCGCCGCCCTTGCCGATGGCGATGACAAGCTCCGCCTCGAAGTGGAAATCCTCCGTCAGCGGCGGATAGGGCACGGTGCAAGGCGTATCGAGCGTGGCATCGGCGGGTTTGGTGAAAAAGAACGGCGGGTCGCGCATGTCATTGCCCATCTCAAGCACATGCGCCTCATAGTTGCGGCCCACGCAAAAGACACGGCGCACCGGGAAACGGTCGCTGGTGCCTTGAACGGCAAGGCTGCTTTGCTTGGGGGGATCAATCACATACATCACGGGTGTTCCTTTTGGCATAATGCCGCCAAGGAACACCCGTGCTTTGTAACAGTCAATGACCCCTTGCGCTTATAAGCCTTTGAGCGGCCACTCTTTCACAGTTCGGCGCCTTTGCGGATGGCGTCTTGGACCTCGCGGATGTCCTCGGCGCTCAGCCCATAGTCCGCCGCCGCCACTTCGGCGCTGATATAGCCGCGCAGAAGGTCGCGTTTCACCTGCTCCTTGGGGCGCTCGGTGGCGGGGCCGTAGCCGGCGCCGCCCGGGAAGGCCATCATCACCTTTGCCCCATGCGGGACGAACTGCTTGCCCTTGCCGCGCATCGGCGTGCCATCGTCGCGGGCGATGCTCGTGGGGGCGCCCGAAGCGCCACCCTGCCGCCCGCGTGCGGGGTGCTCGACGCGGTCGAACATCGCCTGCATGTCGAACTCATGCCCTTCGCGCGCGCCGACAACCATGTATTGCCCAAGGCCCCCGCGTTGACGCCCCGCGCCGCCGCTGTCGGGTCGCAATTCCTTGCGCCAGATGACGACCGGCCCCGCATGTTCCGTGGCCTCCACCGGCATGGTCATCACGCCCGAGGGGAAAGCCGTGGCGTTCAGCCCGTCATGCTGCGGGCGCGCACCCGAGCCGCCGGAGTTGAAGGTCAGCACCTCGGCCCGGCGCGCGCCCGCGGGCGCTTTCGCATCGGTGCGGGGGCGCAGGCTGACCTGGAAGTTGCACAGACATCCCGCCCCTTCGGCTGGGACGAGGTTCGGCAGGATCTGATCCAGTGCCGCATAGACCGTATCGGGCACGAAGTGACCCACGATATGCCGCAGCGCCACCGGTGCGGGGTGTACGGCGTTGACGATGGTATCCTCGGGCGCGGTGATCCGGAACGGCTCAAGCGAGGCGGCGTTGTTCGGGATCTCCGGCGCGATGGCGCATTTCAAGGCGTAGCAGGCATAGGCCTTGGTATAGACCAACGGGCAGTTGATGCCCTTCTTGTCGATCCCGCTGGTGCCCTTGAAATCCGACAGGATGTGATCCTCTTCGATGCTCACCGTGACCTTCAGCGTGATCGGCGTGTCGAAGCCGTCGATCGTCATCTCGCCAGTCGCCTGCTGCCGTGGCAGCGCCGCGATCCGCTCCAAGGTGGCACGGCGGGAATTGTCGAGGATGAAGGCGGCGATGCCGGTGAGATCGTCGAGAGCGAACTCCTCCATCATGTCGATGAGGCGGCGGTGGCCGATCTCGTTGCAGGTGGTCAGCGCGTAGATGTCTCCAATCAGCTGATCCGGTTCGCGCACGTTGCCGCGAATGATCCGCACCAAAGTCTCATCGACCTTGCCCGCATCGGCGAACTTCATGATCGGCAGGTAGAGGCCTTCTTCGTAGACGCTCGCCGCATCCGCGCCAAACCCGCGCCCGCCGATGTCGACGATATGCGCGGTGCAGGCGAAGAACCCCACAAGCTTGCCACGGTGAAAGGACGGCGTGACCATGGTGATGTCATGCAGGTGGCCCGTCCCCTCCCAAGGGTCGTTGGTGATATAAACGTCGCCCTCAAGGATGTTCTGGCGCCCGATGCGCCGGATGAAATGCGCCACCGCGTCGGCCATGGCGTTGACGTGTCCCGGGGTGCCGGTGACCGCTTGGGCCAGCATCCGGCCGTCGGTATCATAGACGCCTGCCGAAAGGTCCCCGGCCTCGCGTACCGAGGTTGAAAAGGCCGTGCGCACCAGCGCCTGCGCCTGTTCCTCGACCACCGAGATGAGGCGGTTCCACATGACCTGATAGGCGACGTTGGAATGTGTCTGTGCCATGTCCTTACCCTTTCACGGTGATGTCGATGCAGCCGTCTGGCTGGCAGATCGCCCGGCGCGAGGCGGGCAGGATGATCGTCGTCTCATCCTCGGTGATGGCGGCGGGGCCTTGGGCGGTCTGGCCCGGGGCAATCTGACCGCGCAACACGACGTCGGCCTCGCAGTACTCAGAAAGCGCCGCGTCGAAAATGCGCCGTGTTAGAGCCACATCCGCCGCCGCACCCGGGGACTGCTCTGCGGTGCGCGCGACCTCTTCGGGCGGAGTGGTGGCATTGACCGACCAAACCGTGATCTCGATGTCCAAGCCCTCGACGGTGCGGCCGAAAAGCTTGGCGTAATCGGCCTCGAACAAGGCCTCGAAACGCGCGGCATCGGGGTTCAGCGCGTCCGCCTCATCCAGCACGATGGGGATCTCCCAACCCTGCCCGCTGTAGCGCATGTAGACCTTGTATTCCGACAGGATCTCCGCCCCGGCATCGCAATTGCGGACAAAGCCCGTGGCCTCGTCCCGCAGTTCCGCCAGCAGCGCCTTGATGCGGGTCGCGTCGAAGTCCGACAGCTTCATATAGACCGAGCGGTTGGCCTCGAAGCTGAAGGGCGCGCGCAGGAAGCCGATGGCCGAACCGACCCCGGCGCCGGGCGGCACCAGCAGGCGCTCAACCCCCAGCTTCTCACACAGCCGCCCGGCATGCAGCGGCGCCGCGCCGCCGAAGGCGATCATCGTATAGTCGCTGAGGTCTTCCCCGTTCTCCACCGCATGCACGCGCGCGGCATTGGCCATGTTCTCGTCCACCACCTCGGCCAAACCGAAGGCAGCAGTGGCGGCGTCCATGTCGAGCTCCTGCCCGATGACCTGATGCAGTGCAGTCTCGGAATTGCCGGTCTCGAGCCGGATCGAACCGCCCGCGAAATTGTCGGGGTCGAGCTTGCCCAGCACCAGATCGGCATCGGTCACCGCGGGCTTCTGACCGCCGCGCCCGTAACAGGCCGGCCCAGGCTCGGAGCCCGCGCTTTCCGGCCCCACGCGGATCTGCCGCATGGCGTCCACATGGGCGAGGCTGCCGCCGCCCGCGCCGATCTCCACCATGTCGATCACCGGGATCGAGATCGGCATGCCGGAGCCTTTTTTGAATCGATAGGTCCGCGCCACCTCGAAGACCCGGCTGGTCTTTGGCGTCTGGTTCTTGATCAGGCAAATCTTGGCCGTGGTGCCGCCCATGTCAAAGCTCAGCACCTTGTCGAGCCCGTAGCGCGCGGCGATGTTGGCGGCAAAGACCGCGCCACCCGCCGGGCCGGATTCCACCAGCCGTACCGGGAATTCGGCGGCGCTTTCGATCGAGATGATGCCGCCGCCTGAGTGCATCAGGAAGATGTTGCAGCCGACACCCTCCTCCTGCAGCCGCCCTTCGAGCCGCCCGAGGTAGCTCTTCATCAGCGGCTTGATATAGGCATTGGCGACGACGGTGTTGAACCGCTCGTACTCGCGCATCTGGGGCGAGACCTCGGAGGAGATCGACACCATGACACCGGGCAGACGCTCTTCCAGCACCTCGCGGACCATCCGCTCATGCGCATCGTTCAGGTAGGAATGGATCAGCCCCACCGCGACGCTTTCATAACCCGCTTCGGCAATGCGGTCCGCCAGCGCCTCGACCTCGGTGCGGTCGAGCGGGTGCAGAACCGCCCCAGTGGCATCGACACGCTCCTCCACCGTGTAGCGCATCTGGCGCGGCAGCAGCGGTTCGGGGAGGTTGAGGTTCAGATCATACTGCTCGAACCGGCTTTCGGTGCGCATCTCGATCACGTCACGGAAGCCTTGGGTGGTGATCAGCGCGGTCTTGGCCCCGCGCCGTTCGATCAGCGCGTTGGTTGCCAGCGTGGTGCCGTGGATGATCTGCGTGAGGTCGGCGGGCGTGATCCCGGCCTTGGTGCAGACCTGATGCATCCCGTCGATGATCGCGTTCTCGGGCGCGGCATAGGTGGTCAGCACCTTGGTCGAGAAACTCTCGCCGCCCTTTTCGAGCACCACGTCGGTGAAGGTGCCGCCGATGTCTACGCCCAGTCGGATGGTTGATGCCATGTCTCACTCCTGTTTGGGCGCAGGATAGAGGTGGGCACAGTATCGGTGCAAATTATTATATTCTATGGGTGTGAAAGGTTTTTTCGATCCTCGACATCGAAGCTTCGGGCGCAATCCCGGGCCAGTTCGGCAGCGCGGGCGACATAGGCGGGGGTGCGATCCGCGTGATAACGCGCGGCGACTTGCAGCGGGCGCGGGTGCCACGCGGCGGGTAGAATCCGCAGCGCCTCATCGGCCAGCGCGCCTGCCACCATCACACGTGGCATCACGGCCACGCCCATCCCGTCGAGCACCATGTTCATCGCCGCCGACAGGCTGCTGGAGGGCACCAAACGGGCCTTCGGCGCAGTCGTGCCGTCGAAATGGCCAATCAGATCGGAATGGGCCTGCGTATGTCGCGCATGGCCCAGCACCGGATGGCGCAGCATGGCGGCGAAGTCGGGTGCGGGGCCGATCTGGGCGGCCAATTCCGGCGCGGCGACCCAGATGTAGTCATAGGTCGCCAAGTCCAGCCGCCCGCTTGCCGGGGTCGAGAAGGGTGCGGTTTGCAGGGTCAGGTCGAGTGCATGGGCGGCAAGCTCCTGATCCAGATCGCGCGACAGATCGACGGTAAGCTCGACAGTCAGATTGGGATAGACCTCGGCCAGCGCGCGCAGAAAGGGGCGCAGCCATGTGCTGGCAACCACTTCGGTCACGCCAAGGCGGAGGCTGTCGTCGATCAGGTCGGGCCGCGCGGCGGTCTCGACCAGCGCTTCGGCCTCGCGCAGGACGCGGCGGGCTTGGGCCAGCAGTGCGGTGCCCTTTTCGGTGAGCCGGATCGACCCGGCATCGCGCTGCATTAGGGTGACGCCCAAGGTTGCCTCCAGCCCGGAAATCCGGGCTGAGATATTGGGCTGTGTCGTGTTCATCTGCGCGGCGGCGCGGCGGAAACTGCCAAGGTCTGCGACCCAGATCAGCGCTTCAAGCTGTTTCAGCGTGAAGAGATTGCCGATCATTCGCGCCAATCAAAGAAACCCGGTCCGGCCTCGGCCAGAAGCTTGCGGGCCATCGCCTCGCCCGCCGCGGCGCCGTCGGAAATGGCGCAGGTCACGTCATCGCCGATGGCATCGGACCCGTCGGGGCGCAGCACCTGACCGCGCAGGCGCATCTCGCTGCCGTTGAGTTCGGCCAGACCGGCAATCGGGGTCTCGCAGGAGCCATCGAGGGTGGCGAGGAACGCGCGTTCGGCAGCAAGCTGTTCGCCAGTCTTGCGGTCATGGATCGCCGAGAGCATCTCGGCGGCGCGGCTGTCGTCCTCGCGCCGCTCAACCCCAATCGCCCCCTGCGCGATGGCGGGCAGCATGTCGTCGGGGTGCACGGCAGCCTGCGGCACGTCGTCCATTTGCAAGCGGTTCAGCCCGGCCATGGCGAGGAAGGTCGCTTCGGCCACACCGTCATCCAGCTTCTTCAACCGGGTTTGCAGGTTGCCGCGGAACTCGACGACTTCCAGATCGGGGCGGCGCAGCTTCACCTGCGCGCGGCGGCGCAGGCTGGAGGTGCCGACGACCGCGCCTTCGGGCAACTCGCTAATGGATTTCAGATGCGGCGAGATGAAAGCATCGCGGCAATCCTCGCGCGGCAGATAGGTGTCGATCAGTAGCCCCTCGGGTTGCAGCGTCGGCATGTCCTTCATCGAATGCACCGCGATGTCGATGGAGCCGTCCAGCAAAGCGGCCTCGATCTCGCGGGTGAACAGACCCTTGCCGCCGATCTCTTTCAGCGGGCGGTCGATGATCTTGTCGCCCGTGGTCTTGATCACGACGATGGTGAACGCCTCGAACGGCAGATCGAAGGCGGCGGCGAGCCGGTCGCGCACCTCATTCGCCTGCGCGAGCGCCAGAAGCGATCCGCGTGTGCCGATGTTGAGGGGCCGGGCCGGGGTGGGAAGCTGATACGTCATGACGCATCCCTACCCCCGTCGACATGAACTGACAACTGCTGTACCTGCGCTACCTACGGGTTTGCCACAATTAGGAACGCCATAATGACTGCGAATAAGACCATCCTGCGCGCCCTTGCGGGCGAAACCCTGCCGACGCCGCCGATCTGGATGATGCGCCAAGCCGGGCGCTATCTGCCCGAGTACCGCGCGACGCGGGCCGAAGCGGGGGATTTCCTGTCGCTGTGCTACAACCCGGAACTGGCCGCCGAGGTGACGTTGCAACCGATCCGCCGCTATGGTTTCGACGCTTCGATCCTTTTCGCCGACATCCTGCTGGTGCCGCAGGCGCTTGGCGCCGATCTGTGGTTCGTCACTGGTGAGGGGCCGCGTCTGTCGACGATCACCACCAAGGCCGAGATGGAAGCGCTGAAACCAGCGGACGCCATTCACGACCACCTCGCCCCGATTTACGAGACCGTGCGCATCCTGTCGCGCGAACTGCCCGAAGAGACGACGCTCATCGGTTTCGCAGGCGCGCCTTGGACGGTGGCGACCTATATGATCGCGGGCAAGGGCACGCCGGATCAGGGGCCAGCCCATGCGCTAAAGGACGAGAACCCCGAGGTGTTCGATGAGCTGATGGAGCGGATCACGCTGGCGACGATCGAATACCTCGACATGCAGATCAAGGCGGGGGCCGAGGTGGTAAAGCTCTTCGACAGCTGGGCCGGATCGCTGGAAGGCACGGATTTCGACCGCTATTCGACAGAGCCGCTGCGCCAGATCATCAGCGCGCTGAAGGCGCGTCATCCGGGCGTGCCGGTGATCGCCTTCCCGCGTGGAGCCGGGGCGCGCTTCGCCAATCTACATGCCGCCACGGGGGCGGACTGTATCGCCGTCGATGACGGTGTGAGCGCAGCGTGGGTGGCCGAACATGTGCAACCGCATGGCTGTGTGCAGGGCAACCTGAAATCCTCGCATATGGTGACGGGTGGGGATGCGCTGGTGCAGGAGACCCGGGCGATTTGCGATGCGCTGTCGAAGGGGCCGCATATCTTTAATCTGGGGCATGGGATCACGCCGGATGCGGATCCGGAGAATGTGCAGTTGATGATTGATACGGTGCGCGGGACGCGGGGGTAAGACCTAGCCACATGTGATGAGGGCCATCGCCTGCCCGCGGGTCGGCGATGCGACGCTGGTTCATACCACTTTATGGTTCAACCATGATGTGTGTCCGACACGGGGCGCCCAGCATCACCAAATCGCCTACCCGTCCGGGCGGGCAGGCGATGGCCCGGCGCCTGCGGCTTGATTCCGGGCCGGGGTGGCTACCTCAAACCCACTTCGCCATCGGCGGCAGGCTCATCAGCACTGCATCCGGATCATGCCCCGTCTCCAGACCAAACTTCGTCCCCCGGTCGTAGACAAGGTTATACTCGGCATAGATCCCCCGGTGCCGCAGCTGCACGTCCTTGTCGTCCATGTCCCACGGCATCTCGCGCCGTTTGTCGACCACGGGCACATAGGCGGGCAGGAACGCGCGACCCACATCCTGTGTCAGCGCGAAATCCGCCTCCCAGTCGCCGCTGTTGCGGTCATCGTAAAAGATGCCCCCCACACCCCGCGCGCGTTTGCGATGGGGGATGTAGAAATACTCATCCGCCCAAGCCTTCAACTCATCATAGAGCGTGGCCCCATGCGGATCGCAGGCGGCCTTCATCTCGGCATGGAAATGGTCGGTGTCCTCGTCATACTCGATACAAGGGTTCAGGTCGGCCCCACCGCCAAACCACCATGCATGGGGGGTCCAGAACATGCGGGTGTTCATATGCACCGCTGGCACATGTGGGTTTTGCATATGTGCCACCAGACTGATGCCCGAGGCCCAAAAACGCGGGTCTTCGGCCATGCCGGGCAGCCCCTTGCGCGCGGCCATGGCGGCCTGCGCCCGCTCGCCCAACTCGCCGTAGACGGTGGAGATATTCACACCCACCTTCTCGAACACACGGCCCCCGCGCATGACGGACATCTCACCGCCACCTGCGTCCGATCCATCGGGGGCAGTGCGGGTGGTGTTGCTGACCACGAAACGCCCGGCCTCTTCCTCGCCCACATGACGCGCTTCGATGTCGTGGAACGCCTGAACGATGTCATCGCGAAGCTTGCGGAACCAATCCGCCGCGAGTGTCTTTTGGTCTTGCATGTCGTCGGTCATCTTTGGCCCGCCTTTCTGTTATTCCATCGCCCCGCCACCAAGGACCAGACCTTCGTGTTCGGCCATGTAGATCCGCAGCCAAGGCGTATATGCATCGGGATGCTGCGCGAGGTCGGCATGTAGATCGCCGAGGGTGATCCAGCGCGTCGCCATCACCTCATCGGGGTTTTCCGTAATCGTCAGATCCGGCGCGGCATGGGCGAGATAGACCTCGACCACCTCATGTTCGATCAGCCCGCCGCCGACATCGGCGCGGTATTCGACCCGGCCCCGGTGCTGCAAGACCAGCCCGGTGATCCCCAACTCTTCGTCCAAACGCCGCGCGGCGCAGTCCTCGGGCGGCTCATCCCAATGCGGGTGTGTGCAGCAGGTGTTCGCCCAAAGACCGGGTGTGTGATATTTGCCAAGCGCGCGCTGCTGCATCAGCAGCTTGCCGTCGGAGATGACAAAGACCGAAACCGCCATATGCCGCAAACCGCGTTCATGCGCGGCGAGCTTTTCGACCGGTTGCAAGGTGCCGTCGACCCAGGCGGGGACCATGATCTCCATCAGATGCGGCTTACCGTTGTGTTCATCTCACCCTCGGCGCAGAAGAAATTCACCGGCAGTTATCGGGGGATTTCCCCCTAGTCTCAACCGCTAACCGGCCCGCCCTGCGCCCGTGCTACCTTTTGGCGCAGTGAACATCCTTTACCCCTTCGCCCCAAACGCTAGTTTCAAGCCAGACAGACAAAGGAACTCACAATGAACATGCGTATCGCGTCGATCTTCGCCATCTGCCTCGGGGCCACCCCCCTTTGGGCGGAAAGCCATGCCTCCGGTGACGCCGAAGCCGGGGAAAAGGTCTTTCGTAAATGCAAAAGCTGCCACATGATCTCGGATGATGAGGGCAACGATATCCAAAAAGGGGGCCGTACGGGGCCGAACCTTTATGGGATCTACAACCGCGTGGCGGGTTCCGTCGAAGACTACCGCTATGGCGATTCCATCGTGGCTGCGGGCGAGGCCGGGCTGACATGGGACGAAGAGAGTTTCACAGGCTACGTCGCCGACCCCAAGGGGTTTCTGGCCGAGTATCTTGATACGAAACGGGCCAAGTCGAAAATGTCTTACCGTCTGAGAGACGAAGAAGACGCGAAAGACGTATGGGCCTATCTGGTCTCCGTCGGGCCGGAAGTGACCGAAACCGAAGCGGCGGCAGAGGCAACCGAGTAATTCGCGCATTCAGCGCAATGCGAAAGGGGGGCCATCAGGCCCCCCTTTTTGTTTCAGATCAGAAGCAGTCGCGCAGCAGCTGCGTGACGTTTTCTTTGGTAAGCTCAATGGGGTTGCCGCCGCAGCTTGGGTCTTGCAAGGCCGAGGCCACCAGCGCGTCAATATCCGGGTCGGTCACCCCAAGGGCAGTCAGCGAGCTGGGAATGTTCAACTCTTCATTCAGCTTGCCGACGAAATCGTAGAAGCCATCAAAGCCACCGACGATATCGAGATAGGCCGCCGCCTTGGCCAGACGCTCCTCAATCGCGGGGCGGTTCATGCGCAGAACCGGCTGCATGACCACGGCGTTGGTGGTGCCGTGATGGGTGTGATGCACCGCGCCGATCGGGTGGCTGATGGCATGGATGGCGCCCAGACCCTTTTGGAACGCTGTGGCGCCCATGGCAGCGGCAGACATCATATGGCCGCGCGCCTCAAGATCACTGCCATCGGCATAGGCGCGGGGCAGGTATTCCTTGACCAGACGCATCCCTTCCAGCGCCATGCCTTGGCTCATCGGGTGGTAATGCGGCGAGCAGAAGGCTTCGAGACAATGGGCGAAAGCATCCATCCCAGTGCCTGCGGTGATCATCGGCGGCATGCCGACGGTCAGTTCCGGATCGCAGATCACGACAGCGGGCAGCATTTTGGGGTGGAAGATGATCTTCTTCTCATGGGTCTGGGAATTGGTGATGACGCTGGCGCGTCCCACTTCCGACCCGGTGCCGGCGGTCGTCGGCACGGCGACGATGGGCGCGATGCCGTCGGCGTCGGCGCGGGTCCACCAATCGCCGATATCTTCGAAATCCCACAGCGGGCGCGTCTGGCCCGCCATGAAGGCGATGACCTTGCCCAGATCGAGACCGGAGCCACCGCCAAAGGCGATCACACCGTCATGGCCGCCGTCGCGGTAGACCTTGATGCCCGCCTCGGCGTTCATCTCGGTCGGGTTCGGGTCAACGTCCGAAAACATCGCGCGGCCCAGACCTTCGGCCTCCATCAGGTCCAGTGTGGACTGGGTGATGGGCAGATAGGCCAGCCCTTTGTCGGTGACCAGCAGCGGCTTCTTGATGCCCGCAGCGGCGCAGGCCTCGGCAATCTCTTTAATCCGGCCCGCGCCGAAGCGGATGGCGGTGGGGTAAGACCAATTGGCAGTCAGGGACATGTCTCAGGCTTTCTTGAGGTGGTAGGATTTGGGGCGTGTCAGCGCGTGATAGCCCAGTTCAGACAGGCCCGCCCCGCGCCCGGTTTGCTTGCAGCCGGTCCAGCACAGCGCCGGGTCCAGATAGTCGGCACGGTTCATGAAGACGGTGCCGGTTTCCAACCGCTGGCCGATGGCCTCGGCGGCATCGGCATCGGCGGTAAAGATCGCGGCGGTCAGACCGAATTGGCTGTCGTTCATCAACGCAATGGCTTCTTCATCGTCCTTGACCGGCATGATGCCGACCACGGGGCCGAAGCTTTCGTCACGCATGACGCGCATCTCATGGGTCACATCGGTGAGCACCTGCGGCGTCAGATAGGCACCGCCATCGTCGGCGGGCATTCTATCGATGTGCGCCTTGGCACCTGCCGCCACGGCCTCATCAATCTGCGCGCGGACCTCATTGGCGAAACGGACATTGGCCATCGGGCCAAGCGTCGTGGCCTGATCCAGTGGATTGCCGAGGTTGAGGTTATTCACCCATGCCACGGCTTTTTCGACGAAAGCGTCATAGAGGCTTTCGTGCACATAGATCCGCTCGATCCCGCAGCAGCACTGGCCCGCGTTGAACATCGCCCCGTCCATCACGCCGTCGACAGCCGCGTCGAGATTGGCATCGGCCCGGACATAGGCGGGGTCTTTGCCGCCCAACTCGGTCGCGACGCCGGTGAAAGTGCCCGCCGCCGCGCGCTCCATCGCCTGACCGCCGCCGACGGAGCCGGTGAAATTGACGAAATCAAAGGCGTTATCCGCGATCAACGCCGAAGTGGTGTCATGGCTCAGCACGACGTTCTGGAACACATCCTCGGGCACGCCAGCGGCACGGTAGGCATCGGCGAGGTGTTCACCCACCAGAATGGTCTGCGAGGCATGCTTCAGGATCACCGAATTGCCCGCGATCAGCGCAGGCGCGATGGTGTTGTTCGCGGTCATGTAAGGATAGTTCCACGGCGCCACGACGAAAACCACGCCATGCGGCTCACGCATAATCTTGCGGCTGAAGGCGGCGCTGTCTTCGATCACCGTAGGTGCCAGCGCATCGGCGGCGATCTTGGCCATGTGGCTGGTGCGTTCCTGCAAACCGCCGAACTCACCGCCGTAGCGCACCGGGCGGCCCATCTGGTGGGCCAGTTCCTCGGTCATCCGGTCGGTGGAATTCTCAATCTCTTTCAGCGCGGCCATCACCAGATCGACACGCTCCTGCAAGGGCCGCGCGGCCCATGCCTTTTGCGCCTTACGCGCGCGGGCGACAGCGTCTTGCGCTGCCTGCGTGCTCAGGGTTTCGCGCTCCGCATAGACCGAACCGTCAATCGGAGAGATACATTTTACCGTCGTCATTCTCAGGCCCTTTCAAAGCCGCGGGCGATTTCCCAATCGGTCACCACCCGGTCATATTCTTCCTGCTCCCATTCCGCCGCGCGGGTGTAATGGGTCACTACATCGTCGCCCAAGACCTCGCGCAGGAACGTCGAGCCGCGCAGGGTCTCGGTTGCTGCCCGCAGGGTCTGGGGGATATCGACAGCGTCGGACTCGCCATAAGCATCGCCGCGTGTGGGCGGGGCAAGCTCCATCTTGTCTTCGATCCCTTTGATTCCGGCAGCCAGCATGACCGTCTGCGCCAGATAAGGGTTTAGGTCCGATCCGCCAATACGGCATTCGACCCGCACGCCCTTTGTCCCTGCCCCGCAGAGGCGGAACCCCGCGGTGCGGTTGTCGACGGACCAGACGGTCTTGGTCGGGGCGAAGGTGCCTTTGGCGAAGCGCTTGTAGCTGTTCACATAGGGGGCGAGGAAATAGGTATATTCCGGCGCATAGGCGATCAGACCGGCCATATAGTGGCGCATCAGGTCGGACATGCCCAACGCGCCCTCGCTGTCAAAGAAAGCCGCTTCGCCGTCTTTCCACAGCGACTGATGGACGTGGCTGGAAGAGCCGACGCGGTCCTTGTGCCACTTGGGCAAGAAGCTTGCCGCATGGCCCTGCTGCCAAGCGATCTCCTTGACCGCATGTTTGGCAATCGTGTGATAATCGGCGCAATCAAGCGCCTGTGAATAGCGGATGTTGAGCTCTTCCTGACCGGCCTCGGCCTCGCCCTTGGAGTTCTCGATCGGCAGACCGGCGGCGAAGAGATGGTTGCGCAGCGGGCGCATCACGTTCTCTTCCTTGGTGGTCTGAAGGATGTTGTAATCTTCGTTATAGCCGCTGATCGGCGTGAGGTCGCGGTAGCCGCCCTTGCGGATCGCGTCAAAGCTCTGCTCGAAAAGGAAGAACTCCAGCTCGGTCGCCATCATGGCGTCGAAACCCAGTTCCTTCAGCCGCGCGATCTGCTTCTTCAGCATGCCGCGCGGGGAATGCGGCACCGGCTGGTGCGTGTCGTGATCCAGCACGTCGCAAAGCACCATCACCGTTCCCTCCAGCCACGGCACCGGGCGGATCGTGTCGAGGTCGGGCTGCATCACATAGTCGCCGTAACCCGTCTCCCACGAGGTGGAGGCAAAGCCTTCGGGCGTGGCCATCTCAAGGTCGGTGGCCAGCAGGTAGTTGCAGCAATGGGTTTCTTTATAAGAGGTCTCGACGAAGTTGACGGCATGGAAGCGCTTGCCCATCAACCGGCCTTGCATGTCCACAAGGCACGCAAGAACCGTATCGACGGATCCTTCTTTGACCAGTTTTTTCAGCGCGTCGAATGTCAGTGTGCCGGGCATGTTCTGTCCACTTCAGGGGGTAAGGCGGGGGCGCAGGCAGCGCGCCCCCGGTTGTCGGTTCAGCCGTTGGTATAGGGCGGACCGGCTTTGTTGATGACTTCGTTATAGTCACGGAAGATCTGCACGATCTTGGCGTGCACTTCGCCTTCTTCGGCGATCTCTGTCCAGAAGTCCTTGGCCGCGTTTTCAACCTCGGCCCATTCGTCGGCAGGCACGGTGCTGAGCTTAAGCTTGTCGCCCTGCGCCCGCAGACGCGCCTCGCCGCCCCAGTACCACTGGTTGCGGTAGGTGTGGCCCGCTTCGATCCCCGCCATGACCAACTGCTTGAGGTGATCCGGCAGATCGGCCCATTGCTGCTGGTTGACGAAGAACGACCCGATCCAAGCACCTGAGATGTTGTTGGTCAGGAAGTAGTCGGTCACATCGGCCCAGCCGACGGTGTAGTCTTCGGTGATGCCGGACCACGCCATGCCGTCGAGCTCGCCTGTTTGCACGGCGACTTCGGCGTCCTCGTAGGGAATGTTCACCGGCACCACGCCGAACTTTGACAGGAAGCGGCCCGCGGTGGGGAAGGTGTAGAGCTTCAGACCGTCCAGATCGGCGACCGATTTGATCTCTTTGGTGGTGTTGAAGTTGCAGGGGTCTTGGCCCGCAGCCGACAGCCATTCAACGCCGACCTTGGCATATTCCTCTTTCCAGATTTCGGCCAAACCGTACTGGTTGAACAGCACTGGCACGTCGAGGATGTGCTTGGTGGCGAAGGGGAAGTAGCCGCCGAATTGTTGCAGCGGCGTGGGCGAGGCCATGGAGTCGTCATCGGAATGCACCATGTCGATGGTGCCGCGCTGCATGGCTTGGAACAGCTCACCGGTGGGGACGATCTGGTCAGCGTAGAACAGTTCGATCTCCATCTCGCCATTGGCGGCGGCGTTGATGTAATCGACCGCCGGTTTGGTCACCTGCTCACCCAGAGCGGCGCCAGCATAGGTCTGCATGCGCCATTTGATCGGCGCTTGGGCATGCACGATGGAAGGCGCGGCGAGGGCCGCAGGGGCGGCGACGGCGGCCCCGGATAGAAACTTTCTGCGAGTGGTCATACGTCTCTCCTTTGTTGAAATGTCAGGCCGTCTTTGCGCGGCTCTCATTGTTATTTGTCGTAGATGTAATCGGGCAGCCATGTCGCGATCTCGGGGAAGACCATGACGAGTATCAGCGCCAAGACCATCACCAGCACGAAGGGCGTGATCGAGGCGTAGATGTCGCGCAGCGTGATCTCTGGCGGGGCCATGGCGCGCATCAGGAACAGGTTATAGCCGAAGGGCGGCGTCATATAGGCGATCTGCGTGGTGATCGTGTAAAGGATACCATACCAGATCAGATCAAAGCCCAGCGCACCGACCAAGGGCACATAGAGCGGCGCCACGATGACCAGCATCGCCGTATCATCAAGGAAGGTGCCCATGATGATGAAGCTAAGCTGCATCATGATCAGGATCATCCAGGGGCTGAGGTTCATCTTCTCGGTGAACAGGCTCTCGATCGCCTTTACCGCGCCCAGCCCGTCAAAGACCGCGCCAAAGGCGAGGGCGGCGAGGATGATCCACATGAACATGCAGGTGATGCCCAAGGTGTTGCGCACGGAGTTCTCGAAAACTTCGCGGGTCATGCGGCCCTTGAGAACGGCAGCAAAGAACGCCGCCGCAGCCCCGATGGCCGAGCTTTCGACCAAGCTGGTCCAGCCGTTGACGAAAGGCACCATCATCACAGCGAAGATCACCAGCGGCAGGATGCCCGCCCGCAGCAGACGCAGTTTCTCGGCACGGGGGATGTCGCGATCCTCGGCTGAGAGGATGGGACCAAGTTCGGGATTCATCCGGCAGCGGATGACGATATAGGCGATGAACATCGCTGCCATCATCAACCCCGGGATGACCCCGGCAAGCCACAACTGCCCCACCGGCTGCCGCGCGATCATCGCGTAAAGCACCAGCACCACCGAAGGCGGCACGAGGATGCCAAGGCTCGACCCCGCCTGGATCACCCCCGTGACCATCCTTTTGTCATAGCCGCGTTTCAGCAGTTCCGGCAGCGCGATGGTCGAGCCAATCGCCATGCCCGCCACGCTGAGCCCATTCATCGCCGAGATCAGCACCATCAGGCCAATTGTGCCAATCGCCAGCCCGCCGCGCACCCCGCCCATCCAGACGTGGAACATGCGGTAAAGGTCATCGGCAATGCGACTTTCGCTGAGGACATAGCCCATGAAGATGAACATCGGCAGCGTCAGCAGCGGGTACCATTTCATCAGCTTCATCGCGGCGGCGAAACCGATGTCATAGCCGCCCTTGTCGCCCCAGAGCAGCAGCGCCGAAACCACGGCGATAAAGCCGATGGCGCCAAACACCCGCTGGCCGGTCAGTAGCATCAGCATCATTGACGAGAACATCAATGTCGCAATCATTTCATAGGACATCAGATGGCCTCACCCTTGAGCCGCAGCACGTCTTTCGCGAGCTCGGACAGACATTGCAGCAGCATCAGAAAGATGCCGACGATCATCACGACCTTGATCGGCCAGAGATAGGGACGCCATGCGGAACTGGATTGCTCCATATGGCCAACCTCTTCACTGCCGGTGATCAAGCCGCCGAAAAAGCTGAACGGCTCTGTCCCCCAGTAGCCCAGCGAATAGGCCGTAGAGCTTACCGCGCCATAGAGCAGCACGCAGAGATAGAAGATCAGGAAGAAAACGGTGAACAGATCAAACCACGCTTTGCGGCGCAGCGACCAATCGCCATAAAGGAGGTCCATCCGCACGTTCGACCCCAGTTGGATCGAATAGGGACCGCCCAAGATGTAATAGCCCACCATGACGAACTGCGCCATTTCCAACGTCCAAAGCGAGGGGACGAAGAAGGCTTTGCTGACGGTGGACCACAACAGCACCCCCATCAGGACAAAGATGCCATACATCATGAACCGCCCGATCCGCCGGTTCATCGCGTCGATGCCCCGGATATAGCCCCGGATGAACCTCATGGTTTGACCTCCTCCATCTCGGGCCGAGCCATGGCGGCACGGAGCCAATTGCTGATCATCTCGGCCATCTGCCGCTGTTCTGCTTCGGTCGTAATGAGGTCATTACGGATCTCTAGCATGACATGCGGATGACCATGGGCCAGCCCATGTTCTTTCAGCGTATGGGTCACCCCGTCCTGCGGGCCGTAGGGCGCGTTGCGCTCGACATTGAGGTCCGTGAACTCCGACGCCACCGCGAGCATCGCATCGGCAAGGCGCGTGTCGCTGTCGTGCAGAATGCCGATCTCAACGCTGCGCGGTTTGCCATGGTAGATCGGCGTGAAACTATGCACCGTGACGATCGCAGGCGCATCGACCCGTTTGATCGTCGCCGCCAAAGTCGCGCGGAAGGGCTCGTAATAGCGCGCCACCCGCTCGGCCCGGCCCGCGTCATCAAGCGAGGCATTGCCGGGGATCGCGAAAATTTCGCTCTGCGCTGGCATCGCGCCGGGGGCTTCGGGCGGGCGGTTGCAGTCATAGACCAGACGCGAGACGCGCCCCGCCACCAGCACCGCATCCAGATCCTGCGCCATGACCCGGGCCACGCCCAAGGCACCGGGATCCCAAGCCACATGGCTTTCGCGGGCCGCGGCATCCAGCCCCAGACCGTCGTAGCAGGCCGGTATCTCACGCGCCGCATGTTCGCAGACCAATACCAGCGGGGCCTTGGCCCCGGCGTTGATCACCTCGACGGCTTCATTCGAAAGATCTGACTGTTCTGACACCCTGTCCCCCTCAGTTAGATCAAACCTCATTCGGGCGGGGGGCTTCTGTCAACAGAATAATGTCAAATTTATTACAACGCCATTCAGTTTGTGTTATTACTCGTCAAAAGAGGGGCATCCATGGCTGAACCGACGCTGACCATTTCCGACCGTATCCAGCAAGAGTTGGACCGGCTGACCCGTGCGGAACGGCAACTTGCCCATTCGATTCTGGAAAACTACCCCGCCTCCGGCCTCGGCCCGCTGACGGCGCTGGCGAAGGATGCCAATGTCTCGACCCCTACCGTGGCGCGGATGGTGCAAAAGCTGGGGTTCAAGGGCTACCCCGAGTTTCAGAACGAGCTGCGCGAAGAGCTAAAGGCCAAGGCCAAGAACCCCATCGCCAAACATGACAACTGGACCGAAGGCGCGCCCTCGGGCCATGTGTTGAACCGGTTCACCGATGCGGTGATCGACAACATCCGCCATACGTTGGGCCAGATCGAGCCTGCCACCTTCGACCGCGCCTGCGCCATGATCGCCGATACTGCGCATCCGCTCTATATCGTGGGCGGGCGCATCACCCATGTGATGGCCGAATATCTGTTCCTCCACGCCCAGATCATCCGCCCCCGGGTGACACATATCCAATCTACATCAAACGCTTGGCCGCATTACCTGCTGGACGTGGGCGAAGGCGATGTCTTTGTCATTTTCGACGTGCGGCGCTATGAGAACAACACGCTGAAGCTGGCGGAAATGGCCCATGCGCGAGGGGCCAAGATCATCCTCTTCACCGATCAATGGCGCTCTCCGGTGCATAGCCTTGCCGATATCTGTTTCTCCAGCCGGATCGTCGCGCCCTCGGCTTGGGACAGCGCGGCGGCCACGCTGCTGCTGGTAGAAAGCGTGATCTCGGCCATGCAGGACATCAACTGGGAGGATACAAAGGACCGCGCCGAACGGCTGGAAGACATGTTCGACCAGACCCGTTTGTTCCGCAAATTCACCTAAGCCCCCAGCAAGTAACGCCTTGTCATAAAGGGTATTGGCTTGCCCAAACCACGCCAGTCGTCTATGGCCAGCACGCCGGGTGTGGTGTCCAGCGCGGTGCCGTGACACGCGCCAAGGCCGGAGGGGGACCGACCATGCGTGATGAAATCTTTTCGCCCAGCGAGCTTGAGCGCCATTATGACCTCGCGCCATCGCCAGCGCTGGCGGCTGAAATGGCCGATATCTACGCCAAGATGGATCGTGTCGTCTCGCCCCCCGATTGGGCCATTCATGCGCCCTATGTCGCCGCGATCAACAAGCTCAAGAAAGAGCGCAACGCGGTCATCCTCGCGCATAACTACATGACGCCCGACATCTATCACGGCATCGCGGATTTCGTCGGCGACAGCCTGCAGCTCGCGATCAAGGCGACCGAGGTTGAGGCTGATGTCATCGTGCAATGCGGCGTGCATTTCATGGCCGAGACTTCGAAAATCCTGAACCCCGCCAAGACCGTGCTGATCCCCGACATGGAAGCGGGTTGTTCACTGGCCGAAAGCATCACCGCCGAGGGCGTCGCACAGATGCGCGCGCAATATCCCGGCGCGCCGGTGGTGACCTACGTCAACACCACGGCTGAGGTGAAGGCGGCGTCGGACATCTGCTGCACCTCGTCGAACGCGGCGCAGATCGTGGCTGCGCTTGAGGCCGACACGATCATCATGACGCCGGACAAATATCTGGCGCAGAACATCGCCAAACAGGTGCCGCAAAAGCGCATCGTCTGGTGGGACGGCGCCTGCATCGTGCACGAACGCTATACCGCAAAAGATATCGCCGACTACCGCGAGTGGAACCCCGACACCCGCATCATCGCGCATCCCGAATGCCCGCCCGACGTGGTGGCGGAGGCGGATTTCTCCGGCTCGACCAGCGGAATCCTCGACTATGTGCACCGCGAAAAACCGGCCAAGGCGATGCTGGTCACCGAATGCTCCATGGCGTCGAACATCGCCGATGAATTGCCCGAGGTCGATTTCGTCGGCCCCTGCAACATGTGCCCCTACATGAAGAAGATCACGCTTGAGAAGGTTCTCTGGTCGCTTCACACGATGTCCGGCGCCGTCGAAGTGGAGGCCGAGGTTGCCAGCAAGGCGCGGGTGGCCGTGCAACGGATGATCAACCTCTCCCGCGAACTCGGCCTCTGAAGGGCGCGCGCGTGGAGCAGATCACAACCGGCAGGATCATCATCGTTGGGGCCGGTCTGGGCGCGCTCTATGCCGCGCTTTGTCTTGCGCCGCGTCCGGTTTTGCTGATCTCGCCCGATCCTTTGGGGTCAGGGGCCAGTTCCGCTTGGGCGCAGGGCGGCGTGGCCGCCGCGATGGCGCAGGCCGACAGCCCCGAGGCCCATGCGCTCGACACCATCAAAGCCGGAGCGGGCACGGTCGAGCCGCGCGTCGCCGCCACTGTAACGGATGAGGCCCGGGCCCATATCCTCGCCCTGACCGATTTCGGCACCGCCTTCGACCGCAGCGCCGATGGTGGCTATGTCATGTCACGCGAGGCGGCGCATAGCTTTGCCCGCGTCGTGCGCGTGCAGGGTGATCAAGCGGGGGCCGAGATCATGCGCGCCCTGATCGAAAAGGTGCGCGAAACACCGTCGATCCAAGTGCTCGAAGGGGTGCTGGCCCGCGGTTTGGAAAGTGACGGCACCAAAGTCACCGGGGTCGAGGTCGAACTGGCACGGCCCGAAGGCTCCGCCCCCGTGATGCTGCGCGGCGCAGGGGTCTTGCTGGCGGGCGGCGGGTCTGGCGGGCTTTATGCGCTGACCACCAACCCGGCCCGCATTCGCGGGCAGGTGATCGGCATGGCCGCCCGCGCGGGCGCGCTCATTGCCGATGCGGAATTCGTACAGTTCCACCCCACCGCCATCGACTGCGGCGAAGACCCCGCCCCCTTGGCGACCGAAGCACTGCGCGGGGCCGGGGCCCATCTGATCAACCGCGACGGCGCGCGTTTTATGGAGGCGGTTCACCCCCTTGCCGAGCTTGCCCCGCGCGATGTCGTGGCCCGCGCAATCTTCGCCCAGACCCAAGCGGGGCTACGCCCCATGCTCGACACCCGCGCGGTCTTGGGTGCGGCGGTGCTGACCGACTACCCCGCCGTCGCAGCCGCCTGCGCGCGCAATGGCATCGATCCGGTGACCCAGCCCATCCCAGTCGCCGCCGCGGCGCATTACCATATGGGCGGCGTCGCGACGGATGCGCATGGCCGCTCAAGCCTCACCGGGCTCTGGGTTTGCGGAGAGGCGTCTTCGACCGGGCTGCACGGCGCGAACCGTTTGGCATCAAACGGGCTGCTCGAAGCGCTGGTCTTTGCCCGCCGCGCGGCGCAGGACATGCTTGAGGAATGCGAGGCAGGCGAAGATGACGCCGTACAGCTGCCGGATTTGCCTGCTGGCGAGACACCGAACGAGACCCTCGTCACCTGCCTGCGCCAAACCATGACCGCAGAGGTCGGCGTGCTGCGGGATGCGGCGGGCTTGCACCGCGCCTTGACGGCCATCGCCGAGATCGAAGCGGCGCAGCCCGATTGTGCCCAGTTGCAAAACATGACCGCCACCGCGACGCTCATCGCCGCCGCGGCCCTCGCCCGCCGCGAAAGCCGGGGCGCGCATTGCCGCACGGACTATCCCAAAACGCTCCCCGAAGCCGCCCGCAGCTTCATGACATTGGCCGAGGCCACCGCCCGCCGCTCCAACCCCGAGGACGCCTGAAGATGACCACCGCCCTGCCCGACCTGATCCTTGAGCCGTTGGTCCGTGCCGCTTTGATGGAAGACCTCGGCACCTATGGTGACGTCACGACCCGCAGCGTAATTCCCGAGGGCACGACCTATACCGCCCGGCTGCGCGCCCGCGCCGAGGGGGTCGTTTCTGGCATGCAGATCGCGCGGCTGGCCTTCCACCTTGTCGACCCTACGCTTGAGGTGCGCACGCTGAAAGAAGACGGCAGCAAAATCGCCAAAGGCGACACGCTAATGGAGGTCGAAGGCTCCGCCGCCGCGATCCTCTCGGCGGAACGCGTGGCGCTGAACTTTGCCGGGCGGCTCTCGGGCATCGCCACCCTGACAGCGGCCTGCGTGGCCGAAACGAAGGGGACGGAGACCCGGATCACCTGCACCCGCAAGACCACGCCGGGGCTGCGCATGGTCGAGAAGCAGGCGGTGCTGCATGGCGGCGGGTTCAACCACCGCTTCTCCCTCTCTGACGCGATCCTGATCAAAGACAACCACATCGCTGCCGCCGGGGGCATCCGGCCTGTGTTGCAGGCGGTCAAGGCCAATGCCTCGCATATGATCCGGGTCGAGATCGAGGTCGACACGCTGGCGCAGCTTCAAGAGGTCTTGGACGAAGGCGGCGCGGATGTGGTGCTGTTGGATAATATGGACACGCCGACGCTCTCGCAAGCGGTCGAAATGGCGCAAGGGCGCATCGTGCTGGAGGCTTCGGGCAACATGACCCTGCCGCGCTTGGCCGAGGTCGCGGCGACGGGGGTGCACTATATCTCTATGGGCGCGCTGACACATTCTGCGACAACGCTGGACCTTGGGCTGGATTTCTGAACCAACTGGGGCAAAGATCGCGCAGCCAGCGAAGGGAGCCCGCCATGTCCGACCTTACCATCCGAACCGTGAGAGACCATGACCGCGCCGATTGGGAGCGGCTTTATCAAGGCTATGCCGAATTCTATAAAGTCGAGCAGACGCCGGAAATGCGCGCGCGGGTCTGGTCTTGGCTGCATGATCCGCTGACCGAGGTCGAAGGGCTGGTCTGCGAAGATGCCGAAGGACGGGTGATCGGCCTGACCCATTTTCGGCATTTCGCCCGACCGCTTGCTGCGGCGACGGGCTGTTTCCTCGACGATCTTTTCGTGTCTCCCGAAGCCCGTGGCAGCGGGGCTGCCGATGCGCTGATCGGAGAGGTGAAGAAGATCGCCGAAAAGCGCGGCTGGAGCCTCGTCCGCTGGATCACGGCCGAGGATAACTACCGCGGCCGTGGTGTTTATGACAGGCTGGCCACCCGGACCAACTGGGTTACCTACGACATCAAGCTGTAGGGTCCGGCGCTTTCTTGGGCGTCTCGGGATCGGTCGGCTTTTCCGGTTCGGTCACCAGTTCCGCATCTTCGATATCCTCCGTCCGCGTGGTCAACGCCCCCTCCGTTGGGGTCGTTTCCGGCGCGCCCACGATCAGGGGCAGCATCTGAACACCGCTCGGCATGGCCACCTCCGACAGCGGCGGCGTCTTCCATTCCAGTGTGTCGAAGCTCTTGCAGTTCTCGCAGATCGGCACCCATTCGGCATGGATGTGGTGGCAGTTCTCGCAAATCCATTGCGGCCCGCGTGAGACGTTCAGCGCGCGTGTCAGCCAGCCTTTGACCACGGTGTCCGGCGCGCCCTCGCCCCGCTCGATCGCCGCCATCAGGGTGACGGACCGGGCCGAGGGATCAGTCTCAACCAGATTGCCAAGCGCCCGGCGCGCTTCGGGGAAGTCTTCGTTGGCGATGTGCAATTCGGCCAGCAGCATCTTGGTCTCGGGGTGGTCGGGCTGAGATTTGGTCAGCGCGCGGAACCGTTTGATCCGCTGGGGCGGTGTCTCATCCGGCTGAATCTCGGCAAAGGCGGCGGCAAGATCGGGGTGCGGTTGCACGCTCCACGCTTTTTGCAGCACTTTGGAAGCATTGCGCGGCTTGTCCTGCGCGATATAGCTGCGCGCAGCCATCACCGCGGCGGGCACCAGATCAGGCGACAGGCGGTTGGCTTCGATCGCGGCCTCACGGGCTTCGACACTGTTGCCCTCGTCGATGACCTCGCGCGCCTCGGAGAGCGCCAGAACCGCGTCGCGGCGCTTGTGCACATCGCGCGGCAGATGGCCGTTTTTATACTTGGCCTGCAGAGTGCCACGCGCACCGGTCCAATCATGTTTCTCGGCCTGCAACTTCAGGAGCGTGTCGCCGGTTTCCTCATGTTTGGGCTTCAGCGCGAAGGCTTTCTCGGCCAGTTTCAGCGCCGTTGCGGTATCTCCATCGGCCAGCTTCTGCTTCATGATACCGCGCACGCCGACGAAACGGGTCTTTTCGTCTTCGACCAGCTTGCGATAGGTCCGTTCGGCCTTGCGACGGTCCCCCGCCAGTTCCGCCGCCTGCGCGGTCAGCAGATTGGTCAGTGCCGGGCGTTTGAGATAGCGGTCAGCCTTGGCGGCCTTGGCCATCGCGACCTGTCCCTCGCCGCTGGCCAGCGCCATCAACCCGTCCGACAGCGCCTCATAGCCCTTACGCTCGCGGTTGCGGTCAAAGTAGCGCGACAGCGCCGTCTCATCGCCATTCAGAAAATGCCAGACTGCCGAGAGCAGCGACACGATCTTGAGCAGCACCCAAACCGCAAGCATCAGCAGCAAAACGGCGATCACCGATTGCAGCGGCCCAAGGGTATATTCCGTGCCCGCCACGGTCAGCTGAATGCCACCTTCGCTTTCCAACAGGAAGCCTGCGCCCCAAGCCAGAGCGGCGACCAACACGACAAAGAGAACGATTTTAATAAGAGACCAGAGCATTTTTCGTTCCTCAGTTGGCCGTCAGGCGTTGGGAGAGTTCATTGGCGGCGGTTTCAGCCGCCTGACGCGCGCGGGCATCGGCGAGCCATTCCGCCATCGCATCCTGGGCGGGGGCTGGCAGCGTGTCGATCTCGGCCAGCGCATCGGTCAAACGGCCATCGCGCACCGCTGCTTCGGCGCGGGACAGGACAGCATCGGCATCCGTCCCTTCGCGCGGCGCGACCGAGCGAGCACCGAGTTGACGTTTCAGGAAATTGCCAAAGCCGCCTTCGCCCTCTTCCGGGACGGCGGCACGGGCGGTGGCCAGCGCTTCACGCGCGGCATCGGGATAGCGCGCTTGGAGATTGGCGAGGGTGACGACACCGCCGGCGGCGCTTTCACGCAGGGTTTCGGGTATGTCCTCGACCCCGGCCTGCTGCAACTCGGCCAACGGCGCTTCGAAGGGGCGACCGGCGCCGATTGCAGCGTTCATCTGGGTCATCGCAGTCTGGGCACGGGCCGCTTCCGCCGCGGCGGCGGTAGCCTCTTCGGCGGTCTGAGCGTTTTCCAGCAGGCTCTCGATCTCGCTGCGCTGTTCGGCGACGGAGGCGCGCAGAGCTTCCATCTCACGCTCAAAGGCCGCGACCGCGACTTGGTTGCCACCGCCGGTTGCGGGTTGCTTTTCAACCGTGGTGAGGCGGCTGTCGATCTCGGCCAATTGGCTTTGCAGCGCCGAGAGGGCCTCGCGGCTGGCGGTCAGTTCTTCGCGCAGCGCGTCGACCTGCGGCAGGCTTTCCGGCAGGGTGGCAGGCTCTTCGACGCGGGCTTCCAGTTCCGCGATGCGGGCCTGCTGCGCTTCCATCGCGCTCTGCAATTCTGCCGCGCTTTGTGCCCGGGTGCCCAAGACGTCATACTCCGATGCGGCAAAGCCGAGGCCCGCAGCGATGGCACCGCCGAGCAGCATGGGGAAGAACACGCTGCGCTTGCGCTCTTTCGGGGCAGGCTCAGGCGCCGGGGTCGAGGCGGGCGAGGACGTCGGTTTGGACGTGGCAGCGCTTGGCTTTTCAGCCTTTTCCGGCGCGGGTTTGGATGAGCTACCGCTCGGCTTAGACGCAGCCGCCGAGGCGCGCGAGGGCGCGGGATCAGCGGCCGGTTTGTCTTTGGCAGCCGGTTTGTCCTTGGGTGCAGCGCTGGTGGCGCTTGTCTTGGGATCGTCCTTGGGCAAAGCCGTCTGGGGCTTCGTCTCTTTAGCCGGCGTTGCGCTTTCGGACTTGGCCGGGGCTTTGTCGTCCGGCTTGGCTGCAGTGGCGGGCTTCGCCGTTGCTTTATCCGTAGTGGGCGTGGTGCTGGATGTCTTCAACGAGTCGGCCTTGCCCGTTTCGGTTTTCGGCGCGTCGGGCAGGGCATCCTCGGTTTTTGGCGTGTCGGGTTTTGCCGTCTCCGCCCCCTTACCAACGGTCTGGCTGGGTTTCGCGGCCTCGGCCTTCTCTGCCGTGGTCGCCTTATCCGCCCCGGGAGGCGTCTGATCGGCCGAGGTCTTGTCCGCTTCGCTTTTGCTGACCGTCTTTTTGGGTTTTGCCACGCCTCACGCCTTTCGATTCTGAACCTGTCATTCACTCGCAATGGCGAGCTTATCCGGCATACCTATGCCCCTCAAGGCAAGGTGGTGCAGCGGAATAGTTTTTCAACCGCCTCTGCCATGGCCTCGCCGGTGGGTTCTGTGGCGACATCATGCGCATAGAGCGGCAGAGCTTCAAGCGCCTGAGCGGCGGCGCGGCTGATCGACAGGGCGATGACCCGTTCCGTCGAGCTTGCTTCGCGGGCGAAATGCTGCGCGCTGCGCGGAGAAAACAGCGGCACGATGACAGGGTTAGGGCCCTTTAGAAGGGTCTGCGCGGCGGTGGAGAGCGGCAGAAGTGTCTGGTCATAGACCGTGGCGGTTTCCACTTTCAGACCTGCGGCGCTTAAAATTCCGGCAATATCTGCCCGCCGGTGCCGCCCGGCAAGGTGCAAGAGCGGGCCGATCTGGGGGCGTTCCGCCAAGGTCGCGATCAGCGCCTCGGCATCCAACCCGACCATCTGCGCCTGCCAGCCCGCTTTGCCCGCCGCCGCCGTGGTCTGCGGGCCGACACAATAGGCAGGCCGCCCCTCCCCCAGAGGCGCATGGGCCACGGCATTGGCCGAGGTAAAGATCACCCCGGCATAGGGCGAAAGATCGACAGGCTCACCCGTCGCGGTAATCTCGATCAGCGGAGAGATCACGGCCCCGTCGCGCAGCGCAGGCGAAAGCCGATCCAGAAACTGCGCGGCACCGGGCTGGGGACGTGTCAGAAGCAATCTTGGCTGCGGCATCGCAAGGCTCCGGCATTGTTTGCGCGTAAGAGCGGTGTTACCTGCGGTACAGGTGCCTTGCAACGGAAAGCCCCCATGCCCTCTACCCAGTCTCAGACCCGCTTGATCCTTGGTTTGGAAAGCAGTTGCGACGATACCGCCGCCGCCGTGGTGCGCATGGAGGAGGACGGGCGCGGCAAGGTACTGGCCTCGGTCGTGGCGGGCCAGACCGAGTTGCACGCCGACTTTGGCGGCGTTGTTCCTGAAATCGCCGCCCGCGCCCATGCCGAGAAATTGGACCACTGTGTCGAGGATGCCTTGGCCGAAGCTGGGATCGGCCTGCCGCAGATCGACGCCATCGCGGTGACCGCCGGGCCGGGGCTGATCGGCGGCGTGGTGTCGGGCGTGATGTGCGCCAAGGGGCTCTCGGCGGCGACGGGCAAACCGCTTTACGGGGTGAACCACCTCGCGGGTCACGCGCTGACCCCGCGGCTGACCGATGATGTGTCCTATCCCTATCTGATGCTTCTGGTCTCGGGCGGACATTGTCAGTTTCTACTGGTGCGCGGGCCGGAAAGTTTCGACCGTCTCGGCGGTACGATCGACGATGCCCCGGGTGAGGCCTTTGACAAGGTCGCGCGGCTGTTGGGCCTGCCCCAGCCGGGCGGACCGTCGATCGAAAAATGCGCCCAAGAGGGCGATGCGAAACGCTTTGCCCTGCCGCGCCCTCTGTTGGATCGCGAGGGCTGCGACATGTCCTTCTCGGGTTTGAAAACCGCCGTGCTGCGCGCGCGCGACAAATGCGTGGCAGAGCGTGGCGGGCTGACGCGACAGGATCAAGCGGACCTCGCCGCGGGGTTCCAAGCCGCCGTGGTCGATGTGCTGGCCCATAAAACGCGCCGCGCCTTTGCGGAGTATCCGGCAGAGGGTGCGCGGAGCCTTTGCGTGGCGGGGGGCGTGGCGGCAAACAAGTCCATCCGCGCCGCGTTAGAGACAGTTGCGGCAGCGCAAGAGGCCGCCTTCGTGGCGCCGCCCTTGGCGCTTTGCACCGATAATGCCGCGATGATCGCCTTTGCGGCGGGAGAGCAGGCCGCCCTGCGGGACGCCGATGACCTGACCCTTGCCGCGCGGCCCCGCTGGCCGCTGGACACCGCGCGTCCGTCGATGCTGGGCAGTGGCAAGAAGGGGGCCAAGGCATGAGTGTTTCCGTTCTCGGCGCGGGGGCATTCGGCACGGCGCTGGCCATTTCGCTTGCGGGCAAAGGGCCGGTAACACTTTGGGCGCGTGACGCGGGGGATATGGCCGCGCGGCGCGAGAACGCCAAACGCCTGCCCGGCTGCCCTTTCCCCGAGACGCTCAGCGTGACCGAAAGTCTTGCCCAAGCCGCTGAGGCCGAGACCCTTTTGCTGGCCGTGCCGATGCAAAAGCTGCGCAGCGTGCTAAAGGAACATCGCGCGGCGCTTCACGGGAAACATTTGGTCGCCTGCTGCAAGGGCATCGAACTCAACAGCGGCGTGGGGCCGGTCAGCGTGATCGAAGAGACCATTCCCGAAGCCACCGCCGCGATCCTGACGGGACCGAGCTTTGCCGCCGATATCGCACGGGGCCTGCCCACCGCGCTCACCTTGGCCTGTGCAGACCCTGCGGCGGGCGAACAGCTGCAAGCGGAACTCACCACGGCGAACCTGCGGCTTTACCGCACCACGGATACCACCGGCGCGGAATTGGGCGGGGCGCTGAAAAATGTCGTCGCCATCGCCAGCGGGGCCGCGATAGGGGCCGGATTGGGCGAAAGCGCCCGCGCCGCGCTGATGACCCGCGGCTATGCGGAAATGCAACGCCTCGCCGCCCATCTGAAGGCCGAGCCGACAACGCTGGCCGGGCTTTCGGGCTTTGGTGATCTCACGCTGACCTGCACCTCCGAGCAATCGCGCAACTACCGTTTGGGGCAATCGCTGGGCCAAGGCACCCCCTTTGACCCATCGACCACGGTCGAAGGGGCCGCGACCGCCCGCGCCGTCGATGCGCTGGCCCGCGAAGCGGCGCTTGATATGCCGATCACCCGCGCGGTTGCCGGATTGCTCGACAACCAGTTAGATGTGGCTGGTGCCATGAAATCTTTGCTGACACGCCCCCTAAAGGAAGAATGATATGTTTGTTGCCTTGATCGCCCATGACAAAGCCGATGGCCTGCCGATCCGTCAAGAAAACCGGCCCGACCACTTGGCCTATCTAAAGTCCAGCGATGCCGTGGCGCAGGCTGGCCCGCTTTTGGATGCCGAAGGCGGCATGATCGGTTCGCTCATTATTCTGGACGTGCCTGATATGGCCGCGGCCGAGGATTGGGCCGCGAATGACCCCTATGCCAAGGCCGGCTTGTTCCAAAGCGTGACCCTGACCCATTGGAACCGGGTGATCGGCTGATGGCCTATTGGTTGTTCAAATCCGAACCCGCAACTTGGAGCTGGGCCGACCAAAAGGCCAAGGGCGACGCGGGTGAGGAATGGGACGGCGTGCGCAACTATCAGGCGCGCAACTTCATGCGTGAGATGAAGGTCGGCGACCTCGGGTTCTTTTACCACTCGCAGAAAGACCGTGAGATTGTCGGCATCGTCGAAGTCTGCGCCGAGGCTCACCCCGACAGCAGCACCGATGACCCGCGTTGGGAATGTGTGGACATCAAAGCGGTGCGGTCGTTCGCCCAGCCGGTCAGTTTGGATACGATCAAAGCGGACCCAAGGCTCGAGGACATGGTTCTGGTGAAGAATTCGCGCCTATCCGTGCAGCCCGTGACCGAAGCGGAATGGCAGCTTATCTGCGCCTTGGGCAAGACCGCGCCCTAATACCGGCGCGGCCATCGGAAAAACGAAAAAGGGTTCCGGCACCCCGCCAGAACCCTTCTCACCCCATGTGCTCCCATAACCACCACACATGTTCGTAACTCTTACCAGCCGCTCTGGCCGATATAAGAGAGATAGCAGAAACCGGTAATTTACTCAACTTTCGACTGTGTCAAAGCCCGCGCAAAAACGAAACGCGCGCTTAACCAAACGCGCGTCTCAGGTAAGGTTTTGGTAGGGTTTCCCACCGCCCTTCAGGCGTAGACGGACTCTTTGCCGAAGTGTTTGACCAGCATGTAATAGACCACCGCGCGGTACTTGTTCCGCTCGGACCGGCCATAGGTCTCGATCACTTTTTGAATGCCGCCCATGAGATGTTCATCATCCGGCAGGCCGAGTTTCTTGATCAGGAAGTTGTCCTTTACGGTGTTCAACTCAGCCGTATCGCTGGAAGACACCGTCTGTGCGTCGGCGTTATAGATGGACGGTCCGCAGCCGATGGTCACCTTGGTCAAAAGGTCCATATCCGGCTCCATGCCGCATTTGTTCTTCAGGTCTTCGGCGTATTTGGCGATCCATTCGTCACGCTTGCCCATAAAATCTCTCCCAATAGTGTCTTCGGCCCGTCAGGGGTTCCTGAGACCGGAGCCTAAGGCCATATCCCTGTATTGCAAAAGATTTATTTCGGGGGCGGTGGGCTGACCCCGGAGCCGCCAGAAAAAGAGGCGCCCGAATTGGGCGCCTCTCAGTCAGGATATCGGCTGTCGCTTAGGAGGCGTCGTCAAGGCGGACGTCGTCTTCCAGACCTTCGATGTTGTCTTCATCGACTTCCGGCTGGGCTTCCAGCTCGGCTTTGGTCCAGGAGCTCAGCTTCAGGTCGTTCTCGGCTGCCATGGAGATTTCCTCAAGCGGTACGGCGACGGTGTGTTCGCCAAGGCCGAGGAAGCCGCCCACGCCAACAACGGCGGCATAGCCATCGTCGGTCTTGATGACATAGTCGACGTCACCAATGCTGTCGCCATCGGCTTCGACGACGGTCAGGCCGACCAGATCACCCACGACCATGCCGGAGAATGCGTTGCTCATGCCGGTGTCGGTGCGTGTCACGTCTGTTTCCATGTCCGCTTCGGTGTTGGAAGCGACATTCTCATCCAGATCGGTTTCGGCTTCGCCTTCGATCTCGGCTGTGGTTTCATTATCGAAATCGGCATCTTCGTCGGCGGCCAGATCGGTGTCAGTCTCGGTGGTGACGGTGCCGCTGGTGTCGGTGCTCAGGGTCGAATTCGACTCTGAATCGGCGTTTCCGGCCAGATCCGCTTCGGCATCGGTTGTCGGCGTCACGCCATCGGTCTCGGCGGTCAGTTCCGCTTCGTTGTCGACTTCGGTATCACCTTCGAACTCTGCGCCCTGTGTCGGAGCGGTCAGGATTTCATCGGTGGTGTTGGGGTCGTTGGTCCCCTCGTAGTCGTCGGAATTTTCGCGCGTCATCTCAGCGGTTCGCTCGGCCTGCTGCTCAACAGTGGCGGTCAGATCGTTGGCCGTGTTGGTGACGCTCTCGCCCGAGATGGTGGCCTCGGCTTCCGCGGCGGCACCGGCATCGGTGTCGGCGGTCTGAGCGAATGCGGTGCCCGCGGTCAGAGCGAGGGCGGCGACGGTGGACTTCAGGAATGTACGTTTCATCTTCGATACTCCTTTTGAATGGTCTGGGGATGAAACACCGCCCGATTGACTATGTTCCGCCCGTCCTCCGCCCCTGGCAGATATGTGCTTGAATCCGCCGATTGAGCTGATTTTCCTATATATCCTAGTCGCTTGACAGAAAAAACGCCGCCCCGGTGATCTCCGGGACGGCGCTGAAACATGCTAAAAAGAGGGAACTCTTTGCAGGTTAGTAGCGGTAATGCTCGGGCTTAAACGGCCCTTCGGGCGTCACGCCGATATAGGCAGCCTGCTCTGGGTTCAGCTTGGACAGCTTCACGCCGATCCGGTCGAGGTGCAGGCGGGCGACTTTTTCATCCAGATGCTTAGGCAGGATGTAGACGTCATTCTCGTATTTGTCGGTGTTTTCCCACAGTTCGATCTGCGCCAGCACTTGGTTGGTAAAGGATGCAGACATCACGAAGGACGGGTGCCCGGTGGCATTGCCGAGGTTCAGTAGACGGCCTTCGGAAAGCAGGATCAGACGATTGCCATTCGGCATCTCGATCATGTCCACCTGCTCTTTGATGTTGGTCCACTTGTGGTTTTTCAACGCGGCGACTTGGATTTCATTGTCGAAGTGGCCGATGTTACCGACGATGGCCATGTCCTTCATCTCGCGCATGTGCTCGATGCGGATCACGTCTTTGTTGCCGGTGGTCGTGATGAAGATATCGGCGGTGCCGACCACGTCTTCCAGCAGCACGACCTCGAAGCCGTCCATCGCGGCTTGCAGCGCGCAGATCGGGTCAACTTCGGTGACCTTCACGCGGGCACCCGCACCCCGCAGAGACGCGGCAGAGCCTTTGCCCACATCGCCATAGCCCATGACAACGGCGACCTTGCCCGCCATCATCGTGTCGGTAGCGCGGCGGATACCGTCGACAAGGCTCTCTTTACAGCCGTATTTATTGTCGAACTTCGACTTTGTGACAGAGTCGTTCACATTGATCGCGGGGAAGGGCAGCTGGCCCTGTTTCACGAGATCATAGAGACGGTGAACGCCGGTGGTGGTTTCTTCAGACACGCCCTTGATCTGGTCGCGCATCTTGGTGAACCAACCGGGGCTTTCGGCCATACGCTTCTTGATCTGGGCGAAGATCGCCTCTTCCTCTTCGGACTTCGGCACGGCGATCAACTCGTCCTCGCCATTCTCCACGCGCGCGCCGAGAAGGATATAGAGCGTCGCATCGCCGCCATCGTCGAGGATCAGGTTCGGGCCTTCGGGGAACATGAAGGATTTATCCAGGTAATCCCAATGCTCAACCAGCGACTGGCCTTTGATGGCGAAGACCGGCACGCCCGCTTCGGCGATGGCCGCCGCCGCGTGGTCTTGGGTCGAGAAGATGTTGCATGATGCCCAACGCACATCGGCGCCAAGAGCGACCATCGTTTCGATCAGAACGGCGGTCTGGATGGTCATATGCAGAGAGCCGACGATCCGGGCGCCGTTCAGCGGCTTGCTGTCACCGTATTCATCGCGCAGGGCCATCAGGCCCGGCATTTCGGTCTCGGCGATGTCCAGCTCTTTACGCCCGTAGGCCGCCAGATTGATATCCTTAACAATATAGTCGTGGGCCATGCGGCGCTCCTGTTTAAAGTGTTGCAGGGCGGTTAGCACCTTCGCCGCGAATTCTCAACGTGAATGGGGAAAGGCCGCGCCGGATCAGTCCAGAAGAGCGGCCAGTTGCTTATCGCCCGAAAGACCCGCCATCCAATCATCGCCTTGGGCCAGCACGCAGGCATTGCCATCGGCCAAAGTCTTGACCAAGGTCCATGTCCCCGACTGATCCGATGCCCAGAGCTGGCTGTTGTCTTCACGCTGACCCGGCACCGGCTCTTCGCCGTACCAATCGATCAGGGCAGACTTCATTTCCTTGGCGGGCATGCAGACTTCTTCTGCCTGTGCAGCACCGGCGAGGGTGGCCAAGGTAACTGCAACTATCGTACCGGAAAAAACGGGTTTCATGATCATCTCCTTCGTGGGATGAACAGGTTTGACAGGGATTTGTTCCCAAGGCTCACGAGGTAAGGACCCCCGCGAATGGCGCAGAAACCACGCGCATGGCAAAGGATGCTGTCAGGTCGACGGCTTGATCTGCTCGACCCCACGCCGGTCGATGTCGAGATCGAAGACATCGCCCATGGTCTGGCCTTTGTCGCACGCTGGAACGGACAGACACGGGGCGACTATGCCTATTCGGTGGCCGAACATTCGCTGCTGGTGGAAACGATTTTCGCCCGCATCGCCCCCCGTGCGCCTGCGAAATGGCGCCTCGCCGCGTTGCTGCATGATGCGCCGGAATATGTGATCGGCGACATGATCTCACCCGTGAAGGCCGCCGTCGGGCCGGATTATCGCGCTTTGGATGAGCGGTTGACCACCGCGGTGCATGTCCGCTTCGGCCTTCCCGCCAGCTTGCCCGTGCGGGTCAAGCAGCAGATCAAGAAGGCCGACCGCGTCAGCGCTTGGATGGAGGCCAGCCAGATCGCAGGCTTTTCCGAGGCCGAGGCGACCCGTTTCTTTGGCCGCCCCGATGCGGCGCTGATGGAGGGGCTGACCATCCTGCTCCGCCCGCCGGTCGAGGTACGAGCCGAGTTCACCGAACGGCACGCGGCGCTGCTGCGCGAAATGGCGTGATCCACATCCGCCGCGCCGGAGCGCTCGATACCCGCGCCTTGGCCAAATTGCTGAACGCGATCATCGCCAAGGGCGGCACCACCGCCATGGTCAGCCCCGTCACCCCGCGCGAGTTGCAAGGTTGGATGGCCGCGCCCGACAGCGCATGGCATCTGGCGGAAGACGGGCGCGGTGAGATCAAAGGCTTTCAGTACATCGAACCCCACCCTGACCTGCCCGAAGGCGGTGTGGATGTCGCGACTTTCGTGCGGTTGGGAGAGACGGGGTTCGGCATCGGCTCCGCCCTGTTCGAACAGACCAAGCAGGCCGCGCGGGAACTGGGCTATGCCCATATCCACGCCATCATCCGCGCCGACAATCAGGGCGGGCTGGCCTATTACCAAAGCCGCGGCTTCGAGGATTTCAAACGGCTGCCAAACTGCACATTGGCCGATGGCACCCGCGTTGATAAAATCTGGAAACGGTTCGAGCTTTAGCGCGGCGAGCGTTTTGCCAAGATGCGCTGCAAGGTCCGCCGGTGCATGTTCAGCCGCCGCGCGGTTTCCGAGACGTTTCGGTCACAGAGTTCATAGACCCGCTGGATATGCTCCCACCGCACGCGATCCGCGCTCATCGGGTTTTCCGGCGGTTCGGGCAGGTTCCCTCCGGTGGCCAAAAGCGCATTCACGATGTCATTGGCGTCGGCGGGTTTCGACAGGTAATCCGTGGCCCCGGATTTCACCGCCGCCACTGCCGTGGCAATCGCACCATATCCCGTCAGCACGACGACCCGCGCATCGGCGCGTTTGTCACGCAGCACTTCGACCACGTCGAGCCCATTGCCATCCTGAAGCCGCAGATCGACCACGGCAAAGGCCGGGGGGCGCGCGGTGGCGATGGCTTTGCCCGCCGCGACGGACCCTGCGGTTTCCACCTCAAAGCCGCGTTTCTCCATCGCCTTGGCCAAGCGGCGCAGAAACGGCTCATCGTCATCGACCAAAAGCAAGCTGCGGTCCGCGCCTAAGTCAGAAATATCCTGCATCAACATCCCCTCTCAAAGGCTAATATGGGGCGGCCAAGGCGGCGGGTCAATTTCAGCGTTGATCCAGAAAACAACCGATGCTGTCGGCCATCTCTTCGGGGCGTACTTCGCGGCGGAAAAAGTCGACAACGCCTTCTTCGGGCATGACCAGATAGCTGAAGGTCGAGTGATCGACGAGGTATTCGCCATTCTCATCCGCCGGGTGGGCCTTGTAGTAGGTGCGGTAGGCTTGGCTGGCGGCTTTCACCTGCTCGGGCGAGCCGGTCAGCCCGACCATGCGCGGGTGCATCACCTCGGCAAAATCACCGACCACTTCTGGCGTGTCGCGCGCAGGGTCAACGGTGATGAAGACTGGCGTGATGCTCTGGCCGCGCTCATCCAGAATTTCGGTCGCCGCCGCGTTGCGGTCCACGTCCAGCGGGCAGACATCGGGGCAGGAGGTATAGCCGAAATAGAGCAAGGCCGGCTCTTTGATGACATCGGCATCGGTCACGGTTTCGCCCGCACTGTTGACCAGTTCGAACGGCCCGCCAATATCGCCGCCCGCCACTTGGCTCGACCGGCAGGTGGCATAGGGATCGTCCTCGCCCCGCAGCACCATGAAAGCCGTCCCGGCCAGAAATACCGCCGCAACCCCAGCTGCGCCAAATGCAATCATTCGTTTCATGTCAGTCCTCCGCCGTGCTGGCCGGTCTTGATCGTGTTTCGCCGCAGACCTACGCTAGATGGCAGGTGATGCAAGACGCAATAAAGTGATGGGGCTAAGATGACGCAGGCAAATATCCGGCCCCTCGATGGGCGCACCCGCGCCAGTTGGATCCGCCTGCGCACGATGATCCTGCTGCGCTGGTTCGCCATCGCCGGACAGTTGACCGCCGTCACCGTGGCGCAATGGGCGCTTGGGCTGCAACTGGCCTTTGGCCTTTGTTACCTGACGATCGGGGCCTCGGTGGTGGGCAACCTTGTCGCGGCCTTCGTCTTTCCGCAGAACAAACGCCTGTCGGAGCGTGAGAACCTCGCCATGGTGCTCTTCGACCTGCTGCAACTGACCGCGCTTTTGGCGCTGACCGGCGGGCTACACAATCCCTTTGCGCTGCTGCTGCTGGCCCCGGTGACGATCTCGGCCACCGCGCTCAGCCTGCGCTCGACACTGGTTCTGGGCGGCACCGCGATTATCGCCGCCTCGGTGCTGGCGCTGTGGCATCTGCCGTTGGTGACGCAATCGGGCGATGTGCTGCGCCAGCCCGGCATCTTCGTCTTTGGGCATTGGGCGGCGCTGCTAATCGCCATCGTCTTTACCAGTGCCTATTCCCGGCGCGTCACGACCGAAGTCCACTCCATGGCCGACGCGCTCTCGGCCACGCAGATGGTGCTGGCGCGAGAGCAGAAACTCTCGGACCTCAGCGGCGTCGTTGCCGCCGCCGCACATGAATTGGGAACGCCGCTTGCCACGATCAAACTGGCCAGCACCGAACTGCTGGGCGATCTGGAAGACCGCCCCGATCTGGCCGAAGACGCCGCGCTGATCCGCGATCAGGCCGACCGCTGCCGGGATATCCTGCGCGACATGGGCCGCATCGGAAAAGACGATCTGCACATGCAGCGCGCGCAACTGACCGCCGTGGTGAAAGAGGCCGCCGAGCCGCATCTGGAGCGCGGCAAGACGGTGATGTTTTCCGACAACCCGATGGCCCGAGACCCGGCCCGCGCCCCAACGATCCCGCGCAAGCCCGAGATCATCCACGGGCTGCGCAATCTGGTGCAGAACGCCGTGGATTTTGCCGAAACCACGGTTTGGATCGAAACCGAATGGTCCGCCGAGGATATCTCGGTGCGGATCATCGACAACGGGCCGGGCTTCCCGCCGCAGCATCTGGGCCGCATCGGCGACCCGTTTTTGCGCCGCCGAGGAGGTGCGTCGAACGAGACGGCGCGGCCTGAATATGAGGGCATGGGGCTGGGGCTGTTCATCGCCAAAACCTTCCTCGAACGTTCCGGCGCGCGGCTGCGCTTTGCCAATGGGTCCGACAGCGGTTGGCTGCGCGGGCTGCCCCCCGCTGGCAGCGGTGCTGTGGTCGAAGTCGTCTGGCCACGCCGCCTGCTGGACCTTGGCCCCGATGACAGCGTGATGGGCGAGAACCAGCGTCTGACGGCTTGAGGGCGGGATTGGCGCGTTTGTTAACCCACCGTTAACCATTGGGGCTCAAAATAGGGCGTCGCATTTGCCGAAAGGGGTCTCCGTCATGGCATTGCCGGATGTCATCATCGTGCTTGCCGCCGCCTCCGTCACCGCTCTGGCCGCTCTTTGGTGGCTCGGCTCGGCTGCGGGGCGACCGGCGGCGGCACCCCCCGGCATCGATGATATGAGCCTGCTGTTCGAAGAGGGGCAGTTGGTTCATGGCTCCGACAACGCGCTTACCCGCTTTGCCCTCGCCCCCGGCTACCACCAGTGGGAAGATATTCGCGACGCGCTGCTGTCACGGTTTCCCGAATTTCCCCGCACGCCCCGGCATGGGGCCACCGGCAAGCTGACCCTCAGGGCAGAGGATGGCGACAGCCCGTCGGAGCTGCGCATCACTTGGCGCGACGCGCTCTGCTGGCTGCACCTGCCCCAAACCCGCGCGACCGAAGAGATCACCGAAGAGACGTTTCAGAAACTCGCCGCCCTGCGCCGCGCCAGCGAAACCAGCCCGAACCCGGCGTGGCAGACCCATGCGAGCGGACGTATCATCTGGCACAATCGGGCCTATGGGGCCTTGAAACGCAAGGCCCAACCAGACCCGGACTGCGGCGGCGCCGCCCTGTTCAGCACCCCCTCGCCCGACCACCCAAACCGCGTCTGCCTGCGCCGTAGCGATGGGGAAAAGCCGGATTGGTACGCGCTGACCACCACGACGGAGGACAATGTGCAGGTCTACCACGCCACCTGCATCAACGCCGTGGTCGCCGCCGAAGAGGCGCAGCGCAACTTCGTTCAAACCCTTGCCAAAACCTTTGCGCATCTGTCCATCGGGCTCGCGATTTTCGACCGCAACGGACAATTGGCCCTGTTCAACCCCGCGCTGGTCGACCTGACCGATCTGCCTGCCCCCTTTCTCAGCGCCCGGCCTACGATGGTCTCTTTCTTTGACCAATTGCGCGAAAGCCGCCGCATGCCAGAGCCGAAGAATTACAAGAATTGGCGTCACGAAATCGCCGAAGTTATCGCCGCCGCAACCGATGGCCGCTATCAAGAGACTTGGTCGCTGGAGAACGGCCAGACCTACAGCATCCGGGGCCGGCCCCACCCCGATGGCGCCACCGCTTTCCTGATCGAAGACATCACCGCCGAGGTGACCCTAACCCGCAATTTTCGGGCCGAGCTTGAACAGAGCCAAAGCCTGCTCGACACGCTCGAAGATGGTTTCGCCGTCTTCTCCGCCTCCGGCGTGCTGACCTTCTGCAACGCCGCCTATCGCGACCGGTGGAAACAAGACCCGGACAAAAGCTTTGCCGAAATCACCGTCAACGATGCGATCCGTGTCTGGCAGGAAATGTCGGCGGCCAATCCGCTCTGGCCCGATGTTGTGGAATTCGTCATGGGCAGGGGTGGCCGCGGGGGCTGGAACATGCCCATCTACCCGCATCAGGGCGCGCCGCTTTCTTGCGAGGTCTCGGCCATCGCATCGGGTGCCACGCTCATACGCTTTCGTCCGATCCCCGTCGGCGCGGACCGGTCGGAGCCTACTAACGCTCCTTCGGCGGCCGACCGGCGGCAACCCTCCAACTAGGTCGCTCCCAGCCGCTTTAATCTTGCGGCTGCGCGTCGGGACGCTAAGCATGGGGCATGTCCGACGATACCCTTTCCCTCCTGCTCAGCGGCCCCTATGACACCGCTGGGCGCGCCCGGCAACTGGCCCGCCGCCTGTCTCCCGGCGATGTCATCCTGCTCAGCGGCGATGTCGGCGCGGGCAAGACCCATTTCGCCCGCGCGCTGATCACCGAATTGCTCGACCACCCCGAGGATATCCCCTCGCCCACCTTCACCTTGGTGCAGACCTACGACACGGCAAGCAGCGCGATCTGGCACGCCGATCTCTACCGGCTGACCTCCACCCATGAGATTGAGGAGCTCGGGCTGATCGACGCCTTTCACGATGCGATCTGTTTGGTGGAATGGCCGGATCGGCTGGGCCCGCTCGCGCCCGCCGACGCGTTAGAGATCAGCCTTAGCCCCGGCACCGAAGAAGACAGCCGCAGGCTGACCGCAGAATGGTCCGGCGGGGAGTGGGCCGAGAAGCTGGCGGCGTGGCGCAAATGACCGAACGCGCCGCATTGATCGAAGGTTTTTTGCAAACCGCGGGCTGGGCCGAAGCCTCCAGCAAGCTGCTGGCGGGCGATGCCTCCAACCGGCGCTATGACCGGTTGCGCAAAGCGAATGGAGCGCAGGCCATTCTGATGGACGCCCCACCGGAACGCGGCGAAGACGTCCGACCCTTCCGTCATGTCGCCGCGCATTTGGCAGGCTGTGGCCTCAGCGCGCCCGAGATTTACCATGCGGACAATGACAACGGTCTGCTGCTGATCGAAGACCTCGGCGATGACCTCTTTGCGCGGCTCATGGCGGCGGATCCGGCTCGGGAACTCCCCCTCTACCGCGCGGCTGCTGACGTTTTGGTCAAACTGCACGCCGCCCCCCTGCCGGAACTGCCAATGTGCGATGCCGATTGGCTGACCGATATGGCGGCCCCTGCCTTCGACTTCTACGCGCCCGCAGGCGGGCAGAGCGCAAACGCCGCTTTCGCGCAGGCTTTCCGCCCCCTCGCCGCAGCGTTGGATGACAGCCCAAAGGTCGTGATCCTGCGCGATTATCACGCCGAGAACCTGCTTTGGCTGCCAGAGCGCGAAGGGGCGGCGCGGGTCGGTTTGCTGGATTTCCAAGACGCGCTGCTCGGCCACCCGGCCTATGATCTCGTCTCGATCCTGCAAGACGCCCGCCGCGATGTGCCCCGGGCGGTGGAGGCGCAGATCATCGACGATTACCTTGCCCAAACCGGACAGGCGGAAACCCCCTTCCGCCGCGCCTATGCACTGCTTGGCGCCCAGCGCAATCTGCGCATCTTGGGGATCTTTGCGCGCCTCTGTCTGCGCGATGGCAAACCGCATTACGTCGATCTGATCCCCCGCGTCTGGCAGCATCTGCAACATAACCTGCGCAATCCCGCGCTTGCCGATGTGGCGGAGGCAATCGCAGGCGTGCTGCCCCCGCCGACCCCCGAATTTCTGGAGCAACTGAAAAGCCAATGCGCGACAATCCCGACGCCATCATGATGTTCGCGGCCGGGTTCGGCACGCGTATGAAACATCTCACCCAGAACCAACCCAAGCCCATGGTGCCGGTCGCGGGCCGCCCCTTGATTGACCATACGCTCGATCTTGCCCGCGGGATATCCCCTGCGCGGATCGTGGCGAACCTGCACTACCTCCCCGACCAGCTAAAGGCACATCTGAAAGCGCAGGATGTGCAAACGGTGATCGAAGCGCCCCAGATCCTCGACACCGGCGGCGGGCTGCGCAACGCGTTGCCGCTGTTGGGGACGGGCCCCGTTTTCACCATGAACAGTGACGCGATCTGGGCCGGGGCGAACCCGCTCGAAATGCTCCGCAACGCATGGGATCCGGCGCGGATGGACGCGCTTTTGGTGACCGTACCGTTGGAAAACACCCTTGGCCATGGCGGCACGGGCGACTTTACCCGCGCCGCGGATGGCCGCCTGCAACGGGGGCCGGGTGAGGTCTATGGCGGGGTGCAGATCATCAAGACCGATCTGCTGGCCGATATCGAAGCCGAGGCATTTTCGCTCAACCTGTTGTGGGACATGATGCTGGCACGCGGGACGCTGTTTGGCCTGCCCTATAGCGGGCGCTGGTGCGACGTGGGGCATCCCGGCGGCATCCCCCTTGCCGAAAGCCTTTTGGCAGGTGCCGATGTTTGAGCCGCAGGACAGCCCCCGCGTATTTGGCCTTGCCCCCGGTGTCGATTTCCCGCGCGGATTGGTGCGCGGGCTGTGCGACCGGTTGGAGAATGGCCCGCCTGAGGCGATGGCCCGTGTCGAGTTACTGGTCAACACCAACCGCATGGCGCGTCGGCTGCGCCATGATTTCGACGCGGGTCCGGCAAGCTTCCTGCCGCGCATTCGGCTGATCACCGACCTTGATGCATTGGCCCCCGGCATCGCGCTGCCCGCCCCGACACCGCCGCTGCAACGGCGGCTGGAACTCATTCAACTCGTGTCGCGCCTGCTGGATGCCGCACCCGATCTCGCGCCGCGCGCCTCGCTTTATGCGCTGTCGGATAGTTTGGCAGGGCTGATCGACGAAATGCAGGGCGAAGGCGTCTCGCCCGAGACGGTGGCTGGGCTGGACGTCGGCAACCTCTCTGCCCATTGGGAGCGGGCGCAGCGGTTCCTCGCCATCGCGCATGACTATCTGGGCCAAACCACCACCCGCCCGGATGCCGAGGCACGTCGGCGGCAGCTGGTCGCCCGGATCATCGCCCGCTGGCAAGACGCGCCACCGCAGCACCCGGTGATCCTCGCCGGGTCCACCGGCTCGCGCGGGACAACCGCGTTGTTGATGGAGGCCGTGGCCCGCCTGCCGCAGGGCGCGATCATCCTGCCGGGGTTCGATTTCGAGATGCCAACCGCCGTTTGGAACGAGTTGGATCAGGCGCTTCTGGCAGAGGATCACCCGCAATACCGCTTCCGCAAGCTGATGAATATGCTCGGCGTGGCGCGCGGCGCGGTCGCGCCGTGGTGCGAGATGCCCCCGGTATCGACCGCCCGCAACAAGCTGGTGTCGCTCTCGCTTCGGCCTGCGCCCGTCACCCATGCCTGGCTGAACGAAGGGCCGAAGCTGGAAGACCTGCAAGGTGCCACCGCCGACATTACCCTGATCGAAGCGCCCACCCCACGGGTTGAGGCGTTGGCCATCGCGCTGCGCCTGCGCCAAGCTGCCGAGGATGGTGTGAAGGCCGCCTTGATCACCCCCGACCGGATGCTCACCCGGCAGGTCACCGCAGCGCTCGACCGGTGGGGCATTCTGCCCGATGACAGCGCCGGGATGCCGCTGCAACTCTCCCCGCCGGGGCGGTTCTTGCGCCATGTGGCGGCGCTGTTTGTGCGAAAACTGGATGCCGAAGCGCTGCTGACACTGCTGAAACACCCGCTAACCCACAGCGGCGCGGGGCGAAATTTCCACCAGCTCTATACCCAGCGCTTGGAGGCTGAGATCCGCCGCCATGGGCTGCCCTACCCCGACGCCGAAGGCTTGGCCGAGATTGCAGAGCGCGCCGCAAAGCGGATGGAAGACCCCAGCGGTTTCCGCGATTGGGTCGCTTGGCTGGGCGAGGTTTTCCCCGGCCACGACACTCCCGGAGAGCGGCCCCTGCCCGAATGCGTCGCCGCGCATCTGGCGCTGGCCGAAAGGATCGCCGCCGGGCAACCCGCCGATCCCGACCACCTGCTTTGGCAGCAGGGCGCGGGCATCGCGGCCGAGGCGGTGATGGCGAACCTCACGGAACATGCAGCCCATGGCGGGGCAATGAACGCCGCCGATTATGCCGATCTCTTGGGCGCGCTCTTGGCCCAAGCAGAGGTGCGCGAGGCCGATACCCCGCATCCCGATATCATGATCTGGGGCACGATGGAGGCGCGGGTGCAGGGGGCTGAGCTGGTCATCCTCGGCGGTCTGAACGAAGGCACATGGCCCGAAGCCCCGCCGCCCGATCCATGGCTCAACCGTCAGATGCGCGAGAAGGCCGGGCTGCTGCTGCCCGAACGGCGTATCGGCCTGTCGGCGCATGACTATCAACAGGCCATCGCCAGCCCCGAGGTTTGGATCACCCGCGCGATCCGCTCGGACGAGGCCGAGATGGTGCCGTCGCGCTGGCTGAACCGCTTGGGCAACCTGCTGGGCGGCCTGGACGACACCGGCGGGCCGGAGGCGTGGAAGGCCATGCAGCAGCGCGGCAACCGCTGGCTGGATCAGGTGCGTGCCTTGGAAGCGGTGGAGCGCACCGCCCCGGCCACGCGCCCCTCGCCCCGCCCGCCGCGCGCGGCGCGCCCCCGCAAGCTGTCGGTGACCGAAATCAAGACGCTGATCCGCGATCCTTACGCGATCTATGCCAAACACAGCCTGAAACTGCGCCCGATCAACCCGCTGATGCAATCGCCCGATGCGCCGGTGCGCGGCATCGTCCTGCACCGCATCATGGAAGATTTCGTCAAACTGGTGGCCCGCGATCCTGCGCGGCTGACCCGCGACACGCTGATGCAAGTGGCCGCCGAGGTGCTGGAGGAAGAAGCCCCCTGGCCCGCCGCCCGCGCCATGTGGCTGGCCCGTATCGACCGGATCGCGGATTGGTTCATCGCCCGCGAAAGCCAACGCGCCGAGTTCTCCAGCCCCGTCGCTTTTGAACAGGGCGCGCGGGGCAGCTACACCTTTGCCGACCTCGGCTTTACCCTCAGCGGCTTTGCCGACCGGATTGACCAGACCGATGACGGCGATGTGCTGATCTACGACTACAAAACCGGCACGCCGCCCGGCGAAAAAGAGCAGCGACTGTTCGACAAGCAACTCTTGATCGAAGCGGCGATGGTCGAACGGGGCGGTTTTCCCGAGGTGGGCGTGGCCCATGTGGCCCATGCCGCCTTTATCGGTCTTGGGTCGAAACCCGTCGAAGTCCCCGCCCCGCTTGAAGAGGAGAACCCGCAAGAGGTGCTGGCCGGTCTGCACGCGCTGCTCTCGCGCTACCTCGATGAGGGGCAGGGCTTTACCGCGCGGCGGATGGTGCAAAGTGATGCCTTTGCCGGAAACTTTGACCAACTGGCGCGGTTCGGGGAATGGGATGGCACCAGCCCCGCCCGACCGGAGGATCTGGAATGATGCGTGATTTCAACGATGCCACCCGCGCCCAGATCGAAGCGGCGCGGCCCGATGCCTCCACTTGGCTGACCGCGAATGCGGGCTCTGGCAAGACCCGCGTGCTGACCGACCGCGTGGCGCGGCTGCTGCTCGACGACGTGGAGCCGCAGCACATCCTTTGCCTGACCTATACCAAGGCGGCGGCCTCGGAGATGCAGAACCGCCTGTTCAAACGCTTGGGCGAATGGGCGATGCTGAAAGACGCGGCATTGCGCAGCGCCTTGGCCGATCTTGGCGTTCAGGGCGAATTGACGCCCGAGCAACTGCGCAATGCCCGCACCCTTTTTGCCCGCGCGATTGAGACGCCCGGCGGGCTGAAAATTCAGACCATCCACTCTTTCTGCGCGGCCCTTCTGCGCCGCTTCCCGCTGGAGGCACAGGTCAGCCCGCAGTTCACTGAGATCGAAGACCGCGCCGCCGATCTGCTGCGGGCCGATATCGTCGATGAGATGGCCGAAAGCGAAGACGCCCCGCTGGTCGCCGAGATCGCGCGGCACTACACGGGCGAAGATTTCGCCAGCCTCACCCGCAGCATTGTTGGCCAACGCGATGCCTTCAGCACGCCCCGCTCTTGGGCCGAGATCCTAGCGCTTTTCGCCCAGCCCGAAGACCTGACCGAAGACAAGATCGCGGCTTCGGTCTTCCTTGGCAGCGAAGCGGCGATGATGGCCGAGATCATCCCCCATCTGCTGGCCAAAGGCGGCAATGACGGCAAGGCGGGCGCGGCGCTGCAAGAGATTGACCGCTATGATCTGTCCGCCCTGCCCCAGCTTGAAAACATCCTCCTGACCGGCAGCGGCGCCAAGGCGCCCTTCACCGCCAAAATCGGCAGTTTCCCGACCAAGCCGACGCAAAAGGTCATTGCCGAACAGATGCCGCAGCTTGAGCAATTGATGCAGCGCGTCGAAGACGCCCGCGAAGCGCGGCTGGCACTGAAGGCGGCGCGCAAATCCTATGTGCTGCACCGTTTCGCGGCCCGCTTTCTTGAACGCTACGCGGATGAGAAACAAAAACGCGGCTGGCTCGACTTTGACGATCTGATCCTCAAAGCCCGCGCCTTGCTGACCGACAAGGCCGTCGCCGCTTGGGTGTTGTTCCGCATCGACGGCGGCATCGACCATATCCTTGTCGACGAGGCGCAGGACACCTCGCCCCGGCAATGGGACGTGATCGAACGGCTGACGGATGAATTTTACTCGGGCGCCGGGGCACGTAACGAGGTCGATCGCACCCTCTTCGTCGTGGGTGACAAGAAGCAATCGATCTACTCTTTCCAAGGCGCGGACCCTGAAGAGCTGGACCGCAAAGGCACGACATTCGAACAGAAGATCGGTGAGGCGGGCCAGTTTTTCCAGCGCCGCAGTCTTGCCTATTCCTTCCGCTCCTCTTCGGCGATTTTGCAAGCGGTCGATGGGGTTTTCGACCCCACGATCCAGACCGGCTTTACCAATGACGGCCATATGGCCTTCAAAGATCGCCTGCCCGGCCGCGTCGATCTTTGGCCCTTCATCGAAAAGGCGGGCCCAGACGATGAAGGCGATTGGACCGACCCCGTCGACCGGCGCAGCGCGCGGCATCACACGGTGCAACTGGCCGAACGCATCGCCCGGCGCATCAAGGAGCTGACGACCGAGGAACATTACCTCCCCGACGACAGCAAGGGCGGCTTGGCACGGCGGCGCATCCAACCGGGGGATTTTCTGATCCTCGTGCAGCGCCGCTCGGCCTTGTTTTCCGAGATTATCCGCGCCTGCAAGGCGGCGGAACTGCCCATCGCCGGGGCTGACAGGCTCAAGGTTGGGGCCGAACTGGCGGTGCGCGATCTGGCGGCGATCCTGTCGTTCCTCGCCACGCCGGACGACGATCTATCGCTTGCCACCGCGCTGAAATCGCCACTTTTCGGCTGGTCGGAACAAGAGCTTTTCACCCTCGCCCATTACCGCAAAGAGGATCACCTCTGGCAAGCCCTGCGCAACCAGACCGAGGCCCACGCCGCCACCCTCGCCGTGCTGCGCGACCTGCGCGGGCAGGTCGATTACCTGCGCCCCTACGATCTGATCGAACGCATCCTCACCCGCCACGATGGGCGCCGCAAACTGCTCGCGCGGCTGGGGCCAGAGGCCGAGGATGGGATCAACGCGATGCTGAGCCAAGCGCTGTCTTACGAGCGCGGCACGGTGCCCAGCCTGACCGGGTTCCTGCAATGGATGCAGACCGATGATCTGGAAATCAAACGCCAGATCGACAGCGCGTCGAACCAGATCCGGGTGATGACGGTGCACGGGGCCAAGGGTCTGGAAGCGCCAATCGTGATCCTGCCCGACACCGGGCGGCGCGATGTGACGATCAAGGATGAGATCATCACCGTTGACGGCACCCCCGTCTGGAAAGCCCCGGCGGATGACATGCCCCAGCCCATGCGCGCCCGGCTGGACGAGATGAAAGAGGCCGCGCTGCAAGAACGGCTTCGCCTGTTCTATGTCGCCATGACGCGGGCCGAGAAATGGCTGATCGTGGCCGCGGCGGGAGAATTGTCGAAAGATGAATCCTCTTGGTATCAGATCACCGCAGCCGCTCTGGCCCGGCTCCGGGCCGAGCCTTTGGGCGACGATGGCACGCTGCGCTATCAACAGGGCGATTGGGATGCGCTCGACATCATTGAGACACCTGAGAAAACCGTCACAACGCCTACGTTAGACCCTGTATTCGCCCGCTCCGCCCCCTCCCCCAAGGGAGAGGACAAGACCCTGTCGCCCTCGGATCTCGGCGGAGCCAAGGCGCTTGCTGGTGAGGCCGGGCTCGATATGGACGCTGCGCTGAGCTATGGCACGCTGGTCCATGAACTGCTGGAACATCTGCCGCTGATGGGGCCGGATGCCCGCGAGATCTTTCTGGAGCGGTTGGCCCGCACACACCCCGCCGAGATGATCGCCCGCGCGGAAGATGAGGCGGAAGCGGTGCTGAACACCCCTGCCCTCGCCCCGCTGTTCGCTGAGACAACCCTCGCCGAAGTGCCCGTGACCGGCAGCCTTGGAGACCAGCGCCTGCATGGCACGATCGACCGTTTGGTGATTGCGGAGGATCGCATCCTTGCCGTCGATTTCAAAACCAATCGCGTGGTCCCCGGCACGGCTGAGGCCTGCCCCGACGGGCTGCTGCGTCAGATGGGAGCCTATGCTCATATGCTGCGCCAAATCTACCCGGATCGGCAGATTGAGACGGCCATTCTATGGACCGCGACCCCCGCGCTTATGGTGTTACCCAACGATATCGTGACAAATGCCCTGCGTGCCCTGCCATATCTTGACGCCACTGCCGCGCATTCATAGGTTCAGGCCTCAACCCATTCCTGTCAGGAGAGCATCATGGCAACCGTCGCAGTCACCGACGACACTTTCGACGCCGAAGTCAAAAATTCGGACATTCCGGTTCTGGTCGATTTCTGGGCCGAATGGTGCGGCCCGTGCAAACAGATCGGCCCTTCGCTGGAAGAGCTGTCGGATGAAATGAACGGTCGCGTGAAGATCGTCAAAGTCAACGTCGACGAAAACCCGAACTCGCCCGCCCAAGTCGGCGTGCGCGGCATCCCGGCGCTGTTCATCTTCAAGGACGGGCAGGTCGTGTCCAACCTCGCCGGCGCGCGCCCCAAGGCGGCCCTGCAAAGCTGGATCGAAGAATCCATCTAAGGCCAACGCCTTAGGCATTGAGTTACGAAAACGGGCGTCCTTCGGGGCGCCCTTTTCATTGGGGCAAAGCCGCTGGCCACTGCACCGCAAGCGTGCCCCCGCATCGCAAGCGTCGTCCCTGCCCCACGCGTAACCGGCGCTGCCCTTGTCCTGCCCTGCCACGGGGGCCATATAGAGCGCCAAGCGACAGGAGGCCCCATGGCACAGAACGACGATTTCCCCGGTTGGCACGGGACCACGATCATTGGCGTCAAAAAAGGCGGCGAAGTGGTGATTGCCGGTGACGGACAGGTCAGCCTTGGCCAGACCGTGATCAAAGGCACCGCGCGCAAGGTGCGCAAACTCAGCCCCGGCGGCTATGACGTGGTGGCGGGGTTTGCGGGCTCCACCGCGGATGCCTTTACCCTGCTGGAACGGCTGGAGACCAAATTGGAAGCGACACCGGGTCAATTGGCCCGTGCCAGTGTCGAATTGGCCAAGGACTGGCGCACCGATAAATACCTGCAAAAGCTCGAAGCGATGCTGATCGTGACCGACGGCAAAGACCTGTTGGTCATCACCGGCGCGGGCGATGTGCTGGAGCCGGAGCATGAGGTCGCCGCCATCGGATCGGGCGGGAACTATGCCCTCGCCGCCGCGCGCGGCATGATGGACAGCGACCGGGACGCCGAAACCATTGCCCGTGATGCCATGGCGATCGCCGCCGACATCTGCGTCTACACCAACGGCAAACTCACCGTGGAGAAAATCACCGCATGACCGACCTGACCCCCCGCGAGATCGTATCCGAACTGGACCGCTATATCATCGGCCAGAACGACGCCAAACGCGCCGTGGCCGTGGCCCTGCGCAACCGCTGGCGCCGCAAACAGCTGAGCGATGACCTGCGCGACGAAGTCTACCCGAAGAACATCCTGATGATCGGCCCCACCGGTGTCGGCAAGACCGAGATCAGCCGCCGCTTGGCGAAGCTCGCCCGCGCGCCCTTCATTAAAATTGAGGCGACGAAGTTCACCGAAGTCGGCTATGTCGGCCGCGACGTGGAACAGATCATCCGCGATCTGGTGGACAGCTCCATCGCCATGACCCGCGAGTTCATGCGCGAAGACGTTAAAGCCAAGGCGGAACAGGCCGCCGAGGACCGTGTCATCGACGCCATCGCCGGCACCGATGCCCGCGACGGCACGCGCGAGATGTTCCGCAAGAAACTACGCGCAGGCGAACTCGATGACACGATGATCGAGCTTGAGGTCGCCGGTACCTCTAGCCCCTTCCCGATGATGGACATTCCCGGCCAGCAAGGCATGGGGATGATGAACCTCGGGGATATTTTCGGCAAAGCCATGGGCGGCCGCACCACCAAGAAACGCATGGCCGTGGCCGATAGCTATGAAGTGCTGGTGGGCGAAGAGGCAGACAAGCTGCTCGACGACGAAGCCGTGAACCGCGCCGCCATTGAAGCGGTGGAGCAGAACGGCATCGTCTTCCTTGATGAGATCGACAAGGTCTGCGCCCGTTCTGACGCGCGCGGTGGCGATGTTTCCCGCGAGGGGGTGCAGCGCGACCTGCTGCCGCTGATCGAAGGCACTGTGGTCTCGACGAAATATGGCCCGGTGAAGACCGATCATATCCTCTTCATCGCCTCAGGCGCGTTCCATATCGCCAAGCCTTCGGACCTTTTGCCCGAATTGCAGGGCCGTCTGCCGATCCGCGTCGAACTGCGGGCTCTGACCGAGGATGATTTCGTCCGCATCCTGACCGAGACCGACAATGCGCTTACCCGGCAGTACACCGCCCTGATGGGGACCGAGGAACTGACCGTGACCTTCACCGAAGAGGGCATCGCGGCACTGGCCAAGATCGCGGCAGAGGTCAACACCTCGGTCGAGAACATCGGCGCGCGGCGGCTTTATACGGTGATGGAACGGGTCTTCGAAGAAGTCTCCTTCGATGCGCCTGATCGGTCGGGGCAAGAGATCACCGTCGATGCGGATTTCGTTGAAAAGAACCTTGGCGAATTGACCCGCTCCACCGATCTTAGCCGCTACGTTCTTTAGGGCTTTCCTTTCCTCCATGCCCCGGCGATGAAAGGGGCATGGAGTACCTCTCATTTCTGCGGCGCAACTGGCTGTTTCTGCTGGCCGGTTTCCTGCTGACCTTCACCTCGTCCTATGGACAAACCTATTTCATCTCGCTCTTTGCGGGGGCAGTGAAGGGCGACTTTGGCCTGAGCGACGGCCAATGGGGCGGCATCTATACCGTCGGCACGACGTTGTCGGCCATCACCATGGTCTGGGCCGGGGTGCTGACGGACCGCTTTCGCGTACGGGTGCTGGCCCTTGGCGTGATGCTGGCGCTGGCGGGGGCCTGTCTGGCGATGGCGGCGGTGCCGAATTGGATCGCGCTAATCTTTGTTATCTACGCATTGCGGCTGACCGGGCAGGGGATGATGTCTCAGCTTGGGCAGGTCGCCATGGTGCGCTGGTTTGAGGCATCGCGCGGCAAGGCGCTTTCGCTCTCTTCGATGGGTTTCGCTGCCGGTCAGGCATTTCTGCCGGTGATTTTCGTGGCGCTTTTCGCCAGCTTCCACTGGCGCAGCCTTTGGGTGCTGGCCGCGGTGCTGGTGGTGCTGACGATCCCGGTGATCCTGTTGCTGCTGCGGCAAGAGCGCACCCCGCAAAGCATGGCCGATCAGGCGCAGCGCGCGGGTATGAAAGGGCGGCATTGGACCCGGGCCGAGATGTTCCGCTCGGGTCTCTTCTGGATGATCATCCCGTTGGCCATCGGCCCCGCGGCATGGGGCACGGCCCTGTTCTTTCAGCAGGTGCATCTGACCCAAGTGAAGGGATGGGCCTTGGTCGAATTCGTGGCTTTGATGCCGGTCTATACGATCTCGGCAGTGGCCTCGACCTTCCTCTCGGGCTGGGCAATCGACCGTTTCGGCGTCAGCCGCGTTGTGCCGGTGATGATGCTGCCCTTTGCCCTGTCATTCGCGGTGCTCGCCTATGCCGACACGCTCTGGATGGCCGGGATCGGCTTGCTGATTTTCGGCATGGGGCAGGGGATGCAATCCACCGCCCCGGCGGCCTTTTGGGCCGAGTATTTCGGCACCCGCCATGTCGGGTCGATCAAGGCGGTGGCGGCGGCGCTGATGGTCTTTGGTTCGGCCATCGGGCCGGGGGTGACGGGGCTGTTCATCGACCTCGGCGTCGATTTCCCGCAGCAGATGCTGCCCATCGCGCTTTATTATCTGATCGCCGCAGGCTTGGCCGCATGGGCGATTGCGCGCTACAAACCGCTGCTGCGCGGTTAACGGTTGCGCCGCAGGTAGACGTAATAGGCCCCGCCGCCGCCGTGGCTGACATGGGCCTGCGCGACCTGTAGCACGAGACCGCTGAGCGGTGGCATCGACAGCCATTGCGGCACCTGATGGCGCAGCACCCCATCGCGCACGGGGATCGGGCCACCGTCGTCGCGCCGCTTGCCCTTACCGGTGATCACCAGCACCAGCCGTTTGCCCCGGGCATGGGCATCCATGATGAAGCCGTTCAGGGCAGGATGCGCCCGGTCAAGGGTCATGCCATGCAGGTCGATCCGGCCTTCGGGCCGCAGCTTGCCGCGTTTGAGCTTGCCGTAAGCCTTGTGGTCCATCTGAACCGGCGCGGCTTTCATGTGCTCGGCCAATGTGGGGCGCAGGTCGTTGCTGCGCTTTTTCATGTTGGGCTGCGGCTTGTTCCCCTGCAGGGCGATCTTGGCGCGCCGAACCTGCGGCGGGGCAGGGGCGGGGGCGTCGATCTCGGGTGTGAACAGCTTGTTCAGCTCCAGCTTCTCGGTCCGCTCGGTCACCCGGCGCCAGAGTTCGAGATCGTCTTCGTTCAAGCGGCGCCGTTTCATATCGCGCTCTCCGGCAGGAAAGCATAGGCGCGTTGGATGGGCATCAAGACCATCATCCGCCCCGGATCACGCAGACGGCCCGCCGCGCGGCCCGCTTTGTCACCGGTGCCAAAGAATACATCCGCCCGCTGCGCCCCCTTGATGGCCGAGCCTGTATCCTGCGCGACCATTAGACAGCGTAGAGGCTCCTTCCCGTCCTTCTCGATCCAGACCGGCGCGCCGAGCGGCACATGCGATGGGTCGACCGCGATGCTGCGCATGGCGGTGATAGACCGGTTCATCGCCCCCAGCGGCCCCTTATCGGCGGGCACGCGACTGACTTCGCGAAAAAAGACGTAAGACGGGTTATGATAGAGCAATTCGCGGCCATCTTCGGGGTTGCGGCGCACCCAATTCTTGATGACATCGGCGCTGACCTGATGCGCCTCGTAGACCCCACGCCGCACCAGTTCGACCCCGACCGAGCGGTAATCATGACCATTCGCGCCGCGGTAGCCCACCCGCAGATAGCTGCCATCAGGCAGGCGAATACGGCCAGAGCCCTGAATTTGCAGAAAGAACAGCTCAACCGGGTCATCGACCCAAGCGATCTCAAGCCCGCGGTCGCGCATCACGTCGCCATCTAGGATCTCGCGCCTGGTGAGCCAGGGGCGGATCTCTTCGGCCTCGGGGGGCATGGCGTAGATGGGATATTGAAACCGGGCAGAGGGGTAGAGATCGCCGTCCAATTCAGGTTCGAAATACCCGGTGAAAAGCGCGTCTTTGCCATCTTCCATCAGAACGGGGCGAAAGAACAATTCGAAAAACTGCCGGGGGTCGGGGCCATCTTTGGCCAGCTTGCAGAGCGCGCGCCAATCGACATCTTTCATGTCGCCGCAGGTGCTGGTGAAAACCTCAAAGGCAGCGGCGTGGTCATCTTCGGCCCAGCCCTCAAGCTGGTCGAAATCCATGACGGTATAATGCACCTCTGCTGCGGACGGCGTGTTCATCGACACACCGCCCAACAGCGCCAGTGCGCCAAGCGCACGCGCTACCCGTCTGTGGAAACCAACAGCCAATTCGGATCATCCGAGCCCATGACACGGGCGAAGACCCATGTATCTTTTTGGCGTTTGATTTCTTTGCTGCTGCCCTCGACAATCTCGCCCTCGCGGTTGCGAACCTCCGAGGTCAGCTCGCCGACGAAGCGGATGGTGAGTTCGGCTTCTTTCGTGGTCTCGTCCATCTTGGCGTCGATCAGTTCCATCTCGCGCACGCCGATGAAATTCACCTCGATCGTCAGACCTTGGTCCTCCCGCGCGGCGACGCCGTCAACGAAGCTTTCATAGACGTCATCGGCCAGAAACGGCTGAATTTCGGCCAAATCGCCCCGCTCATAGCCCATAACGATCATCTCATAGGCGCCACGCGCGCCTTGCAGGAAATCGCTAACGCCAAAGGACGGCTCGACCCGCTTCATCTCGGCCAAGGCCTTGCCCGAGGGGCTGTCTTCGGGAACGTGGTCAGTGATATCGAGATCCGGGCCACCTTCGATCACTTCGAACGCGGGGCCGCTGCGGGCGGTTGGCGTTTGATCGGTGACCGGGGGCTTTTCAAAACCCTCACGCGTGCCAAGCACGTTTTTCAGCCGCAGGATCAGGAATACGGCGATACCGGCAAGCACCAGAAGCTGTATCAGGGGAGAATTCATCGAAACCTCATTCAGGGGTGGCATGGAAACATGCGAGTTAAGCTCTTATGTAGGTGTTCGACCGGGGCAAGTCCACTCTGCCCCCAGCGAAAGGACTCCGCCGCATGTGGCTATTGATCGCATTTATCGCCGTGCCTCTGATCGAGATCACGCTTTTCATCCAAGTCGGTGGCACCATCGGCCTTGGCTGGACGCTGGCCGTGGTGGTTTCGACCGCCATTTTGGGCACATGGTTGGTGCGGTCTCAGGGCGCGCTGGCGCTTGGACAGTTGCGCAGTTCCTTCAATGACTTGCGCGACCCGACCGAGCCTTTGGTGCATGGCGCGATGATCCTGTTTTCCGGCGCGCTGCTGCTGACGCCGGGGTTCTTCACCGATGCTGTTGGCTTTGCCTTTCTGGTGCCGCGCTTTCGCGCCGCCGCCTATCGCGCGATCCGCGATCGGGTGAAGGTCCAAAGCTTTGGCACCCCCGGGGGCATGGGACCGCGGCCCGGTCCGCAACGCCGCGGCGATCCGCGCGATGATGTGATCGACGGGGATTTTCACGAAATTCCCGAACAGCCGCGCCAGACCAAGGGCCCCTCGGGCTGGACTAAGGATTGAGCGGCCCGTGCCGACCTGTTAAGTCCGGGTAGATTTAAGAAATTCACCACAACAGGACACAGAAAATGGCAGAAAACGAAACCGCACAACCCAAGCAGCCGCAGATGCGCGTGCTGGGCCAGTTCATCCGCGACATGTCGTTCGAAAACATCATGGCGCAGAAGGGTGCCCCGGCGGATGTACAGCCCGACGTGCAGGTTCAGGTCAACCTCGACGCGAAAAAGCGTTCGGGCGAGAACCAGTATGAAACCGCGATCAAGCTGAACATCACCTCCAAAGCGAAAGACGGCGACGCGACGCTTTTCGTGCTGGAAATCGACTATGTCGGTATCTTCCAAGTCGAAAACGTGCCGGAAGAGCAGATGCACCCCTATCTGCTGATCGAATGCCCGCGCATGATTTTCCCCTTCCTGCGCCGCATCGTCAGCGACGTGACCCGTGACGGTGGCTTCCCGCCGCTGAACCTTGAGAACATCGACTTCCTGTCGCTCTATCGCAACGAAGTGGCACGCCGTCAGGCCGAAAACCCGCCAAAAGCCGACGCCTAAGCGTCAGCCAAGCTGTTTCCACAGCGCGTCGTCGCCCAGTTTACCGACAAATTCGGCATGGGCGGCGGCTTCGGCCTCTGTCAGACGCGAGGGCAGGGGCGTGGGCCGCGGTTTCGGGGTCCAGCGCGTGTCCGGCTCCCCCGTTTTCCGTTCGGGTCCGGAGGACAGCGCAAAGTCGGGCTGCCGCCCGCCGATCAATTCCAGATAGACTTCGGCCAGAATTTCACTGTCGAGCAAGGCGCCGTGCAGCGTCCGCGAGGTGTTATCAATGCCAAAGCGGCGACAGAGCGCATCAAGCGAAGCGGGTGAGCCCGGGAAGCGTTTCCGCGCGATCTCGAGCGTGTCGAGCGCTTGTTCCCACGGGATCTGCGGCAGGCCCATCCAGCGCAGTTCGGCGTTCAGGAATTTGATGTCGAAGGCGGCGTTGTGGATGATCAGCTTTGAATCGCCGATGAACTCGAGAAACTGCCGCCCGATCTGCGCGAACTTGGGCTTGTCGCGCAGGAAATCATCGCCCAGCCCGTGCACCTGAAAGGCTTCCTCGGGCATCGAGCGTTCGGGGTTGATGTATTGGTGATAGGTCTCGCCCGTGGCCATGTGGTTCATCAGCTCGACCGCGCCGATCTCAACGATGCGGTCGCCGCTTTCGGGGTCAAAGCCGGTGGTTTCGGTATCGAGCACGATTTCACGCATGGCGCAGTCTTTCCCTGATGTCGCGGATCACCGCCCGCACCTGCGCGCGGGCATGGTCGAGCGTGTCGGTCACTATCACATAGTCCGAGCGGGCGCACTTCTCTTCGGCGGGCATCTGCTTGGCGCGGATGGCGTCGAATTGCGCCTCTGTCATCGTGCCACGCGCCAGTACGCGCTCGCGTTGCACCTCTGCCGGGATCGTCACGCAGGCCACGGCATCCATCGCAGCCTCGCCGCCGGTTTCGAACAGCAGCGGGATGTCGAGCACGGCGATGTCGCTATCCGCCTGCGCCAGAAACGTCGCCCGGTCTTCGGCCACCAGCGGATGCACGATGGCCTCAATCCGGGGCAGGGCGGTCGGATCGGCGGCGATGACCTCTTTCAACGCGGCACGAGAGACGCCGCCGCCCTCAATGGCCTCCGGGAAAGCCGTCTGCATCGGCGCCACGGCGGCCCCGCCCGGGGCATAAAGCCGGTGCACCGCCGCGTCGGCATCCCAAACGGCGCAGCCTTCCTCGGCGAACATCTTTGCCGTGGTCGATTTACCCATGCCGATGGAGCCGGTGAGCCCGAGGTGAAACATCAGCGCAGCACCGCCGTTCGCGTGGCGCGGTCGACCTCGGGCCGCTGGCCGAACCAACGCTCGAACGCCGGGACCGCCTGATGCAACAACATGCCCAGCCCGTCGACCGTGACGCAGCCCATATCCTCAGCCGTCTCAAGCAGATGGGTCCGCAGCGGAGCGTAAACGAGATCCGTCACCACGGTGCCGTGGCGCAGCCCATCCAGCGGCACCCGCAAGGCGCCTTTGCCAATCATGCCAAGCGATGTGGTGTTCACCAACAAACTGGCGTGATCGATCATATTGCCCGCCTGCACCCAATCGACGACTTTAACTCTTCCGCCGAAATCGCGCTGCAACTGCTCAGCCCGCACGCGGGTACGGTTGGACAGGCAGATCTCAGGCACGCCCGCGTCCAAAAGCGACGAGACAACCGCCCGCGCCGCGCCGCCCGCGCCCAAAACCGCTGCCGGTCCAGCCTTCGGATCCCAATCTGGCGCGCCGGCCTTGAGGTTTTCGATGAAACCGTAGCCATCCGTGTTATCTGCGTGAATCTTGCCATCGGCGCGAAAGATCAACGTATTGGCCGCGCCGATCAGAGTGGCACGGTCGGTGATAAGATCCGCGATCTCAATCACCGCTTCTTTATGGGGGATCGTCAGGTTCACCCCGACAAAGCCCATCTTGGGCAGCGTTCTCAGCACCTCTTCCAGATCATCGGGGGCGACATCGAGCGGCACATAATGACCGACGATGCCATAGGTCTCCAGCCAATGGCGATGCAACTGCGGGGATTTGGAATGCGCGATGGGCGATCCGATCACACCGGCGAGGGGGATTTTGGGCAGGCTCATGTCGTGAGGTCTCCGCGCAGCGTCAGGTAATTCAGCAGTTCAAGAAATGGCATACCGAAGACGTGAAAGTAATCCCCCTCAATCTGCGTGAAGAGCCGGACACCTTCTTCTTCCAGCTTATAGCAGCCGACCGCATGGCGAATGCTGTCCCAGTTTCGCGCGACGTAGTCTTCTATATAAGCGTCGCTTGCGTCACGCATCCGCAGCCGCACCTGACCGACGTGCCGCCACAGGGGTTTACCGTCTTCATAAAGCACCGCGGCGGAGAGCAGGGAATGCCGATCCCCGCGCAGACGGTGAAGCTGCGCGATGGCTTCACCCTTATCACGCGGCTTGTGCAGCATCTCGCCGCGATGGTCCAACACCTGATCGCAGCCCAGAACCAACGCGCCAAAGTGCTTTTCGCTCACTTTACGGGCTTTCATCTCGGCCAAGGTATCGGCGATGTCGCGCGGCTTGGCCTCCTCGGCCCGCAGGGCGGCGGTTATCATCTCTTCGTCGATCTTGGCTGGGATCACCTCATGCGGGATCGCGGCCTGCGCCAAAAGCTGCGCCCGGATCTCCGAGCCGGAGGCGAGGATGATTTTCTGCGGCATGTGGATAACCCTGTGATGATCTGGCGCAAATCTTGAGGATTTGTTCTGCGAGATAAAAGTTGACAGCACAAGCCCGCAGATCTCGCCCCGAGTCGCGGTTTTTTGTCGCCGATTCCCACCCCGATGAATAGGGATAAGCCGCTTGTGCGTATAACCACGAGACTTCACCGGTTATCCCCGCTTTGATACATTTTGTCCCCCGGAAAATACGCCAGCAAGATCCTGAGAAAATTCAATATTCGCGAATCGGGGCCGGCTTATCCACAGGGGGCCGCGAAGTTTGTTCACCTGTTGATAAGCGGCGGTATAAATCATTAATCCACAGGATTCAGGCGCCCTACAATCAACTACATCTTTTCTCTTTTCTTATTTATTAAGAAAGAAGCACGCACACCGGAGCCTTCCCCATGTTCGATCTTCTCAGCCTCGCTTATCCATGGATCAAAGCTCTCCATATCGTGTCGGTCATCAGTTGGATGGCAGCGCTCTTCTACCTACCGCGGCTCTTCGTGCATCATGTCGAACAGGCGGGCTCCGCCGGGCGGATGCATGAGACTTTCGCGATGATGGAATTTAAGCTCGCTCAGTTCATCATGCGGCCCGCGATGATGGCGACATGGGTTTTCGGCCTCGCCCTCGTTCTGACGCCCGGAATCGTGGATTGGACGATGATCTGGCCATGGACCAAGGGGGCCAGTGTCATCGCCATGACGGTTTTCCATGTTTGGCTGAAAAAACAGGTCAAATCCGTCGAAAGCGGCGACAGTACCGTCACGGGCCGTCAGTTCCGGCTTTTGAACGAAGTGCCGACACTGCTGATGATCATGATCGTCTTCTCAGTGGTCGTGAAATTCTGAGGCAATTGACTCAAGCCGCGCTGCCGCCTATATCTGCGCCACTGTCCCGTCCGGGGCGGTTTCTGCTTGCCACATTCAAATGATCGACCAGCCCGCATTTTGCTGCGGCTGAACAGGATGCTCCATGACAACCGAAACGCTGAACCTCGCTGATCTCAAGGCGCAGACGCCGAAAAACCTGCTCGCCATGGCCGAAGAGCTGGAGATCGAGAACGCCTCGACCATGCGTAAAGGCGAGATGATGTTCCAGATTCTCCGCGAACGCGCGGATGACGGTTGGGAGATTTCGGGCGACGGCGTGTTGGAAGTGCTGCAGGACGGATTCGGTTTTCTGCGCTCCCCCGAAGCGAACTACCTGCCGGGCCCCGATGACATCTACGTCTCGCCCGACATGATCCGCAAATGGTCGCTGCGCACCGGGGACACTATCGAGGGGCTGATCAAGGCGCCCGATGACACCGAACGCTATTTCGCGCTGACCGAGGTCACCAAGATCAACTTCGAGGCGCCCGAGAAGGCGCGCCACAAGGTTGCCTTCGAGAACCTGACGCCGCTTTACCCCGACGAGCGTCTGACGATGGAGGTCGACGACCCCACGATCAAGGACCGCTCGGCGCGGATCATCGATCTGGTCTCGCCCATCGGCAAGGGCCAGCGTTCGCTGATCGTCGCCCCGCCGCGCACCGGTAAGACCGTGCTGCTGCAAAACATCGCCAACAGCATCGAGAAAAACCACCCGGAGTGCTACCTGATCGTTCTGCTGATCGACGAACGGCCCGAGGAAGTCACCGACATGCAGCGGTCGGTGAAAGGGGAGGTCGTCTCCTCCACCTTCGACGAGCCGGCCACGCGCCACGTCGCCGTCTCCGAGATGGTCATCGAAAAGGCCAAGCGCCTCGTCGAGCACAAGCGCGACGTTGTCATCCTGCTCGATTCGATCACCCGTCTGGGCCGCGCCTTCAACACCGTGGTCCCGTCCTCGGGCAAGGTTCTGACCGGTGGTGTCGATGCCAACGCCCTGCAACGCCCGAAGCGTTTCTTCGGGGCCGCGCGGAACATCGAAGAGGGCGGCTCGCTCACCATCATCGCCACCGCGCTGATCGACACCGGCAGCCGCATGGACGAAGTGATCTTTGAAGAGTTCAAGGGCACCGGTAACTCCGAGATCGTGCTGGACCGTAAGATCGCCGACAAGCGTGTCTTCCCGGCGATCGACATCCTCAAGTCCGGCACCCGGAAGGAGGATCTTCTGGTCGACAAGGTGGACCTGCAGAAAACCTTCGTGCTGCGCCGCATCCTCAACCCGATGGGCACCACCGATGCCATCGAATTCCTGCTCGGCAAGCTCAAGCAAACCAAGTCGAATTCTGACTTCTTCGACTCCATGAACACCTGAGTTATTTCGTAATAACAATAGGTTAGTGAAATATGGACACGATATTCGCCCAAGCGTCAGCGCCGGGCCGTGCCGGGGTTGCGGTGATCCGCATTTCCGGCCCGCAGGCCTTCGCAATTGCGCAGGAGATTTCCGGCAAACGTCCTGAGGGGCGCGGAAGCGTGTTGCGAAACCTCTGCGGCACGAGTGGCGAGGTTATCGACCAAGCCTTGGTCCTGAGCTTCCCCGGGCCAAATTCCTTCACCGGCGAAGATGTGATCGAGTTTCAACTGCATGGTTCCATCGCCGTGGTCCGGGCGATGCTTTCCCTGCTCTCGACCTTCCCCGAAACTCGGATGGCTGAAGCGGGGGAATTCACCCGCCGTGCGCTAGAGAATGAAAGGTTGGATCTCGCGCAGGTCGAAGGGCTGGCGGATCTCATCGAAGCCGAAACAGAAGCACAGCGAAAGCAAGCGCTTCGCGTTTTATCGGGCCACCTCGGCGCGCGCGTCGAAGGTTGGCGAAAAGACTTGATCCGCGCCGCTGCGCTTCTAGAGGCCACGATCGACTTCGCGGATGAAGAAGTGCCCATCGACGTCACCCCCGAGGTGGAATCGCTGCTCTCGAAAGTCGGCAAGGAATTGCAAGACGAAGCGGAAGGCACCTATGTCGCTGAACGGGTTCGAAACGGCTTCGAAGTCGCGATCATCGGTGCGCCAAATGCGGGTAAGTCGACGCTCTTGAATGCGCTAGCCGGACGTGACGCTGCGATCACCTCAGAAATCGCAGGCACTACCCGCGATGTAATCGAAGTTCGAATGGACCTCGGCGGGCTGCCGGTCACCCTTTTGGATACGGCGGGTCTCCGCGAAAGCGAAGATAAAGTTGAAGCCATCGGGATCGAGCGCGCAATCGAACGCGCCGGGGCGGCGGATCTGCGGGTGTTCCTCGCGGCGCCGGGTGAGGCCTTGGCCGTTACACCGGAGGAAGAGGATATTGTTCTCCACCCCAAGGCAGATCTCGTTGGTATTGAGGCGAACGGTATCTCAGGGAAGACCGGGCAGGGCGTGTCAGAACTTATCGACCGCATTCAATCTACACTCTCGGAGCGCAGTTCAAGCATCGGACTGGCAACCCATGAGCGACATCGCGTCGCCTTGCAGCAAGCCGTCTCGTGTTTGGCTGAAGTAGATGTTATCCTGACCCGAGGACCTGATTTCTATGATTTGGCCGCTGCGGAACTCCGGTTCGCGATTCGAGCGCTGGAAACCCTTGTTGGCCGCATAGACGTTGAGAACCTGCTGGATGAGATTTTCACCAGCTTTTGCGTAGGTAAATGATGGAGTGTTTCACGTGAAACATTTTGATGTGATCGTGATCGGTGGGGGCCACGCGGGCGCGGAAGCAGCGCACGCTTCGGCACGGCTCGGCGCACAGACAGCGCTGGTCACGATGAGCCGGGATGGAATCGGCGTCATGTCCTGTAATCCGGCCATCGGCGGACTGGGGAAGGGCCATCTGGTACGAGAGATCGACGCGATGGACGGCGTCATGGGTCGCGTTGCCGATAAAGCTGGTATCCAATTCCGCCTGCTAAACCGTCGAAAAGGCCCCGCGGTTCAGGGCCCTCGCGCTCAGGCTGACCGGAGAATCTACCGGACAGAGATGCTGCGCGAGATCGAGGCTCAAGCTAACCTCGACATCATTGAAGGAGAGGTTACCGACTTCGTGATGGACGGCGAAGTCGTTGCCAGCGTAGTCTTGGCCGACGGAACGAACATCAAGGCGACATCCGTCGTTCTTACGACGGGGACCTTCCTCCGGGGTGTCATTCATGTCGGCGATGTATCGCACGAAGGCGGCCGCATGGGGGACAAAGCGTCGGTCAAACTGGCCGAACGGATCGATTCCTTTAATCTACCGATGGGCCGACTAAAGACGGGGACACCACCCCGGCTGGATGGCCGCACGATCAACTGGGATATATTGGAAGCGCAGCCCGGGGACGATGACCCCATCCTGTTTTCCTTCCTCTCCGACAAGGTTTCAGCCCCCCAGGTCGCCTGCGGTATTACCCATACGAACGAGAAAACTCATCAGATCATCAGAGAGAATCTCGATAGGTCCGCAATGTATGGCGGGCATATCGATGGCGTAGGCCCGCGTTATTGCCCTTCGATCGAAGATAAGGTCGTCCGTTTTGCCGATAAAGAGTCGCATCAGGTTTTCCTAGAGCCCGAGGGCGCGGATGATCATACCGTCTATCCAAACGGCATTTCGACCTCCCTCCCGGCAGATGTGCAGGAAGCCTATGTCCGAAGCATGGTCGGCCTCGAGAACGCAACTATTTTGCAACCTGGTTACGCCATCGAGTACGACTACGTCGATCCGCGCGCTCTTTCATCAACGCTTGCGGTCCGTACCGTAGCCGGCCTCTATCTCGCCGGACAGATCAATGGTACGACGGGCTATGAGGAAGCGGCCGCGCAGGGACTGGTAGCAGGCTTGAATGCCGCTCTTAGCGCCCAAGGCCGGAATGCGGTGACATTTACCCGTTCCGAAAGCTATATTGGGGTTATGGTCGATGATCTGACGACCCGGGGCGTTACAGAACCCTACCGGATGTTCACATCTCGGGCCGAGTTCCGCCTGTCGCTACGGGCAGACAATGCGGATCAGCGGCTAACTCCTTTGGCGATTCAGTTAGGCTGTACCTCTGCCGCGCGCCGAGACAGCTTTGAGAAGAAGGTTTCCTCCCTAGAGGAGACAAAAGCGAAGCTGGAAGGTACGGAGTATACGCCGAAAGAGCTTGCGAGCGCCGGTATCAAAGTCAACCAAGATGGTGCAAAGCGTAGCGGCTATCAGGTTCTCGCCTTTCCCGATGTGGAGTTTGAAGACTTGCTGCCACTTGATCGCAGCCTGGAAGAAACTCCATTCGAAATACGCCGACAGATTGAACGGGACGCGCTCTACGCAACCTACATCGCTCGACAACAGAAAGAGATCGATGTGCTGAAGAAAGACGAGAACGTTCGTATACCGTCTGATTTTTCCTTCGATGATCTTGCAGGCCTTTCTAACGAGCTGAAGTCGAAGGTATCTTCCGCGCGTCCGGAAACAATGGCACAGGCGGCGCGCATTGATGGAATGACACCAGCCGCGCTGACTTTGATACTTGCTCGTGTGAAGCGCGGGGCCGGAAAGAAGTCAGCATGAGCACTGAAAATGACATCGATGTTTCACGTGAAACATTTGAAAAGCTGAAAGCCTTTGCTGAACTGGTGAGGAAATGGAATCCGAAGATTAATTTGGTTTCCAAAAGCAGCTTGGATGACCTTTGGTCCCGCCATATTCTGGATTCCGTCCAAATCTTTGAGCTTGCTACGGGGCGAGGGAACTGGGTAGACCTTGGTAGCGGCGGAGGTTTTCCGGGCATCGTTATTTCGATCCTCAATCAAGAAGAGCACAGATTCGATGTGGTTATGGTTGAGAGTGATCAGAGGAAATCAGCTTTTCTGCGGACGGCCATTCGAGAACTTGATCTTGCGGCAAAGGTGAAAACCGACAGAATCGAAGAACTCGAATGTCTCAAAGCAGACGTGCTATCTGCCCGCGCTTTAGCCGATCTGACGAAGTTGTTAGGGTTCGCCGAGTTGCATCTTAAACGCGGAGGCATTGCACTTCTCCCTAAAGGTCAAAGCTGGCAGCGTGAAGACCTAGAGGCGCGGCAGGATTGGACTTACGACCTAGAGACGGTAACCAGCAAGACCAATCCGGACGCTGCCATTCTAAAGATTAAGGATATCGCCCGTGTCTGACCTTTCTCGTCCAGATGGACCGAAAATCATTGCCATTGCAAACCAGAAGGGCGGTGTGGGAAAAACGACGACGACGATCAATCTTGCCGCTGCGCTGGCGGAAGCTGGGAAGCGTATTCTGGTGGTTGATCTGGATCCGCAGGGCAACGCCTCTACGGGGCTTGGTATCGAAGTCGAAGATCGCGAATTTACAACATATGATCTCTTGCTGGACGATAGCCTTCCGCAGGATGTCATTCAGCGCACCGAAACGGAAGGGTTGCTCATCGTTCCGGCGACGGTTGACCTTAGCTCTGCGGATATCGAACTCTTTTCGAATGAGAAAAGAAGTTTCCTTTTGCACGACGCACTCAGGCAAACCCAGATGGATCACTTTGAGTTTGATTACATCCTGATTGATTGCCCGCCTTCGCTCAACCTATTGACCGTGAATGCGATGATCGCGGCGCACTCTGTACTTGTGCCTTTGCAGAGCGAATTTTTTGCGTTGGAAGGGCTCTCTCAGCTTATGTTGACGATAAGAGAGGTCCGGCAAAGCGGGAATAAGGACCTGCGGATTGAGGGCGTTCTGCTGACCATGTATGATCGCCGCAATAATCTGTCGCAACAGGTTGAGAATGATGCGCGGGCGAACCTTGGTGAACTGGTGTTCCAAACCGTGATTCCGCGCAATGTTCGGGTCAGCGAAGCGCCGAGCTTTGCCATGCCCGTTTTGAGTTATGATCCCACATCGAAAGGGGCCCAAGCCTACCGCGATTTGGCGGCGGAGCTAACAAGAAACAATGGTTAATAAGGTGGCAGTATGGCAGACAAACAAGAGCGCAAACGGGGCCTTGGCCGGGGGCTTTCGGCACTGATGGCGGATGTAGCGGAGACCGAGAGCGTGGCCGCCAGGGGGGCCGCGGCGGCGGAGCAGTTCGTTCCGATCGAGCGGATCAAACCGAACCCGGATCAGCCGCGTAAGCGGTTTGAGCAAGAGCATCTTGATGATCTCGCGGCCTCAATCAAAGAAAAGGGGGTCATTCAGCCTCTGATCGTCCGCGCTTTGGCCGACGGAAACTTCGAGATCGTCGCGGGTGAACGGCGTTGGCGGGCATCTCAGATCGCCAAGGTGCATAGCCTTCCGGTGATCGTGCGCGAGTTCACCGATGTCGAAGTGCTTGAAGTCGCGATCATTGAGAACATCCAGCGGGCAGATCTGAACTCGGTCGAAGAAGCGGCGGGCTATCGACAGTTGATGGATAAGTTCGGCCATACGCAGGAGAAGATGGCCGAAGCCCTCGGGAAAAGCCGAAGCCATATTGCGAACCTATTGCGCCTGCTGAACCTGCCAGATCCGGTGCAAGAGATGGTGCGCCAGAATGAACTGAGCGCGGGGCATGCGCGGGCGCTAATTCCGGCGAAGGATCCGCTGAAACTGGCGCAGCAGGTCATCAAAGGCGGCCTTTCCGTCCGCGCGACCGAGGCTTTGGTTAAGAAAGATCAGGCCGGCGAACGTGGTAATATGGTAAATAAGGAGCGTCTCTCGCAGCGCCCAGCGAAGGATGCCGATACACAGGCGCTTGAAGGCGATCTGTCAGCCAACCTCGGTATGAAGGTTAGTTTGGATCATAAACCGGGTCAGGAAGCGGGTAAGGTGACGTTGCACTATACCACGCTTGATCAGCTGGATGAGATCTGCCGCCTGTTGGGCGGCTCTTAAGGCAGAAGCGTTTCGATCACGGCGTTTAGGACGATAACGCCTTGATCTGAAACAATTAACCTGTCTTTCTCGCGTGCTGCCATGCCGATGTCTTGCAGGTGATTGACGGCCTTTTCGTCGATCTCATGCCCGGCCATATCGGCGTAACGGCTAAGGTCAACGCCTTCTTTCAGGCGCAGGCCCATCAGGAGAAACTCAGTCGCCTGTTCGCTTCGGCTCAGGGCGGTCCGGGGTTTCTCCGCTTCGCCCTTTGCGACACCGTCGAGCCACCGCTGTGGATTGCTATAAGCAACTGTCGCGAATTTCTCTCCGTCCAGCGTCAACCGCCCATGGGCGCCGGGGCCGATGCCGATATAGTCCCCATAGCGCCAATAGATCAGGTTGTGACGCGATTGGGCGCCATCCCGGGCGTGGTTTGACACCTCGTAAGCAGGCATGCCCATGTCATTGCAGATGTCTTGGGTCAGGGTGAACATATCCGCGCCGAGATCTTCGTCGGGCAGGCCGCGAAGTTTTCCGCGGGCGTAACGGTCGCCAAAGGCGGTGCCTTGTTCGATGGTCAGCTGATAGAGCGAAATGTGGTCTATCGCGAGGGATAGAGCCTGTTTCAACTCGGCTTCCCATTCCACGGCGGATTGGTCTTGCCGCCCATAGATTAGATCGAAGCTCACGCGGTCAAAGGTATTACGGGCGATGTCGAAAGCAGTCATCGCTTCTTTCGCCGAATGTAGGCGGCCCAAACGTTTGAGATCCGGATCGTTCAGTGCCTGAATGCCCATCGACACGCGGGACACTCCGGCTTGTCTGTAGGCGGCAAAGCGGCCCGCTTCGACCGAGCCGGGATTGGCTTCGAGGGTGATTTCCAGATCGTTCGCCGTGGGCCAGTGGCCCCGGATGGCGCTGATGATGTCTGCGACGACATCGGGGTCCATCAGACTGGGCGTACCGCCGCCGAAAAAGACGGCATTGAGCACGCGGCCCGGTGTCTCATCCGCAGCGCGCTGAAGCTCGGCGAGATAGGCATCCCGCCAAGCGGCTTGGTCGATCCAGCGGCTAACGTGGCTGTTAAAGTCGCAATAGGGACATTTCGCCTCGCAAAATGGCCAATGGATATAGAGGCCGAAGCCGCCCTGTTGCCAATCTTCAGCCAAAACAGGCCGCAATCAGTTTCGCAAAGGCATCGGCGCGGTGGCTGATGCTGTTTTTCTGCTCGGCGTCCATTTCGGCAAAGGTGACCTCATGGCCGTCAGGTTGGAACATCGGGTCATAGCCGTGACCCTGTTCGCCGCGCATCGGCCAAACCAGCGTGCCGTTTACCTTGCCCGCGAAAACCTCATCATGGCCGTCGGGCCATGCCAACACCAGGTTCGCGCAGAAACGGGCGCGGCGGGGGTGAGGGGCGTTCTTTTCTTCCAGCAGGTTGCGCGTCTTAGTCATGGCCATGACGAAGTCGCGGCCATTCTCTGTTTCGGCCCAATCCGCGGTATAGACGCCGGGTGCATTGTTAAGCGCTTCGACTTCGATGCCGGAATCGTCGGCCAATGCGGGCAGGCCGGTCGCCTTGGCGGCGGCATGCGCCTTGATCCGGGCGTTGCCGACGAAGGTCGTCTCGGTCTCTTCCGGCTCGGGCAGGTTCATCTCTGCCGCGCCGACCACCTCAACCCCGTGGGGGGCGAAGAGCTGGCGCATTTCAGCCAGTTTGCCGGCGTTATGGGTGGCGATCAGAATGCGATTTTCGGTGAACTTGCGGGTCATGCGGTAACCGATTTTTGGATGGTGGCCAGTTCGCCGACGCCTTTCTCGGCCAGATCCATCAGCTGGTTCATCTGGTCGCGGGTATAGGTTGAGCCTTCGGCGCTCATCTGCACTTCGATCAGCTTGCCGGATCCGGTCATGATGAAGTTGCCATCGACGCCCGCCTCGGAATCCTCGGGGTAGTCGAGGTCGAGCACCGGTTGGCCTGCGTAGATGCCGCAACTTACCGCCGCGACGGGATCGACCAGCGGGTCAGAGACGACATCGCCCGCCTTCATCAGCTTGTTCACGGCGAGACGCAGGGCAATCCAACCGCCGGTGATGGACGCGCAGCGGGTGCCGCCATCGGCTTGTAGCACGTCACAATCGACGGTTATCTGACGCTCGCCCAATGCGGAGCGGTCGACCCCGGCGCGCAGGGCGCGGCCGATCAGGCGCTGGATCTCGACCGTGCGACCCCCTTGTTTGCCGGAGGCGGCTTCGCGACGCATCCGTGTGTTGGTGGCGCGGGGCAACATGCCGTATTCGGCAGTGACCCACCCCAGACCGGAGCCTTTGATGAAGGGCGGCACGCGATCTTCGATCGTCGCGGTGCAGAGCACATGGGTATCGCCCATCTTGATCAGGGCCGACCCTTCGGCATGTTTGGTGAAACCTGTCTCGATCGAGACGGCGCGCATTTCATCGAGTTTCCGGCCAGAGGGACGCATGACATATCCTTTTTGATGTTGCCCGGGGATACCGCCCCACAAGGCTTTGATGCAACCCCGATTGACGTTTGCCCGGCTTGTACCTTTATTAGACAAGAGAGCGAGCTCCGATGAAAAACACGCCTGAATTGCTGAAAGACATGAACGACCGATCCCGCGAAGTGTTTCGCCGGGTGGTTGAAGGCTATCTGGAAAGTGGCGATCCGGTGGGGTCGCGCACCCTGACGCGGGACTTCAGCGAAAAGGTCTCGGCGGCGACAATCCGCAATGTAATGCAGGATCTCGAATATATGGGCCTGTTGGACAGCCCTCACGTTTCAGCCGGGCGCATTCCGACGCAATTGGGGCTGCGGATGTTCGTCGATGGGATGATCGAGATTGGCGATCCGACAGAGCTTGACCGGGAGAAGATCGACGCGACCTTGGGAAATAATTCCTCTGATGTCGGCGGGCTGTTGGACCGGATCGGATCGGCCCTGTCGGGCGTCACGCATGGTGCCTCGCTCGTGTTGACGCCGAAGCACGAAGCGCCGATCAAACATATCGAATTCGTCTCTCTTTCGCCTGATAGAGCTTTGGTGGTGCTTGTTTTCTCCGACGGGCATGTGGAGAACCGGCTATTCACGCCGCCACCCGGGCAGACCCCCAGTTCGATGCGCGAGGCGGCGAATTTCCTGAATGCTTTCGTCGAAGGCAAAACCCTCAGCGAGTTGCAGCGCAGCATCAAGCAGGAGATCGCTAAGCGCCGTCAGGAGATCGACGTGCTCGCGCAGCAGCTTGTCGAAAGCGGGGCGGTGCTGTGGGACGCGGAAGGAGAGCATTCCGAGCGTTTGATCGTGCGCGGTCGGTCGAATCTGCTGGGCGGAGAGGCGGAGGCCGAAGACCTTGACCGTATCCGTAGCCTTTTCGATGATCTTGAGCGCAAGCGGGACATCGCCGAATTCCTCGAACTGGCCGAAGATGGGGACGGTGTGCGCATTTTTATCGGCTCGGAAAACAAACTTTTCTCACTTTCGGGTTCCTCTCTGGTCGTTTCCCCTTATATGAACGCTGATCGTAAGGTGATCGGCGCCGTGGGTGTCATTGGCCCGACACGCTTAAATTATGGACGTATCGTGCCGATTGTGAACTACACGGCACAACTGGTGGGAAAGCTGATTTCCGACCGGAACTAGAGGTGGAACATGGCAGAGCCGAAAGAAAACGACTTTTTGGACGAGATCGACAGCGCCGAAGCTGAAGAATACGCCGAAGACATGGCCGAGATCGACGAAGAAGCCCTTGCGGTTGAGGAACTGCGCGCCGAGCGTGACCAGTACCGCGACCGTTTCATGCGCGCGCTCGCCGATGCCGAGAATGCGCGCAAACGCTCCGACAAGGACCGTCGCGAGGCCGAGAACTATGGCGGCTCCAAGCTGGCCCGTGACATGCTGCCCGTTTATGACAACATGAAACGCGCGCTGGAAACCACCACCGATGAGCAGAAAGAGGCCTTTGGCCCGCTGCTGGAAGGTGTGGAACTGACGATGCGCGAGCTGCTGAACGTTTTCAAAAAGCATGGTATCGAAGTGATCGCGCCCGAGGTTGGTGACAAGTTCGACCCCAAGCACCACGAAGCGATGTTCGAGGCGCCTGTTCCCGGCACCGTGGCGGGCGAGATCATTCAGGTCGCCGCCGAAGGCTTTATGCTGCACGACCGTCTGCTGCGCCCCGCGCAGGTCGGCGTTTCTTCGACCCCGGCGAGCTAAACGTCCAAACAGTCACTTTCGAAGGAGGCGGTCAGGATTTGGCCGCCTCTTTCAGTTTATAGATCAGCTCAAGCGCTTCACGTGGGGAGAGTTCATCGGGGATGATCTCTGCCAGCTTCTCTTCGACCGCCGAGGTTTTCGCAGGGGCCGGTTGCGGGGGCGGGCTGGCCGCGAAGAGCGGCAGATCGTCGATCAGCGTCTTTTGTGTAGCCCCGCCTTCGCGTTCGCCTTTCTCCAATGCCTCCAGCACCACGCGGGCGCGGGCGATCACCGGGGCGGGCAGGCCCGCCAACTGCGCCACCTGCACCCCATAAGAGCGGTCCGCCGCCCCCTTGCGCACCTCGTGCAGGAAGACGACCTCGCCCTCCCATTCCTTGACTGCCACCGTGGCATTGTCGACCCCCGGCAGCTTGCCGGCCAGCGCCGTCATCTCGTGATAATGGGTGGCGAAGAGCGCCCGGGTCCGGTTCACGTCATGCAGATGTTCCAGCGTGGCCCAAGCGATCGAGAGTCCGTCGTAGGTCGCGGTGCCGCGCCCGATCTCGTCGAGGATCACCAGCGCGCGGTCGTCGGCTTGGTTCAAGATCGCGGCGGTTTCGACCATTTCGACCATGAAGGTCGAGCGGCCCCGCGCCAGATCGTCTGAGGCACCGACGCGGCTGAAAAGCTGGCTAACAACGCCGATATGCGCCGAACTTGCAGGCACAAAACTGCCCATCTGCGCCATCAGGGCGATCAGCGCGTTCTGGCGCAGGAAGGTCGATTTACCCGCCATGTTCGGGCCAGTGAGGAGCCAGATGTTCGCGGCTTCACCTTCGGCACTCAAGTCACAGTCATTGGCGATGAAAGGCTCGCCCGATTGCTGGGTCAGAGCGCGTTCAACGACTGGATGCCGCCCCCCTTGGATGTCAAAGGCGCGGGACATATCCACGCGCGGGCGGGTCCAATTCTCACTCCGGGCGAGGTCGGCCAGACCTGTGGCCAGATCGACTTCGGCCAACCCGGCAGAGGCTTGTCCGATCTCTGCCGCATGCTCTAGAATAGCACTCCGAAGACTTTCGTAGAGCCGCTTTTCGATCTCCTGCGCGTGGTTGCCCGCGTTGAGGATTTTCGTCTCCAACTCGGACAGTTCGACAGTGGTAAAGCGCACTTGGTTCGCCGTGGTCTGACGGTGGATAAAGGTTTCTGACAGCGGCGGGTTCAGCATTTTCTCGGCATGGGTCGCGGTGCATTCGACGAAATAGCCCAGCACGTTGTTGTGCTTGATCTTCAGCGACGAAATCCCCGTATCAGAGACGAATTGCTGCTGCATGCCCGCGATTACGCTGCGGCCTTCGTCGCGCAGCTCGCGCGCGGCGTCGAGGTCGGCGTCATGGCCGGGGGCGATGAATCCGCCGTCGCGCACCATCAGCGGGGGCTCGGCCACCAGCGCGTGATCCAGCAGGTCAATAAGATCTCCATGGCCCTGCAACCCTTCCGCAGCTTCGCGAAGCAGGTCGGGGAGGTCCTGTTGTGTCAGGCTCTGGTGTAAAGCCTCGGCTTCGATCAACCCATTGCGGATTGCGGCAAGGTCGCGCGGACCGCCCCGGTCGAGCGACAGACGCGACAGCGCCCGGTCGAGGTCCGGCACATTGCGCAGACGTTGGCGAATGTCTTCGGCAACGCGGGCATTGTCATAGGCAAAGCTGAGCGCATCGGCGCGGGAGGTGACCACATCGACAACGCGCGAAGGGCTTGAGATCCGCCGCTCCAGCAGGCGCGCGCCCCCGGCGGTGACGGTATTATCCATGATCGACAGCAAAGACCCGGCGCGGCCACCATTTAGGGAGTGGGTGAGTTCCAGATTGCGCCGGGTTGCCGCGTCAATCTGAACGGTGCGGGCCTCTGCCTCTTTCTGGGGCGGGCGGAGCAGGGGCAGCTTGCCGCGTTGAGTGATAGTGAGGTATTCTATTACCGCTCCCATAGCCGAAACTTCGGCGCGGGTGAAGCTGCCGAAAGCCTCTAGCGTGGCGATATCAAACAGGTCGCAGACCCGTTTTTCCGCACTGGTGCTGTCAAAGGCCGAACGGGCCAGACCCGTCAGTGCAATCCCAAAATCAGAGACGACCTCGTGCAAATCCGTCTCTTTCGCCTCTGAGACGATCAGTTCCGACGGGGACAGCCGCGCCAATTCCGGCCCCAGCCGAACCTGCGCCAGTGGCATCACGTGAAACGCGCCGGTCGAGATATCGACCCAAGCCATCGCGCAGGCATCGCGCACCTCGGCAAAGGCCGCGAGGTAATTGTGACGGCGGGCTTCCAGCAGGCTTTCTTCGGTCAGCGTGCCGGGGGTGACCAGCCGCACCACGTCGCGTTTTACCACCGCTTTGTAGCCGCGTTTCTTGGCCTCCGCGGGGCTTTCCATCTGCTCGCAGACCGCCACGCGAAACCCCTTGCGGATCAGCGTCAGCAGGTAGCCTTCGGCGGCATGCACCGGCACGCCGCACATGGCGATATCTTTGCCCTGATGCTTGCCGCGTTTGGTGAGCGCAATGTCCAACGCCTCTGCCGCCGCGATGGCATCGTCAAAGAACATCTCGTAAAAATCGCCCATGCGGTAGAACAGCAACGCATCCGCGTGGTCCGCTTTAAGCTCGAGATATTGGGCCATCATTGGCGTTACTTTTTCTGTCTGCACGGCTGCCCCCTGTTGCCGCGCGGACCCTACAAAACCCCCCGGCGCAGCGAAAGGGGGTGCGGGGCCTTGGGCGGTCTTTGTAATGCGATTTGCACTGACGCGGGGCTTGCGTTGTGCTGAAGTCGGATCGTGGCTAAGAAGATCCCAAAGCAGAAGAAGGGTAATGTCGTGACGAGAAAGAACCGTATCACCTCTGAAGAGGCGCTTGCCTTTCACCTCGAACCGACCCCCGGCAAGTTCGAGATCTCGGCCACCGTGCCGATGACCACACAGCGCGACCTGAGCCTTGCCTATTCCCCCGGTGTGGCCGTCCCTTGCGAGGCCATCGCCGAGAGCCCCGAGACAGCCTATGACTACACCAACAAGGGCAATCTGGTCGCCGTGATCTCGAACGGGACGGCGGTGTTGGGGCTTGGCAATCTCGGCGCGCTGGCCTCCAAACCGGTGATGGAAGGCAAGGCGGTTCTGTTCAAGCGCTTCGCGGATGTGAACTCCATCGATATCGAGCTTGATACCGAGGACACCGAGGCTTTCATCAACGCCTGCAAGCTGATGGGGCCGACCTTCGGCGGCATCAACCTCGAAGACATCAAGGCGCCCGAGTGTTTTATCATCGAGCAGCGTCTGAAGGAAGAGATGGACATTCCCGTCTTCCACGACGACCAGCACGGCACGGCGGTGATCTGTGCTGCGGGTCTGATCAACGCGTTGCACCTCTCGGGCAAGAAGATCGAGGACGTGAAGATCGTGCTCAACGGCGCGGGGGCGGCGGGCATCGCTTGTCTGGAACTGCTCAAGGCGATGGGCGCGAAACACGACAATTGCATCATGTGCGACACCAAGGGCGTGATCTACCAAGGCCGCACCGAGGGCATGAACCAGTGGAAATCTGCCCATGCCGCCAATACCGAACTGCGCAGCTTGGAAGAGGCGATGAAGGGCGCGGATGTCTTCCTTGGCGTCTCGGTCAAAGGGGCGGTGACGCCGGCGATGGTGGCCTCCATGGCCGACAACCCGGTAATCTTCGCCATGGCCAACCCGGACCCGGAGATCACGCCCGAAGAGGCGCATGAGGTCCGCATGGATGCCATCGTCGCCACCGGGCGGTCAGATTACCCGAACCAAGTCAACAACGTGCTGGGCTTTCCCTATCTCTTCCGTGGCGCGCTCGACATCCATGCCCGGGCCATCAACGATGAGATGAAGATCGCCTGCGCCCATGCGCTGGCGCAACTGGCGCGCGAGGACGTGCCGGACGAGGTGGCGCTGGCCTATGGCCGCACGCTGAGCTTTGGCCGCGACTACATCATTCCCACGCCATTCGACCCACGCCTCATCCACCGCATTCCACCCGCCGTGGCCAAGGCGGGGATGGCCACCGGGGCCGCGCGGCGCCCGATCATCGACATGGAGGCCTATGAGGTCGGGCTGAAATCGCGGATGGACCCGACGGCGAGCATCTTGCGCGGCATCAACGCCCGCGCCCGGGCCAATCAGGCCCGGATGATCTTTGCCGAGGGCGACGATCCCAAGGTGCTGCGCGCGGCGGTCATGTACCAGCGCGCGGGCTTGGGCAAAGCACTGGTCGTGGGCCGCGAGGACGACGTGCGCGCCAAGCTCGAAGAAGCGGGCATGGCCGACGCGGTGCGCGAGTTGGAGGTGGTGAACGCCGCCAACACCCAGCACCTGGCGACCTACAAAGACTTTCTTTACGGCCGGTTGCAGCGCAAGGGGTTCGACAGCAAAGACATCCACCGCCTTGCCTCACGCGACCGCCATGTCTTTGCCGCACTGATGCTGGCGCATGGTCATGGCGACGGTCTGGTGACCGGGGCGACCCGCAAGTCGGCGCATGTCTTGGAGCGGCTCAACCACGTTTTTGATGCCAATGCCGAGGCCGGGGCCGCGGGCATCACGGCCCTGCTGCACAAGGGGCGCATCGTCTTCATCGCCGACACCTTGGTGCATGAATGGCCCGATGAGAACGACCTGGCCAATATTGCCGAAAGCGGCGCGCGCGTGGCGCGGCATCTGGGGCTGGAGCCTCGGGTCGCCTTCGTCAGCTTCTCGACCTTCGGCTATCCGGTCTCGGAACGGGCCGAAAAGATGCACCTCGCGCCCGAGGTGCTGGACCAGCGCGGGGTGGATTTCGAATATGAGGGCGAGATGACCGTCGATGTGGCGCTGAACGCGGCCAGTCAGGCGAATTACCCGTTCTCGCGGCTGACGGGGCCTGCGAACATCCTCGTAGTGCCAGCGCGGCACTCGGCCAGCATCTCGGTCAAGCTGATGCAGGAGATGGCGGGGGCGACGGTGATCGGGCCGATCCTTACGGGCCTCGATAAGTCGATCCAGATCTGCTCTTCCACCTCGACGGCGAATGACATCCTTAACATGGCTATTCTCGCCGCCTGTAAGGTGGGCTGATGATCTGGAACCTCGGCTCTATCAACGCGGATAACTTCTATCTGCTGGCCCATCTGCCGGGACCGGGAGAGACCATTTCAGCCCGGAATTTCCGGCAGGGGCTGGGCGGCAAGGGGGCCAATATGTCGGTCGCCGCCGCCCGGGCCGGGACGCGGGTGATGCATGTCGGCGCGTTGGGCGCCGATGGCGGTTGGGCGCTGGAACGGCTTTTGGAATATGGGGTCGAAACGGCGCATATCACCTTGATGGAGGGCGTGACCGGTCACGCCAATATCGCCGTGGATCTGGAAGGGGAGAACAATATCGTCATCTTCCCCGGCACCAATCACGAGATCACCGATGAGATGATCGGTGCCGCACTGAGCGAGGCTTCCTCGGGCGATTGGCTGTTGATGCAGAACGAAACCAACGGGCAGCGGTTCGCGGCGCGAACGGCGAAAACTCTGGGCCTGCGACTGGCCTATGCCGCAGCCCCTTTCGATGCGGATGCGGTGACGGCGATCCTCGAACAGATCGATCTATTGGTGCTGAACGAGGTCGAAGCGGCGCAGTTGCGGGCCGCGACGGGGGGCGAGCTGCGGCAGCTGCCGATTGACGACATCGTGGTGACGCTGGGGGCGGGGGGCTGTGAATGGGTCTCTAACAAGGCACATCTGGTCGAGAGCTTCCCCGCCTATCAAGTCGATGCGGTGGATACGACCGGCGCGGGCGATACTTTCACCGGCTATCTGCTGGCCGGGTTGGACCGGGGGATGACCATGCCGCAGGCGATTGATCTGGCCATGCGCGCCGGGGCCTTGATGGTCACGCGTCATGGCACGGCAGATGTGATCCCCGATCTGAAAGAGATCCGGGATCACGATTTTCGCAGCTAATCTACCGGGGCGCGGTTACTTCACGAAGGGCGCCGCGCTGCCCCAAAGTTGTTTCACGCGGGCGTCACGGCCACAGCCCTTGCGGTAGCGTTTGTAGGCGACCGATTTTTTCACAGCCACGCCGACACTGCTGAACGCCAGGCGGTCGCTGCTTTTGTAGTAGTCCTGGTGGTAATCATCGGCCGGGTAAAAGGGCGCATCGCCAAGGATCGGCGTCACGACCTTGGTCCCGAGGGCGGCCTGCGCTTCGGCCTTGGCAGCCTCTGCCGCGCTTTTCTGGGCGGGGCTGCCCGCGAAAATCGCGGTCCGGTAGCTTTCGCCCCGGTCACAGAATTGCCCGCCCGCATCTGTGGGGTCGATCGAGCGGAAGAAGAGATCAAGCAGTGTCTTGCGGCTGACCACATCCGGGTCGAATTGGATCTGCACCGCTTCGTAATGGCCGGTGTTGCCGCCGGTGACTTCTTTGTAGGTCGGGTTCTTGGTGCGGCCCCCGGCAAAGCCCGAGATAGCCTCTTTCACGCCTTTGACGGATTCGAAATCGGCTTCGACGCACCAGAAGCAGCCGCCCGCCACGGTCAGCATCTCGGTCTCCGCCGCCGCCGCAGGTCGGTTCTGCGCGGCGAGGCCCAGAGTGATCGCAAGGGTCAGAATGGCGGGTTTGAACATTGATTTTTGGAACATGTCGGTCCTCCTCAGGCCTAGGCTTGCCGCTGGGGCGGAGATAGCGCAAGTCCGGGGCGGGGAAAGTCACGCTCTGGTGAAGGCAATTTACCACTTGGCGCGCGGGCGCGTTCTTTCTAGCGTTCTGAGTTGAACGGCAATGGGAGAAGCTCTTCATGCGAATTGCGATGTGGTCAGGGCCGCGCAATCTTAGCACTGCGATGATGTATAGTTTTGGAGCGCGCGCGGATTTCACCGCGATGGATGAGCCGTTTTACGCGGCCTATCTCAAGGCGACGGGGCTGGATCATCCGATGCGCGACGCGGTACTGGCGGCGCAGGAGCAAGACCCCGCACGGGTGCCTCTTGGCTTTGTCCAACACGGCGGGCGGCATCTTTATATGAAACATATGGCGCAGCATATGATCGACGGGTTCCCACTTGATTGGGCCGAGGATTGTGTGAACATCCACCTGATCCGCCATCCGGCCCGGGTGATCGCAAGCTATGCGGAGAAGCGCGAAGCACCCCGTTTGGCGGATATCGGGTTTGATCGGCAACTCATGCTCTTCGAGCGGTTGGGCGGACTTGTCATCGACAGCGGCGATATCCGCGCGGACCCGGAGGGGATGCTGCGCAGGCTTTGCGCAGCCATCGACTTGCCCTTTGATCCTGCGATGCTGCATTGGCCCGCCGGGCCGCGGGCCGAGGATGGGGTTTGGGCGCCGCATTGGTATGGGGCGATCCATCGCAGCGCCGGTTTTGCCGGGCCGGAGGGGGAACTGCCCGAGCTTAAAGGAGCAGAGGCGGAAGTTCTGGAGGCGGCCATGCCCTACTATGAGCGGCTGTTTGCGGAACGTCTAAAAAATTCCTGAAGACCGCGAAACTATTTCGCGGGGCTGTCGTGACTACGGTGCTATTTCAAACGGAGGGAAAACCAGATGAAAAAATTTGCAAGCACCGCAATCGCCCTGTCCATGATCGCCGGTGGCGCATGGGCGGATGCCCATGCCATGGCCATGGTCGAAGCTTCGGGTCAGGATGTATCGAATGGCGTCGTCACTGCCGATAAGGTGATGGCAGGCGAGAATGGCTGGCTGGTCGTGCATCGCACCGATGCCGATATGAAGCCCGGCCCCGTGGTCGGCTACGCTCCGCTGCGCGCGGGCGAGAACATGGATGTGGTCGCGATCCTGCAAGAGGATGTGGCTTCGGGCGACATGCTAATGTTGATGGTGCATTCCGAAGATGGTGGCATGAAAACCGGCGTGTTCGAATATACGTTGGGCGCCAAGGAAGACGGGCCGATCAAACCGAATGGGGAGTTGGTGATGACGGTCGTCACTGCCGATTGATCCGGTAGGTGGCTCAGAGAAAGGCCCGGGCGGGAGCGTCCGGGCCTTTTGCGTTTTTATCTGGGGCTGGCCGCCGGGGGCGCTGCCCCCGGACCCCCGTGGTATTTAAGAAAGGATGAAGGGGGATTGGGATCCCGCGCTTCAGCCTTTGCTGCGCTTGTCGCGGGCGGCGAGGAGTTTGAGGCGCAGGGCGTTTAGTTGGATGAAGCCTGCGGCGTCTTTCTGGTCGTAGGCGCCGGCGTCATCTTCGAAGGTCACATGGGCCTCGGAATAGAGGCTGTGATCGGACCAGCGGCCGACGGTGCGGACGTGGCCTTTGTAGAGCTTAAGGCGCACGGTGCCGGTGACATGAGTTTGGCTCGCGTCGATGGCGGCTTGCAGCATGGTGCGTTCGGGGCTGTACCAGAAGCCGTTGTAGATGAGCTCGGCGTATTTCGGCATCAGCTCGTCCTTGAGGTGCATGGCGCCGCGGTCGAGGGTGATGGATTCGATGCCGCGGTGGGCTTCCAAGAGCAAAGTGCCGCCCGGGGTCTCGTAGATGCCGCGGGACTTCATGCCGACGAAACGGCCTTCGACCAGATCGAGGCGGCCGCAGCCGTGTTTGCCGCCAAGTTCGTTGAGCTTGGTGAGGATCGTGGCGGGGGACATGGCTTCGCCGTTGATGCTGACCGCATCGCCGCGCTCGAATCCAATCTCGACGTATTCGGGCGTGTCGGGGGCGTCTTCGGGGTTCACGGTGCGCTGGTAGACGTAGTCGGGCGCGTCGACCGCCGGGTCTTCGAGCACCTTACCTTCGGAGGAGGTGTGCAGCAAGTTGGCGTCGACCGAGAAGGGCGCTTCGCCGCGCTTGTCCTTGGCGATCGGGATCTGGTTCTTTTCGGCGAAGGCCAAGAGCTTGGTGCGGCTCGACAGATCCCATTCACGCCAGGGGGCGATGACCTTGATGTCGGGGTTAAGCGCATAGGCGGCGAGCTCGAAGCGGACCTGATCGTTGCCCTTGCCGGTGGCGCCGTGCGCGACCGCGTCGGCGCCGGTTTCTTCGGCGATTTCCACGAGGCGTTTGGAGATCAGCGGGCGGGCGATGGAGGTGCCCAGCAGGTAGAGACCCTCGTAGACCGCGTTGGCGCGGAACATCGGGAAGACGAAGTCGCGGACGAATTCCTCGCGCACGTCTTCGATGTAGATATTCTCAGGCGCGATGCCCATCATTTCGGCCTTTTTGCGGGCCGGTTCCAGCTCTTCGCCTTGGCCGAGGTCGGCGGTGAAGGTCACCACCTCGCAGCCATATTCGGTTTGCAGCCATTTGAGGATGATCGAGGTATCGAGGCCGCCGGAATAGGCAAGCACGACTTTCTTGGGCGCGGACATGACGGGTTTCCTTTCAAGTTCGCCCTGCGAGGTAGCGGTTTTCGCGGGCGCGGGCAAGATTGAAGCCTGCGTTGACCTATGCTGGCTGCGCGCCTATCGACGAACGGCAGCAAGGAGAGCAAAGATGGCGGATGAATTTGCACGAAAAGCACAGGCGGCGGCAGAGGCGCTGCGGGCATTGTTCCCGGCGACACCGCTTTTGCGCAACGAACATCTGTCAGAGCGGTTCGGCGCGGATATCTGGTTGAAGCGCGAGGATTTGAGCCCGGTGCGCTCCTACAAGCTGCGCGGGGCGTTCAATGCGATGCGCAAGGTGTTCCCGGGGCAGGGGGTTTTCGTCTGTGCCTCGGCGGGGAACCATGCGCAGGGGGTGGCTTTTGCCTGTAGCCATTTCGGGGTGCGCGGCGTGATTTTCATGCCGGTGACGACACCGCAGCAGAAAGTGCAGAAGACCCGGATGTTTGGCGGTGAGAATGTCGAGATCCGGCTGGTGGGGGATTATTTCGATGCCACACTGGCCGCAGCGCAGAGTTTCTGCCGGGACGAAGGGGCGCATTTTCTGTCGCCTTTCGATGATGATGACGTGATCGAGGGGCAGGCTTCTGTGGCTGTGGAGATTGCCGCGCAGTTGGGCCGGGTGCCGGATCGGGTAATCTTGCCCGTGGGCGGCGGCGGGCTGTCTTCGGGCGTGGTCAGCTATTTCGGGGATGCCTGCGACTATACATTCGTCGAACCTTCCGGGGCGCCAAGCTTTGCGCGGGCGTTGGAAGTTGGGGCGCCGGTGGATGTCTCGCCGATCGATAACTTCGTCGACGGTGCTGCGGTGGCCAAGATCGGTGCGCGGACCTTTGAACGTTTGCGCGGGGTGGACCCGGCGGATGTGGTGCACCTGCCCGAGGATCGGATCTGCGTGACGATCAACGAGATGCTGAATGTCGAGGGCATCGTGTTGGAACCGGCGGGCGCGCTGTCGATCGATGCGCTGGGTGAGGTGGCGGATCAGATTGCCGGTAAGACGGTGGTCTGTGTTGCCTCGGGTGGCAATTTTGATTTCGAGCGTTTGCCGGAGGTCAAGGAGCGGGCGCAGCGCTATTCGGGTGTGAAGAAATATTTCATCCTGCGCCTGCCGCAGCGGCCCGGGGCGTTGAAGGAATTCCTGATGCTGCTGGGGCCGGAGGATGACATCTGCCGCTTTGAGTATTTGAAAAAATCGGCGCGGAACTTTGGTTCGGTCCTGATCGGGATCGAGACGCGGCGGCCAGAGAATTTCAAGCCGTTTCTTGAGCAATTGGGGCAATCCGGCTTTACCTATACGGATATCACAAACGACGAAACCTTGGCGCAGTTCGTTCTGTAGGGGCGGAAGGCCAGAGGGATTCACCTTCTGGTAAGGCTTGGTGGGTTAACTCGATAGGGTCTGTCAGGATCGTGTCGCATGAAATTGGATATCCCCAGCCTTTCCGAAGCGGTGGCGACACCTGCTGTGGCGTCCTTGGTTTTGGTGGTCGAGGGGGATGAGACCGGGCGGGCCTGTCTTTCGACCGCGTTGAAAGGATGGGGGTATGAGGTGGTTTCTGCCGCCTCGGAAGCCGACGCGTTGGCCCTTTGCGCGCAGGGGTGGCCTGATATCGTGCTTTGCAGTGGGGCGATATCGGGGCTCGATTTTTGCAGGGCTTTTCGGGAGCTTTCACAAGGGCGCGGCAGTTATGTCATTCTGTTGGCCGACAGTCATGAGCGGGCTGTGGACTGCGCCCTTGATGCGGGGGCTGATGATGTTCTGATACGGCCCGCCGGTCTGCCGGAGCTACGCGCGCGTCTTATGGCGGGGGCGCGTTTTCTGGCCATGCAGCGGGACTTGACGCAGAAAAATCAGCTGATTACCGAGACTTTGGATATTCTGCGGCAGGTGCATGCGCGGATCGACAAGGATTTGGTCGAGGCGAAGAAATTCCAGCAATCGCTGCTCCGGGAGCGTTATCGCGCCATGGAGGGGGGCAATCTGTCGATGATGCTGCGCTCTGCCGGGCATGTTGGCGGGGATTTGGTGGGGTATTTCCCGGTGCGGCCGGGGGTCGTGGGGCTGTTTGGCTTGGATGTGTCTGGGCATGGGATCAGTTCGGCCCTGATGACGGCGCGGCTGGCGGGGTATCTGTCGGCGGCCACGCCGGATCAGAACCTTGCGCTCACGCTTTTGCCCGGGGGGACCTACGCGGCGCGGCCTCCGGGCGAAGTAATTGCGGAACTGAACGATCTTGTTCTCCATGAGATGGAGACGGAGCATTATTTCACCCTGATGCTCGCCATTGCGGATCTCACGACCGGGGAGGTCACTGTCGCCCAGGCGGGGCATCCGCATCCGGCCTTGTTGCGCTCGGATGGGCGGGTCGAACAATCGGGCACCGGGGGGTTTCCTGTCGGGCTGCTCTCTGGAGTGGGGTTCGAGGACTATAAACTTCAGATGGCGCCCGGCGATCGTTTGTTGATCCTATCCGATGGGGTGACGGAATGCCCCGATCCGGGGGGGGAGATGTTGGGCGAAGAGGGTTTGGCCCGCATGTTGGACGAATTGCGCCGGTTCAGCGGCCCGGCGCTGCTGAGTGCGCTGGTTTGGAAGTTGTCGGAATTCGCTGGCAGCCGCGATTTCCCCGATGATGTCTCGGGGATATTGCTTGAGTATCACGGCAACGCCTAGCCTAGGTGGCGTTGCAGAAACAAACGGTCACCTTCATTGGCGAGGGTTGCCAGCGCCTCGCTGGCCGATAGCACCAGCGTGGCGTGATGCGGCTCTGTCGGGGCGGCGATCTGGCGCACGGGATGGGCGACATAGACGTGGCAGATCTTCTGAGCCCAGAGGTCGTAATCCTTCATATAGGTAAAGCGGCGGAAGGCTCCCAATCGACGCGGGCGGGCGATGCGCCAGCCGGTTTCCTCCAGCACCTCGCGGTGCAGCGCTTGAAGCGGGGATTCCCCCGCCTCGATACCGCCGCCGGGCAGTTGCACCTCGGTCTCCTCCGCCATTTCCAGCGTCATCAGAAAGCGGCGTTGCAGCGGCAGAATAGCATAGACGCCGGGGCGCGGCGTGTAGCGTTGGCCGGGGTGTGGTGTCTCACCTGTACGTCGGATCATATGCTGCCCCTTTTTCCATGGGTTGCTGCGCCTATATAGACGCGGTATGCCAAGCGGCCCCCGATAAGGAAACCCGATGACCCAAGGAACTAAAATCGCGTGGGACGATACCGTTCTGCCCTTTCAGCTTGATGATGTCGACATGCGCGGCCGCGTGGCGCGGCTTGATGGCGTGTTGGAAGGCATCCTGAACCAGCATGACTATCCGCCGCAGGTCGAAGCGCTGGTGGCCGAGATGGCGTTGCTGACCGCTTTGATCGGCCAGACGATCAAACTGCGTTGGAAGCTGTCCCTGCAGGTGCAGTCCAAAGGTGCCGTTCGGATGATCGCGACCGATTACTACGGCCCCGAGAAAGAAGGCGAGCCTGCGCGCATCCGCGCCTATGCCAGCTATGATGCGGACCGGCTGACCGATGACGCCCCGTTCGAGCAGGTCGGCGAAGGCTATTTCGCGATCATGATCGACCAAGGCCAAGGCATGACCCCCTATCAGGGCATCACGCCGCTGGCCGGTGGGTCTCTGGCCGCCTGTGCCGAGGCCTATTTCGCCCAGTCCGAACAGTTGCCGACCCGCTTTTCCCTGAGCTTTGGCAAATCGTCCGGCCCGGATGAGCCGGAGCATTGGCGCGCCGGTGGCATCATGTTGCAGCATATGCCCAAAGCCTCGCCGTTGGCGGCGTCGGGCGAGGGGAGCGGTGACATTCTCAAGGCCGATGACTTGGTCGAGGGCGATGAGGCCGAGGATTGGAACCGAGTGAACATCCTGCTCGGCACCGTTGAGGATTTGGAACTGATCGGCCCAAGCGTTCCGCCGACCGATCTGCTGCTGCGATTGTTTCACGAGGAACAACCGCGGGTCTATGACCCCCAGCCGGTGCGTTTCGGCTGCACCTGTTCCGAAGACCGCGTGCGGCAAAGCTTGTCGATCTACTCGGCCCGCGATATCGAAAAGATGACCACGGACGAGGGGCGGGTCACCGCGGATTGCCAGTTCTGTGGCGCGCATTACGACCTTGATCCGGCCACGGTCGGTTTCGACGCCAAGGCCTGAGGTGAGCGATCGGTTCCAGTCCTTTCGCGAGGCGCTTGCCCAAACCGGGGTGGAATCCTCTGATTTCGATCTGAACCCAGAGGTTACCCTCCCCGAGGGGCGCGCCCTGCGTCCTGCGGGGGTGCTGGCCCCGGTGGTGGATACCGGTGCGCGCCTGGAGCTGATCCTGACCAAACGGTCTTCGGCGCTGAAACATCACCCCGGGCAGATCGCCTTTCCGGGGGGCAAGCAAGACGGCGGGGATGCGGATGTCATCGCTGCCGCCCTGCGCGAAGCCCGCGAAGAGATTGGCCTGCCGAGCGATATCGTGGATGTCTTGGGCGTGCTTCCGGCTCATGAGACGGTCACCGGCTTTAGTGTGACGCCCGTGATCGGCTATGTGACGCGCGATTTTACCGTGGTGCCTGAGCCCGGTGAGGTCGAAGAGGTGTTTCGCGTGCCGCTTGACCATGTGCTCGACCTCAGCAACTACCTTGTGCATTCCCGGCGTTGGCGCGGCCAGCGGCGGTATTATTACGCCGTTCCCTACGGCCCCTATTACATCTGGGGCGCGACCGCGCGTATGTTGCGGGCATGGGCGACACGAATGAACCAATGATTCCGACCGGCACGCGCTGGCTACATGACGAAGACGCACAGCGGGTTTGCCGCGTGGTGCAGGATGGCGGGCATCCTATCTATTTCGTCGGCGGCTGCGTGCGCGATGCGCTGCTGGGACTGCCAGACAGCGACGTGGACCTTTCTACCGAGGCGACGCCTGAAACGGTAATGGCGCTGGCCAAGGCTGCCGGGGTCAAGGCCGTGCCGACAGGGATCGACCATGGTACGGTGACACTGGTCTCGGGTGGCAAACCCTTTGAGATCACCACCTTTCGCCGCGATGTAGAGACCGATGGCCGCCGGGCTGTCGTCGCCTTTTCCACCGATATCGCTGATGACGCCCGCCGCCGGGATTTCACGATGAACGCGCTCTATGCCACGCCCGAGGGCCATGTGATCGACCCCTTGGGCGGGCTGCCCGACCTGCGCGCGCGCCGGTTGCGTTTCATCGAGGACGCAGGTCAGCGTATCCGCGAAGATTACCTGCGCACCCTGCGCTATTTCCGCTTCATGGCGTGGTATGGCGACCCTGAAGTGGGGCCAGAGCCTGAGGCGCTGAATGCCATCGCGTCGAATTTGGATGGGCTCGAGACGCTCTCGGCGGAACGCGTGGGGCAGGAGTTCAAAAAACTCCTCCGCGCGCCTGATCCTGCCCCCGCACTGGCTCTGATGCGGCAAACCGGTGCTTTGCCCGTGCTTTTACCGGGGAGTGATGACCGTTGGATCTCCCTGCTGGTCCATTTCGAACAAGAGCTTGGCCTTGATCCCGATTGGCTGGTGCGTCTGGCTGCGCTGGGCGGGGAGGGTTTGACCGACCGTCTGCGGTTGAGCAAAGCAGAGGCCAAACATCTCACCCTGCTGCAAGAGCAGGGCTTCGCAGGGCCACCATTGCCTGAGCTTGCCTATCGTCATGGGGCGGATGTGGCCATTGGCGCGGCTTTGCTGCGGGGCTGTATGGCGGAACAGATGCCCGAAACCGCCATGTTAAAGACAATAAAAACCGCCGCGGCGGCTCGGTTTCCAGTAACGGCCAAAGACCTGATGCCCGCGTTCAAAGGCCCGGCCTTGGGCCAAGAGCTCGCCCGGCTGGAGCAGCTTTGGGTCGACTCCGGCTTCACCTTGACCCGGGCGGACCTATTGGCGCGGCGCAGCTAGGTCGACATCGCGGGGAAATTCGTCTATCCAAAGCCCATTACAAGGGAGATGGGCGAAATGTACCTCGGGATCTGGTTCAGCTAAGCTGGCATAACCATTGCCCCTTTGCGGCTCTGCTCTTGGGCGGTGCCGAACATTTTGCACGTCTGTTTTTCAAGGTCTCCCCATGTTTCGCTTTTTCGAGAATCTCGTCGATCCCTATGCCTCCTATCGCGAGAAGGACGTGCCGCCACAAGGGCTCTGGCCCTTCCTGCGGGACTATGCGCAGCCGTTCAAAAAGGTATTTGCCCTCGCCGGGCTGATGGCGATCCTCGTCGCCGCGATCGAGGTTGGGCTGATCTACTACATGGGCCGCATCGTCGATCTGCTGGGCAGCGATCCCGCGCAGATGTGGGCGGAACATGGGACCGAGCTGATCCTCGTGGCGCTGGCCGTGCTGTTGCTGCGGCCCATGGTGCAGGCGGTCGATGTGATGCTTTTGAACAATGCGATCTTGCCGAACTTCGGCACGTTGATCCGTTGGCGGGCGCATCGCCATGTCTTGCGGCAATCGGTGGGCTGGTTTGAGAATGACTTTGCCGGGCGTATTGCCAACCGGATCATGCAAACGCCACCGGCAGCGGGGGAGGTCGTCTTTCAGGTCTTTGATGCGATCTCTTACTCGCTGGCCTATATGATCGGCGCGGCGATCCTGCTCTCTACCTCGGATATCCGTTTATTAGTGCCGCTTTTGGGGTGGTTCATCCTCTATGGCGGCTTGGTGGCTTGGACGATCAAACGGGTCGGCCCTGCGTCCAAAGCCGCGTCGGACGCGCGGTCGCAGGTGACGGGGCGCGTGGTGGATGCCTATACCAATATCCATTCGGTCAAGATGTTCGCGCATCATGATCTAGAGGTCGATTTCGCGGGCGAGGCCATCGAAGAGGCGCGGCGCACGTTTCAAGGTGAGATGCGTATCTTCACCATCATGGATGTGGTGCTCACCCTTCTCAACGGCATGTTGATCGTGGGCGTCGTCGGCTGGGCCTTGGTGCTGTGGATGGGGGCGGAGGCAAGTGTCGGTGTCGTCGCCGCTGCCGCCGCGCTGGCGCTGCGGCTCAATTCCATGACCGGTTGGATCATGTGGGCGCTGTCGAGCTTTTTCCGCGAATTGGGTGTCGTCGCCGAAGGGATGGAGACCATTGCCCAGCCCCTCGCCCTCACCGACCGCCAAGATGCGCCGCCGCTAAAGCTGACCGAAGGGCGGATCGAAATGGCGGGGCTGAGCCATCACTACGGGCGCGACAGCGGCGGGGTTCAGGACATCAATATCACCGTGCAGCCGGGCGATAGGATTGGCCTTGTGGGCCGCTCGGGCGCGGGAAAATCGACCCTCGTGAAGCTGATACTGCGGTTCTACGACGCCGAAACGGGCGAAATTCGGATCGACGGGCAGGACATCGCACAGGTCCGGCAAGACAGTCTGCGGCGGCATATCGGTGTGGTGCAGCAGGATTCCTCGCTGCTGCATCGCTCGGTGCGCGAGAATATCCTTTATGGCCGTCCCGACGCCAGCGAGGCCGAGATGATCGCGGCGGCGAAACAGGCGCAGGCGCATGAGTTCATCCTCGATCTGACCGACCCTGAGGGGCGCTCGGGTTATGACGCGCGTGTGGGCGAGCGGGGCGTGAAACTGTCCGGCGGGCAACGACAGCGGATCACGCTGGCGCGGGTGATCCTCAAGGACGCGCCGATCTTGTTGTTGGATGAGGCGACAAGCGCGCTCGACAGTGAGGTGGAGGCGGTCATTCAGGAAACGCTCTATGGCATGATGGCGGGCAAGACCGTCATCGCCATCGCGCACAGGCTGTCGACGATTGCCGAGATGGACCGAATTCTGGTTCTGGATCAAGGCCGTATCGTCGAAGAGGGCAGCCATGACGCGCTTTTGCAGAAAGCTGGCCTATATGCAGCTTTCTGGCACCGTCAGTCGGGCGGTTTTCTCGCATTGGATGACAAGACGTGAGCATTTCGAATTGGATCAACCCGTTTCGCCCCGCCGAGGGGCCGCCACCGCAGACCCTGTGGGCCTTCATCCGCTGGTGCCTTGCAGGCGCTTGGCCGGTGCTCTGGCTCGCCGCCTTTCTATCTGCCGCCGCTGGCGCGATGGAGGCGGGCACAGCGTGGATATTGGGCAAGGTGATCGATGCCACGGTCAGCGCGGGGCCAGAGCGGTTTTTTGAGGGCAGCAGTCTGGTTCTGGTCTTGGGCGCGATTGCGTTTTTCCTTGTGGCGCGTCCCGTGCTGTTTGGCCTCTCCTCGGCCTCTAACGCGATCATGGTGCAGCCCAATGTGAACCCGCTGGTGTTGTCGCGGCTGCACCGTTGGACGCTGGGGCAGAACGTCAATTTTTTTGACGAAGACTTCGCCGGGCGCATTGCGCAAAAGCAGATGCAGGCCGCGCGGGCGGTGACGGATGTGGCCGCCGAGGTGATCAACGTGGTGGCCTTTGCGCTTGCCTCTCTGGCGGGGTCGGTCGCCTTGCTTTTGGCGATCGACTGGCGTGTGGCGGTTGGGTTTTCCGTCTGGCTGGTGATGTATCTGGCGCTGATCAACTGGTTCTTGCCGCGCGTGCGCAAACGGGCCGCGGGACGGGCCGGGGCGCGGGCGATGGTGTCGGGGCAGGTGGTCGATACGATCACCAACATCAAGACGGTGAAGCTTTTCGCCCATGCCGATCACGAAGATCGCGCGGCACTTTCCGCGATGCAGAGCTTTCGCGCCCGGGCCTTGGAGTTCGGCTACCTCGCCGCCGGGTTCCGTTTGGCGCTGATGAGCCTTGCGGGGCTTTTGCCGGTTCTGTTGCTGGGCGGGACGATCCTGCTGTGGCAGCGCGGATTGGCGAGTGAGGGCGATATCGTCGCCTCCGGCGCTATCGCGATCCGTATCGCGCAGATGACGGGCTGGGTCTCTTTCACGCTGATGGCGATCTATTCCAATATTGGGGAGGTCGAAGACGGCATGCGCACCCTGACGCCGCGCGTGCGGCTGGATGATGAGCCTGATGCGCAGGAACTGGTCGTCGAGGCCGGAGAGATCGAGTTGCGCGATCTGGGCTTTGCCTATGGCCGTCAGACTGGCGGCATCGACCGCATCTCGCTGACCATCCAACCGGGTGAGAAGCTGGGCATCGTCGGTGCTTCGGGGGCGGGGAAATCGACCCTCGTGGCGCTGCTCTTGCGGCTCTATGAACCAGAACAGGGCAAGATATTGATCGACGGGGTGGATACCACGACGGTGACCCAAGAGAGCCTGCGCCGCAATATCGGCATGGTCACGCAGGAGACGGCGATGTTCAACCGCTCCGCGCGGGACAACATCCTGTATGGCCGCCCCGACGCGACCGAAGCTGAGGTCATTGCCGCCGCCGAACGCGCCGAGGCGCATGAGTTCATTCAGCAACTCGAAGATCACAAGGGTCGCCACGGCTATGACGCGCATCTGGGCGAGCGTGGGGTGAAGCTTTCCGGCGGCCAGCGCCAGCGCATCGCTTTGGCCCGGGCGATCCTGAAAGACGCGCCGATACTGGTGTTGGACGAGGCGACGAGCGCCCTTGATAGCGAGGTGGAGGCCGCCATTCAGCAGACCCTAGATCGTGTGATGGAAGGCAAAACCGTGCTGGCCATCGCCCACCGTCTGTCGACCCTGACCGAGATGGACCGCATCATGGTGCTGGACGCGGGTCGCATTGCAGAGATTGGCAGCCATGCCGATTTGCTTGCCCAAGACGGGCTTTATGCGCGCTATTGGCACCGGCAGTCGGGCGGGTTTCTGGATGTAAAGGCGGCGGAATAGGCTTTCCCAGAAGGCTTTGCCGCGCTATGGGCAGGCTATGACTGAACATGAAATCTTGCGTCTCGGCCACCACGGCGACGGCATCGCCGAAGGTCCGATCTTTGCCCCGATGACCCTGCCGGGGGAAACCGTCACCGGCGTTGTCGATGGGCAGCAGCTTCGCGATGTGCGGATCGTCACCCCCTCCGACCAGCGGGTCGCGCCGCCCTGTCGCCATTTCAAATCCTGCGGCGGCTGCCAGTTGCAACATGCCGCGGATGATTTCGTGGCGGCTTGGAAGGTCGATGTGGTGCGCAACGCGCTTTCGGCTCATGGGCTAGAGACAGAATTTCGCCCCATCCAAACCTCCCCCGCGCAATCGCGCCGCCGGGCCACATTTGCCGCGCGGCGGACGAAAAAGGGCGCTATGGCGGGCTTTCATGGCCGCGCCTCTGACGTGCTGATCGAGGTGCCGGGCTGTCAGTTGGTCGATCCCGCCTTGCTGCCGGGGCTGAAAGTCGCCGAAGAACTGGCGCTGATCGGCACGAGCCGAAAGGCCGAATTGGCCGTCACGGTAACCCTGTCGGAAGAGGGGCTGGAGGTCTCTGTTGCCAATGGCAAACCGCTCGACGGGCCGCTGCGCCAGCAATTGGCGCAGGCTTGTGAGGCTCTATCTCTGGCTCGGCTGACATGGGATGGCGAGGTAATTGCGATGCGCGCGCCGCCCGTACAGCGCTTTGGCGATGCGCCGGTCACGCCGCCGCCGGGCGCCTTCTTGCAGGCGACCCGTCATGGCGAAGCGTCCCTGCTCGACGCGGTCAGGGATGCGGTGGGCGAGGCCGAGGTTGTGGCCGATCTTTTCGCGGGCTGCGGCACCTTTGCCTTGCCCTTGGCGCAGCAGGCGCGGGTGCACGCGGTGGAAGGCGATGCCGAGATGATCGCCGCGCTGGAAGGCGGCTGGCGTCGGGCCAAGGGGGCCAAGCCGCTCACTGCCGAGGCACGCGACCTGTTTCGCCGACCGCTCCTTCCAGATGAACTGGCCAAGATCGACGCTGTGGTGCTCGACCCGCCCCGCGCAGGGGCCGAAGCGCAGGTGGCCGAGATCATCCGCGCCGAGGTGCCGCGCGTGGCCTATGTCTCTTGCAATCCGGTGAGCTTTGCCCGCGATGTGCAGAACATGGTCGCGGCAGGCTATCGGCTGGACTGGGTACAGGTGGTCGACCAGTTCCGCTGGTCGTCCCATGTGGAACTCGCTGCCTGTCTGACCCTGCCTGAAAGCTAATCCACGGCCTCATATGACGCGGCGGATCACCGCTTTTTGAGTGAAATTAATCCCTCTCTATGGTAACGCGGATAAAAAGGCCGGAATGGCCGGGGCGTTGAGGGCACAGTGATGAAACGCAGGACGATGATACTTGGCGGCACCGCTATGGTGGCGCTTGGCGCGTGCAGCAGCAGTAAGTTCAAACGTTACACCGGTCCTGAAGTGACCTATGTGGTTGTGAACAAAAGCCAACGCCGCATGATGCTGTTGCACCATAACCGCGTGCTCGAAGATTACCGGATCAAACTGGGCTTCGCTCCGGTGGGCCACAAAGCCTTTGAGGGGGATGGCCGCACGCCCGAAGGGCTGTATCGAATCGACCGTCGCAACCCGAACAGCCGTTTCCATCTTTCTGTCGGGATCGATTACCCGAACGCGCGCGATATCGAAAACGCCCGCGCCATGGGCAAAAGCCCGGGGGGCGATATCTTTATCCACGGGCAGAAAGACCCGCGGAAGAAGGAAAAGCACGATTGGACTTGGGGCTGTATCGCGGTCACCAACAAGGAAATCGAAGATGTCTACGCGATGGTGCGAGATGGCACGCCGATCCTGATCACGCCCTAAGGGCCGCTTGATACGACACCGGCCCCCGCAGGGGCCGGACTGGCTGCTTGGTTAGGCAAAAATCAGTTGCCGACGACCAGCGTCCACCAGATCTTGCCACCGTTTTCCTGATGCCATGCGAAACCCATCTGACGGCCATCGGGGGCCATCAGAATGCGGCGCGTGTCGGGTTGCTCCATCCACGCGGCGAGGGTCTCAAGCTCGGTCTCATAGGTTTCCGAGATTACCTCGCCGACCAGACCGCCGGTATAGCCCACGCGCTGAATGCGATCGATGGGCGAGGACCCGTCAGAGCCGAAATGCCAGGGGCGGTTTTGCACCGCCATATCGCGCGAATGGGTGGCGGCAGCGGCGTTCAGCTTGGCATCCAGCGCCAGCGGCGTCACCCCGGCAGAGCTGCGCAGCGCATTGACGGAGTCGAGCATGCGGAATTGGATCGTACCCGCGTCGGAGCGGCTGATGCGGTAGGTGCCGCCGGCTTTGCCGCCGGTCGTGCTGGACGGGGTACAAGCAGATAGCGCAACCGTCAGCGCCAGTAGAATGGACAGGATACGGATCATATGAGCGCTCCACGCTATGAAGTTTTTTCTGCCTTACATCGGGGCGCGTTGCAGTTCAAACGCACATAGGCATGACTCTGCCGTGCGGCCCCGGTTTCAATTGAAACTGCGTCTTTCGAGCCATATAACTGGCATTAATTAGCATAATTTCAGTTTTGGAGACGCTCCATGTCCGCTCCCCGTTTTTCGATCAAGAGCCGCCGTGGCTTCCTTGCTGGCAGCGCCGCGATGCTCGCCACACCCGCGCTGGCGCAAAGCACCTCTTCTTTCAACTCCACCGCCACGACCGAGACGGAGCGTGACCTGACCGAAGCGGTCAAACGCAATGTCTCGAGTTTCCGGATGCTGGATTGGCGCCCCTATTTCAGCAACACGCGCAATGGCGCGGTGCTGGTCGATATCGACAGCCGGGCGGTGCACTACTGGTCCGAGGATCAGAGCGTTTACAAACTCTACCCCTCTTCGGTGCCGCTGACCGAAGACCTCACACGCCGTGGCCGGACCCGTGTCATCAAAAAGGTCGAGGGGCCAAGCTGGCGTCCCACGCCGTCGATGCTCAAGCGCAATCCCGAATGGCCGCCCTATGTCGGCCCCGGCCCGGACAACCCTCTGGGCACCCATGCGCTATACCTCAGCTGGACCTACTATCGTATCCACGGAACCCACGACACACGAAAAATTGGACGTAAGTCTTCCAATGGTTGCATCGGGCTCTATAACGAACATATCGCCGAACTTTTTGCCCTGACAAAGGTCGGCACGCAGGTGTTGCTTATTTGACGACATCCCCCTGATTCCTTGATGCAATAGCTGATTCCGGGTTTGCAAACTTTTGCCGATACTGTTTAGAACAGGATTACGAGGTAAGTCTTGGGTGCGTGTATGTATATGATACAGCACGCCTATTCTGGAGGTTATGTTATGAAGAAACTCGTTCTCGCCGCTGCTCTGTCCGCTGCTGCATCGACTGCTTTTGCCGGTTCGCTGGCCGAGCCGATCGTCGAAGCACCGGTCATCGTGGAAGAAACAACAGGTTCGTCCTCGGGCATCCTGGTTCCCCTGATCCTGCTGGCCCTGGTTGCCGCAGCTGTTGCTTCCGACTAATCGGAACTGACGATCAAACGGAAAAGGCGGTGCAATGCATCGCCTTTTTTGTTTTCTGCGCGAGGTTCTGAAAAGGGGCCGCCGCAGCGACCCCAAGGCGGGCTTAGTCCAGCCAGCCGCCCAAGTTCTCGGTGATGATCGTGGTCAGCGTTTCGATATGCGCCGCATCGTCGTTCAGGCAGGGAATATAGGTGAAATCCTCGCCGCCTGCCTCTTCAAAGCTCTCCTTGATCTCTTCGTTGATCTCTTCCAGCGTTTCGATGCAATCGGCCGAGAAGGCAGGCGCGCAGACGGCGATGCTTTTCTTGCCCGCCTTGGCCTGACGCGCGACCTCTTCAACCGTATAGGGTTGCAGCCATTCCTCCGGGCCGAACTGCGACTGGAAGGTCGTGATGATCTCACTGTCCTGCCAGCCCAAGCGTTCCTTCAACAGGCGCGTCGTTTTCTGACATTGGCAGTGGTAGGGGTCACCCTCCATCAGATAGCGCTGCGGCAGACCGTGGTAGGAGCAGACCAGCAGATCGGGCTTCTTGTCCTTCGCGGCATAGGCACGCTCGACCGATTGCGCCAGCGCTTCGATATAGTCGGGGCGGTCGAAATAGGGGGCCACGGTGCGCGAGGCGGGTTGCCATTTCTCTTTGGCCAGCGCGGCAAAGAAAGCGTCATTCGCGGTTGCGGTCGTGGCCCCGGCATATTGCGGATAAAGCGGGAAGAACAGTATCTTCTGGCATCCAGCGGCGACCATCGCCTCGACCTTGGAGCGGGTCGATGGGTTGCCATAGCGCATGGCGTAATCGACCATCACATCGGCCCCGTAGCGCGCCTCAAGCGCCGCTTTGATCTTGGCGGTTTGCGATTTGGTGATCGTCGCCAGCGGGCTTTCGTTCTCGGCCTCGTTCCAGATGGATTTATAGGCCGCGCCGCTGGCAAAGGGGCGTTTCGTGAGGATCACCGTCTGCAACAGCGGTTGCCATTTCCACGGGCTGTAGTCGATCACCCGGCGGTCCGAGAGGAACTCGCTTAGGTAGCGGCGCATCGACCAATAGTCATACCCGTCCGGCGTGCCAAGGTTGGCGAGCAAAACGCCAACTTTGGGACGCGGGACTTTGGGGTGATCGGTGGGGCCGTGTTCGGGTTGGGTGGCGTCGGCTTGGGCGGATTGGGGCTGGGCTGCCTGCATGGGGGGTTCCTCGCATATCATCCGCGCAGAGATAGCCGCTTTGCCGATTGGGTCAATCGGGGAGGGGTTCCTCGCGACTATTCAGCGCATCTGCCAGCCGTTGCTGCGCTGATCCAGGGCGCAAAGGTTTCTGTTGGCTTTCGTCCGGTGCCCAACCGGCAAGGAAGATCATGTCGAAAGTCGCCATGATCCGGCCCGAGGCGGCGGTGAAATGCGTGGCGTAAAGCTCGGCCGCATGGGCCAGCACGGCGCGGCCGGTGGGGCGGCGCAGACGGGCTTGCAGGGCGTTGGTCTCTCCCATTTCGCGCAGGTCGCGCATCAGGGCCCATGCGTCATCATATTCCACGGTCAGCGGTTGGCTATCGGCCACGGGCAGGGCCAGCCCCGCGCGTTGCAGCAGCGCGCCCAGATCGCGCAGTTCCCCCATCGGGGCGATGCGGGGCGACAGGCCGCCGGTCACTTCGGCTTCGGCCTGCCCAAGGCAGGCGCGCAACTCATGCAGGGTTTGCCCGCCAAGCGCCACGGCCTGCAACAGCCCGTCGGGGCGCAGCGCGCGCCGACATTGGATCAATTGGCCGATGGGGTCATTCGCCCAATGCAGCCCCATGGCGTGGATCACCAGATCATGCGCCTGCGGTTCCAGCGCGAGCACCTCGGCCTCGGCAACAATCTTGGCCTTGGGGAACGCCTCTGCCCAGACTTGGGGGAAGCCGGTCACGATGGCCGGTGCGGTAAACGTTTTCTTAACCAAACTCAGCCGATCCTGAACCTCATCGGCGGCTGCTTGTTGCAGGAACATGCCCCGTGTCGTCGCGCGGGCGCGGTGCTGGGCGAGGGCCTTGGGGTCGGTCAGGTTGGGCTGTGCTGTCATGGGGAACACATAGAATGCCGCCACGGGGACTTCAAACAGCAGTGTCGCTTATCTACCCGCCGCGCTGTCTGGGCTGCGGCGGGCTTGTCGATGCGGATTTCGGCCTCTGCGGCACCTGCTGGCGCGACACGGCCTTCATCGGGGGAACGGTCTGCGATGCCTGCGGCGTGCCCCTGCCGGGCGGCGGGGATGTGGGTTCACCCCATTGTGATGCCTGTCTTGCCACGCCGCGGTCATGGGCGCAGGGGCGCACGGCGCTCATCTACCGCGATATGGGGCGCAGGCTGGTTCTGGCGCTGAAACATAGCGACCGGCAAGAGATCGCCCGCCCGGCCGCCCGTTGGATGGCGCAGGCGGCCCACGGCACCCTGCCGCAAGAGGCGCTGATTGTGCCGGTGCCGCTGCATTGGCTGCGTTTGCTGAAACGGCGTTACAATCAATCGGCTCTGCTGGCCAAGGCGCTGTCGGCAGAAACCGGGCACCGCTGGTGTCCCGATCTGTTGCAGCGGGTCCGGCATACGCCATCGCTGGAGGGTTTGGGCCGTGCAGCCCGGTATCGCGTGTTGGAGCAGGCGATCCGCGTGCATCCGCGACGGCGGCACCGTATCATCATGCGACCGGTGATTTTGGTGGACGATGTCTTTACCTCCGGCGCCACATTGACCGCCTGCACGCAGGCCTGTCTGGCCGCCGGGTCCGGCCCCGTTTTCGTGCTGGCACTGGCGCGCGTGGCCAAAGAGACCTAGATCACTGTGCAACGTTAACTGTTCAAAGGGTGATCCTATGCAACCTGTCGAAATCTACACGTCGCCGCTCTGCGGTTTTTGTCATTCCGCCAAACGTCTGCTGACCCAAAAGGGCGCGGCCTTTGACGAAGTCGATGTGCTGTCGGAGCCTGAGCGCAAGAAAGAGATGATCCAGCGCGCAGGCGGTGCCCGCACCGTGCCGCAGATTTTCATCGGCGACGTGCATGTGGGCGGCTGTGATGAGCTTTATGCGCTGGACCGTGCTGGCAAACTCGACGCGTTGCTGCAAGACAGATGAAAATCGCGCTGCTGCAACTTAACGTCTCGGACGATCCCGCCGCCAACTTGATCGAGACCCGCGCCCTGCTGCGCGAGGCGGTGGCGGGCGGGGCCGAGTTTGTCCTGACCCCCGAGGTGACGAATTGCGTCAGCACCAGCCGCAGCCACCAGCAGTCGGTGCTGGCCTATGAGGAAGACGATGCCACCCTCGCGGCCCTGCGCGAAGAGGCGGCGAAGGCGGGCATCTGGCTGCTGATCGGCTCGCTCGGGTTGAAAACGCGTGAGGGGGACGGGCGCTTTGCCAACCGGTCTTTCCTGATTTCCCCGGGGGGGGAGATCGTCGCGCGTTACGACAAGATCCATATGTTCGATGTGGATATCAACGAAACCGAAAGCTACCGCGAGTCCGCAGGCTACCGCCCCGGCGACAAGGCCGTGGTCGCAGAGACGCCTTTTGGTAAGATCGGCATGTCGATCTGCTACGACATGCGTTTCCCGGCGCTCTATCAAGCTTTGGCCGAGGCCGGTGCGCGTATCCTGACCATGCCTGCGGCCTTCTCTCCGGTCACCGGGGCGGCGCATTGGCACAGTCTGCTGCGGGCGCGGGCGATTGAGAATGGCTGCTATGTGCTGGCCCCGGCCCAGACGGGCACCCATGCCAGCGCCGCGCATAAAACCCGCGACACCTATGGGCATTCACTGGTCGTGGCCCCTTGGGGGGAGGTGGTGTTGGATGCCGGGACAGCCCCCGGCGTTTACTTTTGTGACATGGACATGGAAGAATGTGACAAGGCCCGCGCCAAAGTGCCCAGCCTTGCCAACCGCCGCCCCTTTGCCGCGCCCTGACCGGACCGAAAATGACCGACGATAAAAACACCCTTGCGATCATGTTGTTCGGAGAATTGCTGGCCGCCGACCAATCGGTGCGCAGTCGCCTGACACGGGTGCTGCCGCGGGGCATGGAGATTTCGCATTTCTCGGTGCTGAACAGCTTGTCGTGGCACGGCGGCGAACGCTCGCCCGCGCAACTGGCCGAGACATTCAACGTCACGCGCGGGGCGATGACCAACACGCTGAGCAAACTGGAATGGGCCGGTTACGTCCATATCCGCCCCGATTGGGACGACGCGCGGCGGAAGATGGTCGCGATCAGCCCCGCCGGGCGGCAGGCGCGGGATGCGGCGGTGAATGCGATCACGCCGATGATCTCGAACGTGGTGGGGGAGCTTGGCGAAGAACAGGTTCGCGCCACGCTCCCGATCCTGCGCGCGCTCAGACGTCAGTTGAGCCAGGGTTGAGGCCCGGATTAAGGCTGGCGGTGACGTAGTTCACGCTTAAATCCCGATCCGATAGCCGCCACGACCATGCGACGGGGTTAAAGACGAAACCTTTGCGATCCACCGGCTCCAGCCCGGCGCGGCTCAGCAGGTCGAAAAGCTCATCGGGGGTGATGAACTTGTTCCAGTCATGGGTGCCCTTGGGCAGCCAGCGCATCACATGCTCGGCCCCGACGATGGCCATCATAAAGGACTTTGGATTGCGGTTCAGGGTCGAACAGATGTGCAGCCCGCCGGGTTTCAGCAGGCGACGGCAAGCGATTAGATAGCCGATGGGAGAGGCGACATGTTCGACCACCTCCATGTTCAGCACCACGTCGAATTTCTCACCGGCATCGGCCATGTCTTCGGCGGTGGTGTGGCGGTAGTCGATCTCTAGCCCCGATTGCTGCGCGTGGATCTGCGCCACGGGGATGTTGCCCGCCGCCGCATCCGCGCCCACCACATCGGCCCCGAGCCGCGCCATCGGTTCGGACAGCAACCCGCCGCCGCAGCCGATGTCGAGGATGCGCAGCCCCGCGAAGGGGGCAGGGGCCGTCAGGTCGCGGTCGAACTCCCCCGCGATCTGGCTGGTGATGTAGTCCAACCGGCAGGGGTTCAGCATGTGCAGCGGCTTGAACTTGCCGTTCAGATCCCACCATTCGGCGGCCATGGCTTCGAATTTGGCGATCTCGGCGGGGTCGATGGTTGATTGATCCGCTTGCATTCTGATCTCCCTATGCTCTTTTGGGTTCAATGACTATATAGGGCGGCAATGGACAAGTATCCCGACCAAAAACGCGGCGCGCCGCATCTTTATCCGCCGGTTGAGCCTTTCGACCAGCGGATGTTGTCCGTAGGGCAGGGGCATCAGGTCTATGTCGAGCAATGCGGCAACCCCGAGGGCATCCCTGTCGTTGTGCTGCATGGCGGCCCCGGCGGCGGTTGCAGCCCGGCGATGCGGCGGTATTTCGACCCTAAGGTTTACCGCGTTGTGCTGTTCGATCAGCGCGGCTGCGGGCGGTCCACCCCGCATGCCTCGGTCACCGATAACACGACATGGCATCTGGTCGCCGATATCGAGCTGATTCGCACCACGCTCGGCATCGACAAATGGATGGTTTTTGGCGGCTCTTGGGGCGCGACGCTTTCGCTGATCTATGCCCAAGCGCACCCCGAAGCGGTGCGCCATCTGATCCTGCGCGGCGTCTTTCTGATGACGCAGGCCGAGCTTGATTGGTTTTACGGCGGTGGGGCCGGGCGGTTCTGGCCCGAGCTTTGGGCGCGTTTCGTGAACCTGATCCCCGAAGATGAGCGGGACGATCTGATCGCGGCCTATCACCGGCGGCTGTTCTCGGGCGACCTGCGGGTCGAGCAGGACTATGGCCGCGCATGGGCCGCTTGGGAGAACGCGCTGGCCTCGGTGCATTCCGATGGTGTTTCGCATGGCGGGCCATCGGCCTATGCGCGGGCCTTTTCGCGGCTGGAGAACCACTATTTTACCAACAATGGTTTTTTGGAGTTCGACGGTCAGATCCTCAAACATATGGGGCGGATCGCGCATATCCCGGGGGTCATCGTGCAGGGGCGCTATGACATGATCTGCCCGCCTGCGGGCGCCTTTGCGCTGGCCGAACGTTGGCCCAATGCCGACCTGCGGATGATCCGGGATGCGGGCCACGCCTTGTCGGAGCCGGGGATCAGTGCCGAATTGGTGCGCACGATGGATAGGATCGGGCAGCGATGAGCGGGCGTAACTCTCTGCTGGATCGCCGGGCGCTTTTTACCACCGGTGCGGCGGCGGCCCTGTTGGCCGCAACAGGTGCCAGCGCGGGGGAGCCGCCCCGGCGCGGAGGCCGTTTGCGGCTGGCGCTTTCAGGTGCCACGCGAGAGGACACTTGGGTCCATGGCGATGGGCTCTTCATGCAGGTCGCGCGGCAGGGGATGATCTTTGACACGCTGACCGAAGTCACCGGCAACGGCATCCTCAAGGGTGAGTTGGCGACCGGTTGGCAGGCCAGCGATGGTGCCCGGCAGTGGCAGTTCGATCTGCGCCCCGATGTGCGTTTTCACGACGGCAGCCCCCTGACGGCCCGCGATGTGGTGGCCAGTCTGCGCGGTCTTCTGGCCGGGGCCGAGGTCGCCGTTCAGGACGATCTGCAAGTGCAGGTCACATTGGCGGCGGCGAATCCTGACCTGCCGCTCCTGCTGGCGCAATCGCGCTATGTGATCCGCCCCGCCCATGCGCCCGAGGCCGGGATTGGCACCGGGCTTTACCGTCTGCGGCGCTTTTTCGCCGGACGTCAGGTTTTGGCCGAACGGGTAGAGACGCATTACAAGGACGGCACCGCCGGGTGGTTCGATACGGTTGAGCTTGTGTCGATCCCCGCCCGTGACGTGCGGGCGCAGGCGCTGAGCGAAGGGCTTGTTGATGCAACGGATTTACCCGCGCGGCCGCGCTATCGCGAGCGTGGTGATGTGACCCTTCAGGCCGATAACGCCGGGGGCGTCAGCGCTCTGTCGGGCGATCTGCGCCAGCCACCGAACCCCGGTCGGCAAGCGCCGATGGACAACCTGCGCGCGCCCGAGCGGTGGTGGTTCGGCTGAGAGGGGTTGCAGTTTCGCCGCATTCGGCCTATATCCCCTTCAACAGCGGCGCTTTCGGGTCCAAACCGAAGGCTCCACCGAATTCGTGAACGGGCCGCGCGCCCGTTTTTTTGTGCCCAGTGAAAATGGATGTCTCATGTCGAATGACCTGATCGCCAAAGCCGCCATCGACCGCCGCCTGGCCGAGATCATCACCCCGGTGATCGAGGATATGGGCTTTGAACTGGTGCGCGTGCGCCTGATGTCGGGCAAGTCCACCACCCTGCAAGTCATGGCCGACCGGCCCGAGGGCGGGATCGAAGTGGATGAATGCGCCAAGATTTCGCAGGCCATCGGCGCGGTGCTGGATGTCGAAGACCCGATTTTGGACGAGTATTCGCTCGAAGTCTCCAGCCCCGGCATCGACCGCCCGCTGACGCGGCTCAAGGATTTCGATGCGTTTGAGGGCTATGAAGCCAAGATCGAAACCACCGAACTGATTGACGGCCGCCGCCGCTTTAAGGGTGAGCTGGCTGGCGTCGAGGGTGGCGAAGTGCTGATCAATGTCGAAGAAGGCACCATCGGATTGCAGTTCGACTGGCTCAGCGATGCCAAGCTGGTGCTGACCGACGACCTGATCAAGGAAATGCTCCGCCAGCGCAAAGCGTCTGGTGCGATCGACGAAACCGATTTTGATGATATCGAGACTGAAGAGTCTGCTGAGGGAGACACCTAATGGCCATTACATCTGCAAACCAGCTTGAGCTGTTGCAAACCGCCGAGGCGGTGGCGCGCGAGAAGATGATCGACCCCGGTCTGGTCGTTGAAGCGATGGAGGAATCCCTCGCCCGTGCCGCCAAGTCCCGCTATGGCGCCGAGATGGACATCCGGGTCGACATCGACCGCAAGACCGGCAAGGCCACTTTCACCCGCGTCCGCACCGTGGTCGAGGATGACGAGCTTGAGAACTACCAGGCCGAGTTCACCGTAGAACAGGCCAAGCAGTACATGGCCGACCCCAAGGTTGGTGACACTTTCGTCGAGGAAGTACCCCCGGTTGAAATGGGCCGCATCGCGGCGCAGTCGGCCAAGCAGGTGATCTTGCAAAAGGTCCGCGAAGCTGAACGTGACCGCCAGTACGAAGAATTCAAAGACCGCGCCGGGACCATCATCAACGGTCTGGTCAAGCGCGAGGAATATGGCAACGTCATCGTCGACGTGGGCGCGGGCGAAGCGATCCTGCGCCGGAACGAGAAGATTGGCCGCGAAAGCTATCGCCCGAACGACCGCATCCGCGTCTACATCAAAGACGTGCGCCGCGAGCAGCGCGGCCCGCAGATTTTCCTGAGCCGCACCGCGCCTGAATTCATGGCCGAGTTGTTCAAGATGGAAGTGCCCGAAATCTACGACGGCATCATCGAGATCAAAGCGGTTGCCCGCGACCCCGGTTCGCGCGCCAAGATCGCCGTGATCTCGCATGACGGTTCCATCGACCCCGTCGGTGCCTGCGTCGGTATGCGCGGCAGCCGCGTGCAGGCCGTCGTGAACGAGCTTCAGGGCGAGAAAATCGACATCATTCCGTGGAACGAAGACCAGCCCACCTTCCTCGTGAACGCGCTTCAGCCTGCTGAAGTGTCGAAAGTGGTTCTGGACGAAGAAGCCGGTAAGATCGAAGTCGTCGTGCCCGAAGAGCAACTATCGCTCGCCATTGGCCGCCGTGGTCAAAACGTGCGTCTGGCCAGCCAGCTCACCGGTCTCGACATCGACATCATGACCGAAGAGCAGGAAAGCCAGCGCCGTCAGGCCGAGTTCGAACTGCGCACTAAGCTGTTCATGGACAACCTTGATCTGGACGAGTTCTTTGCCCAGCTTCTGGTTTCCGAAGGCTTCACCAACCTCGAAGAAGTGGCCTACGTCGAAGTTGACGAGCTGCTGGTCATCGACGGTGTTGACGAAGACACCGCAGGCGAGCTGCAGGCCCGCGCCCGTGACGTGCTCGAAGCGCAGAACAAAGCGGCGCTTGATAATGCCCGCGCATTGGGTGTCGAAGACAGCCTGGTTGAATTTGAGGGGCTAACCCCCCAAATGATAGAAGCGCTGGCCAAGGACGACGTCAAAACGCTGGAAGACTTCGCCACCTGTGCCGATTGGGAACTGGCTGGCGGCTGGACCACGGTCAATGGCGAGCGTGTCAAAGACGACGGCGCGCTTGAGCCCTTCGATGTGAGCCTCGAAGATGCGCAGGCCATGATCATGACCGCCCGCGTCATGCTGGGCTGGGTCGACCCGACCGAGCTTGAGGACGATGCGGAAGAAGACGACGTAGAGACAGACGGCGAAACCGCCGAGGAGGCCGAGGCCTAAGCGGGCCTCGGGGGTTGCACATGGGACGCGGTGGCGCCTCGAATGACCGGTCAGACGGTGCGGAACGCAAGTGCATCGCCACGGGCGAGGTGCAGCCGAAACACGGGTTGATCCGTTTCGTGGTCGGCCCGGACAATCAGGTTTACCCGGATATTCTGGGTAAACTGCCGGGCCGGGGCATCTATGTCTCGGCGGATCGTGCGGCGCTGGAATTGGCCATCAAGAAAAAGGCCTTTTCCCGCTCGGCGAAACAGCCGGTCACCCTGCCCGACGGGCTGGTCGACGAGGTCGAACAGCAGTTGGCGCGCCGGGTGGTCGAGTTGATCTCGCTCCAGCGCAAGGCGGGCAAGGCGGTCGCCGGTTACGAAAAGGTCAAGGGTTGGTTGCAAACCGAAGAGGCCGAAGTATTGATACAGGCCGTAGATGGGTCAGGGCGCGGCAAGTCCAAGCTGAGCACCCCACACTATGGTCATTACATCGGTTGGTTGACAGCCGATGAATTGGGTTTGGCATTCGGTCGCCAAACTGTGATACATGGGGCGCTCGCCTCTGGTGGACTCACGCAACGTGTTGTAGAGGAAGCCGGTAGACTTAAAGGCGTGCGCGTAAACGAGGGTGGCAACGGCCATCCGAAAGGATAGACGAGCTTCATGAGCGATAGTGACGGCAAGAAAACATTGGGTCTGCGCGGTGGCGCACGTCCGGGGAACGTAAAGCAAAGCTTTAGCCACGGGCGTACCAAAAACGTTGTGGTCGAAACCAAGCGCAAGCGTGTTGTGGTGCCCAAACCGGGTGGCCAGAAATCAACAGGTCCGGGCGCCGGGCCGATTGGCGATCCCAAGAAGCGCCCCGCAGGCATCACCGATGCCGAGATGGAGCGCCGTCTGAAGGCCGTTCAGGCCGCCAAGGCCCGTGAGGCCGAGGAAGCCGCGCAGCGTGAAGCCGAGGAAAAAGCCCGCGCCGAAGAGCGTGAGCGTCGCCGGGCCGAGATTGAGGCCAAGGAACGCGAAGAGCGTGAGCGCGAAGAAAGCCTCAAGGCCAAGGCCGAGGAAGACGCCCGTCGCAAGGCAGAGGCCGAAGCGGCCGCTGCTGCCCCCGCGCCGGAACCTGCCGCTGCACGCGAGCCGGGCAACAAACCTGCGCCCGCCGCGACACCGCGCAAAACCACCGACCGTGACCGCGACGACAGCAAGAAGCGCAGCAAGGGTGGCGACAGCCGCCGCGCGGGCAAGCTGACCGTCAATCAGGCGCTTGCCGGTGGCGAAGGTGGCCGTCAGCGTTCCATGGCGCAGATGAAGCGCAAGCAAGAACGTGCCCGTCAAAAGGCGATGGGTGGTCAGGTCGAGCGTGAAAAGATCGTGCGCGACGTGCAACTGCCGCCCGCCATCGTGGTCTCTGAACTCGCCAACCGTATGGCCGAGAAGACCGGCGCGGTGGTCAAGGCGCTGATGCAAAACGGCCTGATGGTGACCCAGAACGAAACCATCGACGCCGATACAGCCGAGCTGATCATCGAGGAATTCGGCCACAAAGTGGTGCGCGTTTCCGACGCCGATGTCGAAGATGTCATCAAAGAGGTCGAGGACGATCCGAAGGATCTGCAATCGCGTCCGCCGGTCATCACGATCATGGGCCACGTCGACCACGGCAAAACCTCGCTTCTGGACGCGATCCGCAACGCCAAGGTCGTGGCCGGCGAAGCCGGTGGCATCACCCAGCACATCGGCGCCTATCAGGTGAAAACCGACAACGGCACCGTGCTGTCCTTCCTCGACACGCCCGGTCACGCGGCCTTCACCTCCATGCGCTCGCGCGGGGCTCAGGTCACGGATATCGTGGTTCTGGTGGTTGCGGCGGATGACGCCGTGATGCCGCAGACGATCGAAGCGATTGCCCACGCAAAAGCGGCCAAGGTGCCGATGATCGTGGCGATCAACAAGATCGACAAACCCGCCGCCAATGCCGACAAGGTCCGTACCGATCTGCTTCAGCACGAAGTCATCGTCGAGAAGATGTCGGGCGATGTGCAAGACGTCGAAGTATCAGCAGCGACAGGCCAAGGTCTGGACGATCTGCTCGAAGCCATCGCGCTGCAGTCGGAAATCCTCGAACTCAAGGCGAACCCGAACCGGGCCGCCGTGGGTGCGGTCATCGAAGCGCAGCTTGACGTGGGCCGCGGCCCCGTGGCGACTGTGCTGGTTCAGAACGGCACGCTGCGTCAGGGCGATATCTTCGTCGTGGGTGAGCAGTACGGTAAGGTTCGTGCGCTGATCAACGACCAAGGCGAGCGCGTCAAAGAAGCCGGGCCTTCGGTTCCGGTGGAGGTGCTGGGCATCAACGGCACGCCCGAGGCCGGTGACGTGCTGAACGTGACCGAGACCGAAGCGCAGGCCCGTGAGATTGCCGAGTATCGTGCGCAGGCCGCCAAGGACAAGCGCGCCGCTGCCGGTGCCGCCACCACGCTGGAACAGCTGATGGCCAACGCCAAGGCCGACGAGAACGTCAGCGAGCTGCCGATCTTGGTCAAAGCCGACGTGCAAGGTTCTGCCGAAGCGATCGTTCAGGCGATGGAGAAGATCGGCAACGACGAAGTCCGCGTTCGGGTTCTGCACTCCGGTGTGGGCGCGATTACCGAGACGGATGTCGGCCTTGCCGAAGCCTCCGGCGCGCCGATCATGGGTTTCAACGTGCGTGCCAATGCCTCGGCCCGGAACACGGCGAACCAGAAGGGTGTCGAAATCCGCTACTACTCGGTCATCTATGACCTTGTGGATGACGTGAAAGCGGCCGCAAGCGGTTTGCTGAGCGCCGAGATCAAAGAGAACTTCATTGGCTACGCCAATATCAAAGAAGTCTTCAAGGTTACCGGTGTGGGCAAAGTCGCAGGCTGTCTGGTCACCGAAGGCGTCGCCCGCCGCAGCGCCGGTGTGCGTTTGCTGCGCGACAACGTCGTGATCCACGAAGGCACGCTGAAAACGCTCAAGCGCTTTAAAGACGAGGTGCCCGAGGTTCAGTCCGGTCAGGAATGCGGCATGGCATTCGAGAACTACGAAGACATCCGCCCCGGCGATGTGATCGAGATTTTCGAGCGCGAAGAAGTGACCCGCACCTTGGCCTAAGCCAAGCGCTTATAAGATGAATTCTCCAGAGGCCCGGTCGAATTGCCGGGCCTCTGCTTTTGTGAAGGCCTTCTTGCTGTCATCGAAACTGATACGTGCCAGATTGACGTGCAGGGGCGAAATATCGATCAGGTTGAAATCATTCGGCTCCCCCCGCTGGCGCGAAGACAGGCTGGTGCCCGCGTGCAGTTGGATCGCCAGATGACCGTCATGCTCAGGCGCTGGATGGGCAAAGGTGCCTGCATGCCAGATGTGCAGATGCCCCGAGAGGATCAAGTCGGCGCCACAGTCCAAGAGCCGCCTCAGCGCGCGTTTCGCGCCTGGAATGGGCTTCTTGTGGGTCTCGTTGGGGTGATCCAGCGGATGGTGGCAAACAGCGATACGCAAGGTCTTTTCCCCCCCGCGTGACAGGGCGCGGCAGGCGCGGCCCAAACGGCGCAGGCCCAGTTTGCCGGTCTGCCATTTGAACCGATCAACGGTGTTGATCCCCACGGCGACGAAATCCGCCCCCTCATGCACCGGCGTGAGTTCGTGATCGATCCAACGCCGGTAATAGCGCCATGGGGCGAAGAACCGGGTAAAGGGGCGGTGCAGCGGAATATCGTGATTGCCCGGCACGCTCAGCACCGGTGCGTTGATCCTGTCGATAAAGGCCCGCGCGGCGCGATACTCTTTTTCCCGTGCCCGTTGAGTCAGGTCGCCCGAGATGATCACCAGATCGGGGTCATAGCCATTCACCGCCTCCAGCAGGGGCGCGAGGAGGTCGGGACGGTCCTTGCCAAAGTGCAGGTCGGATAGGTGGATCAAACGGCTCATCGCACGGTCTTCCCGGTCGTGGAGGGTACAAAGATATGAATGGGCGAACTGGCGCGGGTGAGCCGATACGGGCCGCGCATCACCGCAATCTCTCCGTCCCGCGCGACATAGCGTTTGCGCTGCTTCATGCGTATCTCAATCTCGGACCCGCAGAGCATTTCGTAGTCCGTGTGGTGTTTCGCGCGACCTGTTGCCAACGCCACCGCATGGCGCAGCAGGCCGAAACGATAGGTGTCAGGGGCGACCAGCAGCACCATATCGCCGCGCGCGATGCAGTCCTGCCCATCAAGCCCCATTTGATCCAGTTGAAAGGCGTTGTTCACCGCGAAAACCAGCGGGGTGCGCAACTGGCTCTCTTTCCCGTCAACCACGATGGTCAGTTTGAGCGAGGTGCGGAAATCCATCAGGGCTTTGATCACCGACCAATAGGCGGCGATCCGGCTGCGTCCCCAACGACGGTAGATGCCTTCGCGCGTTTTGAGGATGGCGGGATAAGCCCCGATGCTGGCGTTGTTCAAAAAGGTCTCACCGTTGATCGTCGCCACATGCACCGGGCGGCTGTCGCCAGCGGCGATGACGTCGACCGCCTCTTCAAGGTTCTCTGGAATGCCCATCGACCGCGCGAAATAGTTGAAGGTGCCCTGCGGGATGATGCCGAGCGGACGGTCGTGGTCAACCATCGCCGAGGACACGCCCGAGATCGTGCCATCCCCGCCCGCGACGGCAATGATCCCTTCGCCGCTAGACAGCGCCTCCCGCGCGGCGCTGGCAGGGTCGTTGCGTTTGTCGATATGAATGAATTCCGCCGTGATCCCATGCCGCGCAAAGGCGGAGCGGATCGTGTTTTCGGCTTGGTCACCGTCTTGACGGCCTGAACCGCGATTCAGAATGACGATAGCGCGCTTCGATGACATAAGTTCCCCTGCCAAATGCTCGGGGAAAACGCGGTGGAACGCCTATTTGTTCACCTCAATAGGCGTTCCGATGAGATTTTTCAGACAGGCCTGCCTTCGAAAATCCTCCCGTCGACCTGAACGGCCATGCGACCGCCTGCCAACATTTTTACAAAGATACCCTGAACGTAAATGGAACTTCCGATTGCGATGGTTCTCAACATGTCGGCACCCTTTCATACAGATGTTACAACTCTGCCTCAGGATGGTGCGCATTCGGTTAAAAAATCCGCAACATGCTGAGCGATTGGCGATCACTAGTGCAATTCTGCCACTCTACGCTAGAGCCAATCACGCAATATTGATATGAGTGGCACGTCTGCCTCGGGCATCGGATAGGCGCGCATTTCGTTCGGGCGCACCCATTTCAGGGTCTGCCCCTCGCGCGAAACCGGTGTGCCGCCCCATTTGCGGCAGGCAAACAGCGGCATCAGAAGGTGGAAATCACTGTAGCTGTGGCTGGCAAAGGTCAGCGGGGCAAGACAGGATTCCCATGTCTCGATCCCCAGTTCCTCATGCAACTCGCGGATCAGCGCCGCCTCTGGCGTCTCTCCGGGTTCGATCTTGCCGCCCGGAAACTCCCAAAGGCCCGCCATCGGCTTGCCTTCGGGGCGTTGGGTCAAAAGCACGCGGCCATCAATGTCGATCAAGGCCGCGGCGGAAACCAGTACTGTCTTCATCTGGTCAGGACCGGTAATCGGCGTTGATGTCGATATAGCCGTGGGTCAGGTCACAGGTCCAAACCGTGCACTGCCCCTCGCCAAGGCCCAGATCGACGCCGATGGTGATGTTCTGACCCTTCATATGCGCGGCGGCATCCTCTTCGGAGTAGTCTGGGCTGCGCCATCCGTCGCGCGCGACTTCGATATCGCCGAAACGGATCGACAGACGATCACGGTCCGCCGCTGCCCCGGATTTCCCGATGGCCATGACGACGCGGCCCCAGTTGGGGTCTTCGCCCGCGATTGCGGTTTTGATCAGGGGGGAGTTGGCGATGGCCATGGCGTGGATCTTGGCCTCGTCATCGTTGGAGGCACCGGTTACGGCCACTTCGACGAATTTCTGCGCGCCTTCGCCGTCTTTGACGACCTGATGTGCGAGGTCCATCATCACGTCCCGCAGCGCCGCATCAAAGGCGTCATTGCCCGATACGTCGACACCGGAGGCGCCTGTTGCGGCTATGATCAGCGCGTCGGAGGTGGAGGTATCACTGTCGACAGTGATGCAGTTGAACGTTGTTTCGGTATGGGTCGAAAGGCGCTGTTGCAGCTCGTCCGTCGCCAGCACCGCATCGGTAAAGATATAGACCAGCATGGTGGCCATATCGGGCGCGATCATGCCCGATCCTTTGGCGATCCCCGCGATAGAGACTGTTTTGCCATCGATCTCAACCGTGGCGCTGGCCCCTTTGGGGAAAGTGTCCGTCGTCATGATGGCACGCGCCGCGTCTTCGATGCCCGCGGGGTCAAGCTGGGCATGGAGATCACCCAGCACAGCGGTGATGCGTTCATACGGCAGGGGTTCGCCGATGACACCGGTGGAGGAGGTGAGGACCCGCGCTTGCGGCACGCCGCAGGCCTCGGCCGCGGCGGCGGTGATCGCTTCGACCGCGTCGGTGCCGCCCCGCCCGGTAAAGGCATTGGCGTTGCCCGAGTTCACGACAATGGCGGCGCCTTCGTCCGAGGCGCCGCCGATTTTTGCCTGGCAATCCAGCACCGGGGCCGCGCGGGTGGCGGAACGTGTGAACGCCCCCGCCACGGCGCTGCCCGGCGCCAGTTTCGCCAACATCACATCGGTGCGCCCTTGATAGCGCACGCCCGCGGCGATGGTGGCGAAAGTCACGCCGTCGATAACCGGCAGTTCGGGAAAACGGGCCGGGGCGAGCGGCGAGACAGCCAGGGATTTAGCCATGAGTTAGTTCAGCCATTCGATGTTGTTGAGAACGGAAGGGTCGATGCCTTCGGCCGCGCTGCGGTCAACCTCGGCAGCCTCGGTCAGGCTTTCGATGGCTTCTTGCACCTTGGTCTGGCGGATTTGGGTTTCCAGCTCTTCACGCACGCCTTCCAGTGCGGGCGCTTCGGCGGTGCGTGTCTCGTTCAGTTTGATGACATGCCAGCCAAACTGGGTTTCCACCGGCTCGGACACGCTGCCGGCTTCCATGCCCGCGACGGCCTCTTCAAAGGCAGGCACCATCATGCCGGGGCCGAACCACCCCAAGGAGCCGCCACCGGGGCCGGAGGGACCGGTCGATTTCTCTTTGGCAAGCTCGGCAAAGTCCGCGCCGCCGTCGAGTTCTGTTTTGATCGCGTCGGCTTCTTCCTTGGTTTCGACAAGGATATGCGAGGCGTTGAACTCGGGCTCAGGTTCTGCATCGCTGTATTGCGCGTCATAGGCCGCTTGCAGTTCTTCGTCGCTGACCGGCTTGGCCATGACGCCTTCGATCGCCTCACCAGCGGTGAGCGAGCGGGTCTCATTCTCGAGCGACAGGGTCACGCGCGGCGGCAGTTCGCCGGTAAAGCTGTCGGCGAGGGCCGTCTGTTGCACAAGCTGGTCCAGAAGACCTTTGAACAGCACGTCCTCGGGCAGTTGTTGGTACTGCTGGGGCAGGCTCGCGCGGGCGACGATCATATGCCCGAGCGTGATTTCAGTGTCGTTGACGGTGGCAACAACCGTGTCGAGACCCGGTTCGTCCTGGGCGGCCACAGGCAGCGCCACAGCGGCGGCAAGCGCCAAAGACGACAGAAATGTGAGGGGTTTTTGCATGGTTGGGTCCAATCGCTTCCTTCGTAGCAGGGCTGCTACATTGACAGTGTATGGCACGCCCCTTACATCGCCTTATGGCGCTGAGAGGCGCGGGCTCATCCACTATCTATGGGCTGCCATGGCGCTCGGCAACCAGATCGGCGCAACACATCATAACTTCGGCGGGAGATTACATGCTGGGTATCGGAACAATCGCCAAAAAGGTCTTTGGCACGCCAAACGACCGGAAGATCAAGGCGACCCGGCCGCTTGTGGCTCGGATCAACGCGCTGGAGCCTGAGTTCGAAAAGCTGAGCGACGAAGAGATCAGGACGCGCACCGAGGAGTTGGCCAAACGGGCCGATGCGGGCGAAAGTCTTGACGACCTGCTGCCCGAAGCCTTTGCCAACTGCCGCGAAGCGGCCCGCCGCACCCTTGGCCTGCGCGCCTTCGACACCCAGCTTTTAGGCGGGATTTTCCTGCATCAGGGCAATATCGCCGAGCAAAAGACCGGTGAGGGCAAAACCCTGACCGCGACCTTCGCGGCCTATCTTAACGGGCTCACGCATAAAGGCGTGCATGTGGTGACGGTGAACGAATACCTCGCCAAACGAGACGCCGAATGGATGGGCAAGGTTTTCGGCGCATTGGGCCTGACCACGGGTGTCGCCTATTCCGGCATGCCCGAGGACCAGAAACGCGCGGCCTACGCCTGCGACATCACCTATGCCACCAACAACGAGTTGGGCTTCGACTACCTGCGCGACAATATGAAGTCGAACCTGTCGGACATGCTGCAACGCGGGCACAATTATGCCATCGTGGACGAAGTTGACAGCATTCTGATCGACGAAGCGCGGACGCCCCTGATCATCTCCGGCCCCTCGCAGGACCGTTCCGAGATGTATCAGATCATCGACGCGCTGATCCCCTCGCTCACCGATGAGCATTACGAGCTGGACGAGAAGACCCGCAACGTCACCTTCACCGACGAGGGCAATGAGTTCCTCGAAGAGCAGTTGCGCGCGCGGGAATTGATCGAAGAGGGGATGACCCTTTACGATCCCGAAAGCACGACCATCGTGCACCACGTCAACCAAGGTCTGCGGGCGCACAAGCTGTTCCAGCGCGACAAGGACTACATCGTGCGCGATGGCGCGGTGACGTTGATCGACGAATTCACCGGCCGCATGATGCCGGGCCGCCGCCTGTCGGACGGTCTGCACCAAGCGATCGAAGCCAAGGAAGGCGTCGACATCCAGCCCGAGAACGTGACCCTCGCAAGCGTCACTTTCCAGAACTACTTCCGCCTATACGACAAACTGGGCGGCATGACCGGCACGGCCCTGACCGAAGCCGAAGAATTTGCCGAGATCTACGGCCTCGGCGTGGTCGAAGTGCCGACCAATGTGCCAATCGCCCGTGTGGACGAAGACGACGCCGTCTACCGCACCGCGCGTGAGAAATACGAGGCGATGATCGAACGGGTCAAAGAGGCCCATGCCAAGGGGCAGCCCTGCCTTGTCGGCACCACCTCGATCGAAAAGTCCGAACAGCTCAGCGCCATGCTGACCGCCGCCGGAATCGAGCACAACGTGCTTAACGCCCGCCAGCACGAGCAAGAGGCGCAGATCATCGCCGAAGCGGGCAAGCTGGGCGCGGTGACCATCGCCACCAACATGGCGGGCCGCGGCACCGATATTCAGCTGGGCGGCAACGTCGAGTTGAAAGTGCTCGACGCGCTAGATGCCGACCCCGAAGCCGATCCGGCCAATATTCGCGCCCAGATCGAAGCGCAGCACGCCGAAGAGAAGCAGAAGGTGCTGGAGGCCGGTGGCCTCTACGTTCTGGCTTCCGAGCGTCACGAGAGCCGCCGCATCGACAACCAGTTGCGCGGCCGTTCTGGCCGTCAGGGTGATCCGGGCCGGACCTCCTTCTTCCTGTCGCTCGAAGATGACCTGATGCGCATCTTCGGCTCGGAACGGCTTGAAAAAGTGCTGACGACACTGGGTCTGAAAGATGGTGAAGCCATCGTGCACCCATGGGTCAACAAATCGCTGGAGCGTGCGCAGGCCAAGGTTGAGGGCCGCAACTTCGACATCCGCAAGCAGCTGTTGAAGTTCGACGACGTGATGAACGAGCAGCGCAAGGTGATCTTTGGCCAGCGCCGCGAGATCATGGAGGCGGACAACCTCAATGAGATCGTTACCGACATGCGCGAGCAGGTGATCGACGATCTGATCGACACCTATATGCCGCCCAAGACTTATGCCGATCAGTGGGACACCCAAGGTTTCTATGCCGCGGTGATCGAACAGTTGAACGTCGACGTGCCGATCATTGCATGGTGCGAAGAGGACGGCGTGGATGACGAGGTGATCCGCGAACGTCTGATGCAAGCCACGGATGAGCTGATGGCCAAAAAGGCCGAGGCCTTTGGCGAAGAGAACATGCGCAACATCGAGAAACAGTTGTTGTTGCAGGCCATCGACACCAAATGGCGCGACCACCTGCTGACGCTCGAACATCTGCGTTCGGTCGTAGGCTTCCGCAGCTACGCGCAGCGCGACCCGCTGAACGAGTATAAGAACGAAGCCTTCCAATTGTTCGAGACAATGCTCGACAGTCTGCGGCAGGACGTGACCCAAAAGCTGGGCCAGATCCAACCGATGAGCGAAGAGCAGCGCCGCGAGATGATGCAGGAAATGGCCGCCCGTCAGGCCGCGATGCAGGCTGCGGCGAGCGAGGCGGCGGATGAGGCCTCTGAGCAGGCCGAGGCCGCAGCCCCCGGCTTTGACGAGAACGATCCGTCCACATGGGGCAACCCGGGCCGGAACGATCCCTGCCCCTGCGGTTCTGGCAAGAAGTTCAAACACTGCCACGGTCAGATCACCTGAGCGGCGTCACCTTTTCGCCCATAACTTGGCGTTTCAGGGCCATACCCCGGCCCTGATCCGCGCCCATAAAGTCTCTAACGAATCCGTTAAAGGAGACTTGTCATGTGGCGCACGAAAGAAATTCTGACAGCTGTCGGCACTCTGGCTTGTGCGGTGGGCATTGGCTATGTCATGCAAAGCTCCGACACCGCGCAGCAGCGCTATGGCGCGGCTGAAACACAGCGCCCGATGGCCGACAATGGCGCATTGCTTGAGGTTGAAGGCATCACCCTGACCTCTGCCGCGCTCGACAGTCCCATCGCGCTGCCAAAACTGGATGACCGCGTGGTCAAGGCCGCAGCGCCCCAAAGCCTGCCGCCCGCCCCGGAAAGCCACGGCGCCGCGATCCCCGCGACCTGCGATATCATTGCCGAAGCGGATGCCGTCGCCGCTGCAATGGTGAAACTCACCCTCGATGCCGCCTGTCTGCCGAATGAGCGGCTGACCGTGCACCATAATGGGATGATCTTTACCGAAGTGACCGATGACCAAGGGCAGTTGTCCGTCACTGTCCCGGCCTTGGCGGAAGAGGCTGTTTTCATCCTCGCCTTCGGCAACGGTGATGGCGCGGTGGCGCAGACTTCGGTCACTGAACTCTCTGACTTCAACCGCGTCGTGCTGCAATGGAAAGGCACGGCGGGGTTTGAGCTTCACGCCCGCGAGTTCGGCGCGGATTACGGCGAGGCGGGCCATGTCTGGTCCGGTGCGCCGCGCGATATGACCGCCGCGGTGCTGGGCGAAGGGGGCTTCATGACCCGCAATGGCGACATTGAGGCTTCTGAGCCGCTGATGGCCGAAGTCTATAGCTTCCCGGTCGCCAAAACGGCGCAGGAGGGCGATGTTGCGCTCAGCGTGGAGGCTGAGGTGAGCGAGGCGAACTGCGGGCTTGAGATCGAAGCACAGGCGCTGGAACTGCGCGGCGATGATCCGGTGAAGACCCAGAACCTGACCCTCGCCGTGCCGGACTGTGACGCGGTCGGCAACTTTCTGGTGTTGAATAATTTGCTCCAAGACCTGAAAGTCGCGCAGAACTGACGCAACCGGGTAGGTCTAGATGAACGGGTTGAAACGTGCGGCGATCAGCGCCGCACTTTTGCTTTTTACGGCGGGCGCAACCGCGGCGCAGGACATCGCGCTGACCTCACGCGATGGCAGCGTCGAACTCAGCGGCACCCTGCTGGGGTTCGACGGCGAATTCTACCGCGTCGAGACGGACTATGGCGAGTTGACCGTCGACAGCAGCGGCGTCTCTTGCGCCGGTCCGGGCTGCCCCAACCTTGCGGATTTCGTGGCCGAGGTGCGCTTCTCGGGCTCCGCCACCATGGGGGCGGTGCTGATGCCCGCGCTGATCGAAGCATTCGCCGCGCGCCAAGGCAATACCGTTAGCCGCGAAGAGGGGGACAGCGGGCGCTTCGCGCTGCTGCTCTCGCGTGAGGATGACGGCAAGCTTGCCGCGCGGTTCGACTTCCGGGCGAGCAATACCAACGAAGGCTTTGCTGATCTGCTGGCGGATGAGGCCGACGTCGTCATGGCCCTGCGCGAGGTGCGCCGCGAAGAGCGGATCAATGCCCGTGAGGCAGGCTTGGGTGATCTGACCGGTGCCAATCGCAGCCGGGTTCTGGCGCTCGATGCGGTGGTGCCCGTGGTCGCCCCGTCCAACCCGGTGAAACAAATCTCGCCGCTGACCTTGGCGCGGGTGTTCTCGGGCGAGATCAAGAATTGGCAGCGCCTCGGCGGGCCGGACGCACCGATTGAGTTGCATCTGCCCACCGCCGAGAGCGGGTTGAGCCAAGCCATCGTGGATCAGGTGCTCACCCCCGCCGGGCTGGAACTGAGCGCCGATGTCACCCGCCATGCCATGCCCGATGCGCTGGCTGAAGCGGTCGCGCGGGATGTTTTTGCCCTTGGCATCACCAGCTATGCCGAACAGGGTGAGACCGAGGTGCTGACCCTTGGCGGCAACTGCGGTTTTGCGCTGGATGCCGCACGGCGCACGATCAAAACCGAAGACTACCCGCTGACCGCGCCGATGTTCCTCTATTTCCCCGCCCGGCGCTTGCCGTTGATCACGCGCGAGTTTCTGGCCTTCACCCGCGGCCCTTCGGCCCAGATCGTGATCCGCCGGGCCGGTTTCGTAGATCAAACGCCCGAGGAAATCCCGGTTGAGGAACAGGGCAACCGCTTTGCCAATGCAATCATCACGGCGGGGGTCGAAACCCCGCTAGAGGAGTTGCATCGCATGACGGCGACGCTGGTGCCGATGGCGCGGCTCACCACCTCTTTCCGCTTCGAGGCGGGGTCGATCCGGCTTGATGCGCAGTCGCGGTCCAACGTGCAGCAATTGGCGCGGGCCTTGGAACAGGGGCAGTATGATGCGCGGCGATTGATGTTCGTGGGCTTCAGCGATGGCGAGGGGGCCGCGCGGGCCAACCGCGAAATCGCCTTGCGCCGGGCCGAAGCGGTGCAGCGCGCGGTCAGCGCGGCTGCGGTCACCGCCAATCTGTCGCGCATTGATCTGCGGGTCGATGCCTTTGGGGAGGCGATGCCGATTGCCTGTGACGACAGCGAATGGGGCCGTCAAGCAAACCGGCGAGTCGAGGTTTGGGTGCGCTAACCGCACCCCACTATAGATGCCCCTCACTGCGAAAGCTGAGCTCGCGCGATTTTCCGATGATCAGGTGGTCATGCAGGGTCAGCCCCAAGGCGTCACAGGCGGCGGCGACCTGTCGGGTCATGTCAATGTCGGACCGTGACGGGCTGGGGTCGCCCGAGGGGTGATTATGCACGAGGATGATCGCGCTGGCGTTCAACTCTAGCGCACGTTTGGCAACCTCGCGCGGGTAGACTGGCACATGGTCCACCGTGCCCTTCGCCTGTTCCTCATCGGCGATGAGGATGTTTTTCCGGTCGAGGTAGAGGACGCGAAACTGCTCCATCTCCAGATGGGCCATGGTGGTGTGGCAATAGTCCAGCAGCGCGTCCCAAGAGGAGACGATATGCCGTTGCAGCACCTTCGCTCGGGCCAGCCGCTGTGCTGCGGCTTCAATGATCTTGAGTTCGACAATCACCGCTTCACCGACCCCTTTGACATCGCGCAGTCGGGCGGCGGGGGCGGTAATGACGCGGTTGAAATCGCCGAACCGGTCGAGCAGTTCGCGCGCCAGCGGTTTTACGTCCCGGCGCGGGATGGCGCGGAAGAGGACAAGCTCCAACATCTCGTAATCCGGCATAGCCGCCGCGCCCCCGTCGATGAAACGGCTGCGCAGGCGCTGGCGGTGATCCGCGATATAGGAGGGTTGCTTGCCCGTATTGGACGGCGGCGCTTGCGCTTCGTCCAGCAGATAGGGGAGGGGCTGATCAGCCAAGGTTCTCGGGGCACGGGTCATGCCCGGAGTGTCGCGCCAAAGTGGTTATTATTCGGTTAACGGACGGTTAAAACTTCGTTCACCACGCTGCCGAAAAAGGGGAGCCGCATCCACGGCTCCCCCCAATGATTAACCCTTCATCGAATCCCAGAAGGATTTGACGGAAGAGAAGAAGTTGCTGCTTTCGGGGTTGTTGTTCTGGGCCTCGCCCTCGAACTCCCGCAGCAGTTCTTTCTGCCGGTTGGTCAGGTTCACCGGGGTTTCGACCGCCAGTTCGATGATCATGTCACCCACGCCACCGCCACGCAGTGGCGGCATGCCCTTGCCGCGCAGACGCATCTGGCGACCCGATTGGCTGCCCGCGGGGATCTGCACGCGGCCACGGCCACCGTCGATGGTGGGCACTTCGATATTGCCACCCAGAGCGGCAGTGCTCATCGACACCGGAACACGGCAGAAGAGGTTCGGCCCGTCGCGTTCGAACAATTCGTGATCGGCCACCTCTATAAAGATGTAGAGATCACCCGAGGGCCCGCCACGCATGCCCGCTTCGCCTTCGCCAGCGAGACGGATGCGGGTGCCGGTTTCGACGCCGGCGGGGATGTTGACCGAGAGCGTGCGCTCTTTCTCAACCCGGCCCGCGCCGCGGCATTTCTTGCAAGGATTCTTGACGATCTGCCCCATGCCGGAACAGGTCGGGCAGGTCCGCTCGACGGTAAAGAAACCTTGCTGCGCACGCACCTTGCCCATGCCCGAACAGGTGGGGCAGGTCGAAGGTTCCGCGCCGCCTTCGGCACCGCTGCCGTCACAGGCGTCACATTGGACGGAGGCCGGGACGGTGATCGACTTTTGCATACCCGAAAAGGCATCTTCGAGCGAGATGCGCAGGTTATAGCGCAAATCGGCGCCGCGTGCGGCACGGCGCCCGCCGCCACCGCCACGTTGGCCCATGAAGTCACCGAAAAGATCGTCGAAGACGTCGGAAAAGGCCGAAGAGAAATCGCCCTGACCGCCGCCCATACCGCCGCCGGGACGCCCGCCGCCCATGCCACCTTCGAAAGCGGCGTGGCCATAGCGATCATAGGCGGCTTTCTTGTCACCGTCTTTGAGCACGTCATAAGCCTCGCCCACTTCTTTGAACTGGGCTTCGGCTTGGGGGTTGTCTTTGTTGCGGTCGGGGTGGAGGTCCTTCACCTTGCGGCGATAGGCTTTCTTGATCTCGTCGGCAGAGGCCCCTTTGGCAACGCCAAGCACCTCGTAGTAGTCACGTTTTGCCATGGGTTATCATGCTCCTGCGCTAGAACGTGATAGGCCGGCCCGTCTGACGGACCGGCCCTTTCACAGGTTCCGTTTCACACGCTTACGCGCGCTTGTCGTCGTCCAGATCTTCGAACTCGGCATCAAGGATGTCGTCATCGCCACCTTGGCCTTGCTGAGCATCCGAAGGCTGCGCCGTGTCCTCACTGCCGCCCTCTTCCTGAGCGGCCTTATAGATGGCTTCGCCCAGTTTCATGGCGGATTCGGTGACGTTCTGGATGCCGTTCTTGATCTTGTCGGCGTTGTCTGTTTCCAGCTCGTCTTTCAGCGCGGCAATGGCCAGTTCGATCGCTTCGACGGTGGTCGGGTCGACCTTGTCGGAATGCTCTTCCAGCGACTTCTCGGTCGAGTGGATCAGCGATTCCGCCTGGTTCTTCGCTTCGATCAGCTCGCGACGGGACTTGTCCGCCTCGGCATTCTCTTCCGCGTCTTTGACCATCTGTTCGATGTCCGCATCCGACAGACCGCCCGAAGCTTGGATCGTGATCTTCTGCTCCTTGCCGGTGCCTTTGTCGAGCGCGCCGACCGACACGATGCCGTTGGCGTCAATGTCGAAGGTCACTTCGATCTGCGGCATGCCGCGGGGCGCAGGCGGGATGTTCTCAAGGTTGAAGGCACCGAGCATCTTGTTGTCGGCAGCCATCTCACGCTCACCTTGGAAGACCCGGATGGTCACGGCGTTCTGGTTGTCTTCGGCGGTCGAGAAGACCTGAGACTTCTTCGTCGGAATCGTGGTGTTGCGGTCGATCAGACGGGTGAAGACACCACCGAGCGTCTCGATCCCGAGCGACAGCGGAGTCACGTCGAGCAGAACCACGTCCTTCACGTCGCCTTGCAGAACACCGGCCTGAATGGCGGCACCAAGAGCCACGACTTCGTCCGGGTTCACACCCTTGTGCGGCTCCTTGCCGAAGAATTTGGAGACCTCTTCGGCCACCTTCGGCATACGGGTCATACCACCCACGAGCACGACTTCGTCGATGTCGGACGCGGACAGGCCGGCATCCTTCAGCGCGGCGGCGCAGGGCTTCATCGAAGCTTTGATCAGGTCACCGACGAGGCTTTCCAGCTTGGCGCGGGTCAGCTTCATAACCATGTGCAGCGGCGAGCCATCCTTGCCCATCGAGATGAAGGGCTGGTTGATCTCGGTCTGGCTGGAGGAGGACAGTTCGATTTTCGCCTTCTCAGCAGCTTCCTTCAGACGCTGCAACGCCATCTTGTCTTGCGTCAGGTCAACGCCGTTGGCCTTTTTGAACTCTTCCGCAAGGTAGTTCACGATGCGCATGTCAAAGTCTTCACCGCCAAGGAAGGTGTCGCCGTTGGTGGATTTCACTTCGAACAGGCCGTCGTCGATCTCAAGAATGGTCACGTCGAATGTACCGCCGCCAAGGTCATAGACCGCGATGGTTTGCGTGTTCTCTTTGTCGAGGCCGTAGGCCAGCGCGGCGGCTGTCGGCTCGTTGATGATGCGCAGCACTTCGAGACCGGCGATCTTGCCGGCATCTTTGGTGGCCTGACGCTGGGCGTCGTTGAAGTAGGCAGGCACGGTGATAACCGCCTGAGAGACTTCCTCGCCCAGATAGCTTTCTGCGGTTTCTTTCATCTTGCCGAGGATGAAGGCCGAGATTTGGCTTGGGGAGTATTTCTCACCCTTGGCTTCGACCCATGCGTCGCCGTTGCCGCCGTCGATGACGTTGAACGGCATGTTCTTTTTGTCTTTGGCCAGGTCCGCATCGTCGTTGCGGCGGCCGATCAGGCGCTTAACGCCAAAGACTGTGTTTTCGGGGTTGGTGACCGCCTGGCGTTTCGCCGGCTGGCCGACAAGGCGTTCGTCGTCGGTGAAGGCGACGATCGACGGCGTGGTGCGCGCGCCTTCGGCGTTTTCGATCACACGCGGCTGGCTGCCATCCATGATGGCGATACAGCTGTTGGTGGTGCCAAGGTCAATACCGATTACTTTGGACATGTTTCGATCCCTCTTTGAATCTAAGGCGATGACACGAGGCGCGGACCCGTTTTGGCATCCTGCCCCGATCTGTTGACATCGAAGACCACGTGCCTTCGACGGTTCGGAGCGTATATAGGGAGGGTATTTGCACCCTGCAACCATTGGCTGGTCTGGATGGTCGCGATTCCGTGATGTTTTTGCTAAACGAGTGAGGAAGAACGAGAAATGACTGCTTTGCGCCTCCGGGGCTTTGATATTCACAAGGAATTTCTGGGCAGAGCGGCCCAGCAGGAGGTGCTGGAGGCGGTGCGCGGCGTGGTGCGTCAGGCGCCGTTCTTTCGCCCCGAAGTGCCGCGCGGCGGGCGTATGTCGGTCCGGATGAGCGCGGCAGGGCGCTATGGCTGGTTCTCGGATCGACGCGGGTATCGTTACGTCACCGAACATCCCGACGGTGAGCCTTGGCCCGAGATCCCGGTGCCGATTATGGCGATTTGGGATCAGTTGACCGGGTTGGAGCGCCGCCCTGAATGCTGCCTGATCAACTACTACGATGCCGATGCGCGCATGGGGCTGCATCAGGACCGGGACGAGGCGGATTTTCAGTGGCCTGTGGTCTCAGTCTCTCTGGGGGATGATGGCCTGTTTCGGATCGGCAACCTAACCCGAGGGGGCAAGACGGAATCGATCTGGCTGCAATCGGGCGATGTGGTGGTGATGGGCGGAGATGCGCGGCTGACCTATCACGGCGTGGACCGGATCAAACCCGGCACCTCGACATTGCTGCCCAAAGGCGGGCGGATCAACTTGACGCTGCGCGTGGTGGAGTGACGTTTTCTTTAAAAGAAAACGGAGACGGACTTTTTCAAAAAGTCCGTCGCTTCAGTGGCTAAGCGAACAACACCCTGTCTGATGTTGCCAGCCATCATTTCCCTGCAAAAGGAAGTCGACCGTCAGCCCATAGGCGCGATCCGACATGCCATCGCTACAGGCACGCGCCGCAAGCGTAGCGATGGCCGCGCCCTGCGGCCCCTCGGCGATCATGTGAAAACTGTCGCGCCGCCCCTGCGCCGGGCCAGACTGCGTGATGCGGTAATCGCGTGCGCCGCCCACCATGGCATCGTAGCTCAACGTCTCGCCAGTCACCTCAAAAGACCAAAACGGCTCCGTCCCGCCGCAATGGGCCACGGGTGGCATCGCACCGGCCCATTGGCCCGCTTGCCGGGTGAGGAAACGCAGAGAGACCCAGCCGCTCCCTTCGCCCGTGTTGACCAAGCCCCAGCCGTGATGGTCATCGGGGCGGATCACTTCGATGTTCTGGGCGTCAGGCTCGAAGCTACCGATGATCGGGGCGCTGGCACTCGGGGCTTCGCGAATGTTCAATACGTCATCCGCCGCGACACCGCTGACGTCATGCAGGGCGGGCCATGCATCCTGCGTCGCCCAGACAGGCAATGCCCAAAGGCAGAGGAAGAGTGCCAGAAGTCTCATCGCCGGGCGTTCCAACTGATCGACGCATGGCGGCGGGTATAGAATTCGCCCATCAGCCCAATCATCAAAAGCACCAGACCCACCCAAAGCGGATATTCCCAACTGGTGTAGCGCGGGTTGTAATTGATGAAGGCAAAGCCGCGCGCTTGGTCGATGCTGTGAAACAGCGGGTTCCAGTCAAACATCGCCAGCATATAGCCGGGCAGGGAGTTGGCGAGGAACATCTTCCCCGAGGCGATCATATTGGCGCGTTGATAGACGGTTGAGAAAATCGTCACGAAGGACGGAAACCACGGTTTGATCGCGAGCATTACCAGCCCGAGCGCGCAGCCGGTAAACCACGCGGTCAGCATCATCCCGAATGCGGCAAAGGGCTGGTCTATGGTGATCGGGGTGACCGCCACATGATAGATGAACAGGATCACGAAGAGCGACAGCACTTGGATATAGAGCGAGCCCACCGCCGCCGATGCGATGGCGATGATCGTGTTCATCGGGGCGTGCTGCATCATCGGGCTTGCCGGTCCCTCAGACCCCGCGACCGCGCCCAGAGCCTTCACATGGGTGAGGTAGAGGAAAATCCCCGACATCAGATAGATGAGGAAGTCTCCGCGCACGGCAGAGCCGCGCATCCCGAGGATCGAAAACATCACATAGAAGGCCAGTACGAACATCACCGTTTGCAGCATGTTCATCGCGATGGCGATGAAGGCATTGTTGTGCTGTTTGCGTACGTTGCGCACCACGGAATGGTAGACCAGTTCCGCGATGGCGAGGGCAGAACCGATGCCGGATTTCGGCTTTCTGGAAGACTGGAACATGCGCGCGTCCTTGACGAAGCCCTAGCGTGGCACGGAATTCTTGCTGTTCCGTTAGCTCCGCAGCATAAGGGAAACAGTAAATTGAAGCAACGACAGCCCGCAGGGCCGGAGGCAAAATGGATTACGAGAAACTGGTCGCGGAAATGCGGCGGCTGGCATTGGAAGCCGGGGACAAGATCATGGAGATCTACGGTCAGGACGATTTCGAGGTGAAATCGAAATCCGACGACAGCCCCGTCACCGCCGCCGACGAAGCCGCCGACGGGATCATTTCCGACGGGCTCCGCGCCGCTTTCCCCGATGTGATGTTGGTGACCGAAGAGCAGGCTGCGACCCATACCGCCAAGGGCGATACCTTTCTCATCGTCGACCCGCTGGATGGCACCAAAGAGTTCGTCCACCGCCGCGGGGATTTCACGGTGAACATCGCGCTGGTCGAGGGCGGCGTGCCGACGCGCGGCGTGGTCTATGCCCCCGCCAAAGCCCGGATGTTCTTTACCCAAGCCGACGGCCAGTCGGTCGAAGAGTCCGGCGCATTCGACAAGGGGCAGGTGGGTGAAACCAAAGCGATTTCGGTCTCTAACCCCGACAATGCGGCCCTGATGGTCGTCGCCTCCAAATCCCACCGCGATCAGGCGACCGATGATTACATCGGCAAATACGCTGTGCGAGACATGACCTCGGCGGGGTCGTCGCTGAAATTCTGTCTCGTCGCGACCGGAGAGGCCGATCTCTACCCGCGTTTGGGCCGCACGATGGAGTGGGACACTGCCGCGGGCCATGCGGTGCTGAACGGGGCAGGCGGCGCGGTGGTGCGCTTTGACGACCTCTCGCCCCTGACCTACGGCAAAGAAGATTTCGCGAACCCTTTCTTCATCGCCCATGCCCCGGGCGTTGAGTTGAAGGCGGGCTGATGTCTGTCCTGATCGTCATCCCCGCCCGCTATGCCTCCACCCGCTATCCCGGCAAGCCGCTGGTGGCCCTCACCGGGGCGTCGGGCCAGAAACAGACCCTGATCGAACGCAGTTGGCGGGCCGCCAGCGCGGTGTCGGGCGTCGACCGCGTGGTGGTGGCCACCGACGACGACCGCATTCGGGAGGCCGCCGAAGGCTTCGGCGCCGAGGTCGTGATGACCTCGGAAAGCTGCGCCAACGGCACCGAACGCTGTGCTGAGGCCTATGCCGCATTGGGTGGGGGCTATGACATCGTGGTGAACCTGCAAGGTGACGCGCCTCTCACGCCGCATTGGTTCGTCGAAGGGCTGGTGCAGGGGTTGAAAGACACCCCCGAGGCTGAGATCGCCACCCCGGTTCTGCGCTGCGACGGTGCCACGCTGAACAGTCTTCTGGCCGACCGCAAAGCGGGCCGCGTGGGCGGCACCACGGCGGTTTTCGGCGCCGATAATCAAGCGCTCTACTTCTCGAAAGAGGTCGTTCCCTATACCGGAAAGCCCTATGCAGAGACGGATGAGACCCCGGTCTTCCACCACGTCGGCGTCTATGCCTACCGTCCCGATGCGCTGGCGCAATACCCAAGCTGGCCTGTCGGCCCCTTGGAGCAGTTGGAAGGGTTGGAGCAATTGCGTTTCCTTGAAAATGGCCGCGCCGTGCTCTGTGCGGAGGTCGAGGCCAAGGGGCGCGAGTTCTGGGAATTGAACAACCCTGAAGACGTGCCAAAGCTCGAAGCTATGATGGCGAAAATGGGTCTGGAATGAGGGCCACCCCCGTCAGTGCAACGCTCGAAAGCGGCGTGCCTGTCAGCATCGTGATCGTCAGCCGGAATCGGCCCGAAGCATTGCGGCGCTGCCTGACGGGGGTGGAACAGCTTCAATATACCCCTTTCGAAGTCATCATCGTGGCCGATTCCGCCGGGATTGCCGTGGCCCGCGCCATGCATTTCGCCGGGGCGTTGAAACTGGCCCCTTTCGACAAGCCGAACATCTCTGCCGCGCGCAACCTTGGGATTGCCGAGGCTGCGGGGGAGGTCGTGGCCTTTATCGACGATGACGCGGTGCCGGAGCCGCAATGGCTGCGCCACCTACTGGAGCCTGCGCAACAGCCCGAGGTCGCGGCGATGACCGGCTTCGTTCGGGGGCGAAACGGCATCTCGTTTCAATATCGTGCGCGCCAATTGAATGGTCTCGGAGAGCCGGAAACGCTCGATGTCGACCCTGAAACTCCGAGCATCCTGCACCCTCCGCCCGGGGGGGCAATCAAGACCGAAGGCACTAATATGGCCTTTCGGCGCGATGTCTTGGTGGAAATGGCCGGCTTTGACCCAGCCTTTCACTACTATCTTGATGAGACCGATCTGAATATGCGGCTGGCGCGAGCGGGCCATGCCACAGCAATCGTGCCACTGGCCGAGGTCCACCACGGTTTCGCCGCCAACGCCATACGAAGCGCCAACCGCGTGCCGCGCGATCTTTTCGATATCGGGGCGAGCTGGGCCGTGTTTCATCGCAAGCATCTGCCTGCGCAGGACCGTGCCGCCCATTGGGCGCATCTGCGCGCCCAAGAGCGCCACCGTCTGCTGCGCCATCTGGTAAGCGGCGGGTTGGAGCCGCGTGATGTTTTAAGGCTCCTGCGGCGGTTGGATGACGGACACGCCGAAGGGGGGAAGCGCCCCATCGCCAGCGTCACCCTGCCTGAGAAAGCTAACCGCACTTTCCGTCCCTTTCCCGCCCGCGCCCGGCGCAGCGTGGCCATGTTCACCCGGCCTATTAATCTGGCACGAGACCGGGCAAAGGCTGCAAAACGGGCGCTATCCGGAGAGATCGTGACCCTCATCAATCTTTCGCCGACGGCGCTTTATCATCGCGTTGCCTTTGATCCGGCTCACGCTATCTGGCTGCAAACAGGTGGAATATACGGAAAGTCCACACGGGATGACGCGGTTTTCCGCTTAACTCGGCGCCTCGACAGGCTGCAAAGGGAAGTTAAGCGAGTTGCCAGACAGCGCGGTTTCGGCGATGATCATCGCCGGTAGAAAGACGCAGGTAGATTGACCGTGGCGTTCTGTATATTTCGAATAAGTTGTAAGGATTAAAATGCGCAAGAAGGTTACAAAAGCGATTTTCCCCGTTGCAGGCATGGGAACACGCTTTCTGCCCGCCACCAAATCGGTGCCGAAAGAGATTATGACCCTCGTCGACCGGCCCTTGGTTCAATATGCAATCGATGAGGCGCGTGCCGCCGGGATCAAAGAGTTCATCTTCGTGACCTCGCGCGGCAAAGGCGCGCTGGAAGATTACTTCGATCACGCGCCGCAGCTTGAGCAGGAATTGCGCAAAAAGGGCAAGACCGAGCTTCTGGAGACGCTGCAAAGCACCAATATGGACAGTGGCGCAATCGCCTATATTCGCCAGCACAAGGCGCTGGGCTTGGGCCATGCAGTCTGGTGCGCGCGCCGTTTGATCGGCAATGAGCCCTTTGCCGTTATGCTGCCGGATGACGTGATCGCGGCGGAAAAACCTTGTCTTCAGCAGATGGTCGAGGCCTATGAGGAAACCGGCGGCAGCATGGTCGCCGCGATGGAGGTGAAGCCTTCCCGCACATCCTCTTACGGCATTCTCGATACCAGCGAAGAACGCGGTGATCGTGTGAAGGTCAATGGCATGGTTGAAAAGCCTGCTGTTGACGAAGCACCATCGAACCTCGCGGTGATCGGGCGCTATATTCTGGCGCCGACTGTTTTAAAGAACCTGAACAAGCTGAAATCCGGCTCGGGCGGTGAAATTCAATTGACCGATGCGATCGCGCAAGAGATTGAGCAAGACCGCGATGTCTATGGCTTCCGTTTCCGCGGTCAGCGGTTCGATTGCGGCTCTAAAGCGGGCTTTCTGCAAGCGACCGTGGCCTTCGGCCTTGCCCGTGAAGAATTGCGCGACGACCTTTCGGCCTATCTGCAAAGCATCTCGCAAGTCGACCGCGCGGCGCAGTAAGGCCTTTGCAGAAGCAATCCCCCCCCGCGCGGCTGTTGGACCTGACGCGCAGTTTGCGACGGGTCGGGCGGGGCGCGACGGGGGTGGATCGGGTCGAACTGGCCTATCTCTCACATCTTTTGACAGAGGACGCGCCGCTTTTTGGAGTAGCGCGCACCGCTTTGGGCTATGTCCTGCTGGACCGCGATGGGATGCGGGGCTTTCAGGATCGGCTTGCGGGCCGCGTTCCTTGGGGGCGGGCGGATCTGCTTTCGCGCCTGCCGCGGGGGCGCAGTGTGGCGCTCAGCCGGGCGGAGAGCGACTTGCGGCGTTTGGCGGTCGCGCGCTGCGTTCCGGCCGGATTGCCCGCGATGCTTGCGCGGCATCTGCCGCCGGGTTTTGCCTATCTGAATGTCGGGCACAGCAATCTGACGGATCGGGTTTTGGGCGCCGTGAAACAGGCGCGGGGGCGACGTGCCGTTCTCATCCATGACGTGATCCCACTGGAATATCCCGCCTACCAACGCCCCGGCACTGTCGCGCCGTTTCGGGCCAAGATCGACCGGGTGAGCGCGCAGGCCGATCTGGTGATTTACAACTCACAAGACACGCGCCAGCGCAGCGAGGCGCAGATGCGCGGGCGGGTTCCGCCTGCCGTCGTCGCGCATCTTGGCGTCGATCTGCCCGCGCCCGATGCTGGTGAGCTGCCTGCAGGGCTTCCGCCAGAGCGTCCCTATTTCGTCGTTGTCGGCACGATCGAGCCACGCAAGAACCACGGGTTTTTGCTGGACCTGTGGCAAAAGATGGGGCCCGATGCGCCGCTTTTGCTGATCTGCGGGGCGCGGGGGTGGAACAACAGCGCGGTTTTCGACCGGCTCGACCGGCTGCCAGAAAACGGCCCTGTGCAAGAGCTGGCGAACCTTAGCGACACAGGATTGGCGGCCTTGGTGCAGGGGGCGGCGGGGATGCTTTTCCCCAGCCATGCAGAGGGGTTTGGCCTGCCCCCGGCAGAGGCACTGAGCCTTGGAACGCGTGTTTTATGCAACGATTTACCGGTCTTGCATGAGGTCTTGGGTGACAAAGCCGTTTACGCGCCCCTGAGCGAACCCTATTCATGGATCAGAACAATCGAAGAATGGGCCGCATCTGTGCCAGACCCGCGCCCTGCGACGACTTTTATCGCGCCAACATGGGCCGAACACTTCAAGACCGTGTTAAAGTCGACGTGATAGCGCGGTAGAGGGGCGGTCAGACGCGATAGGTAAGGGGCGGTTTGGGCTTAATACAGTCATATCGGTTGCGGCTGCAACGCAAGCGCTGGCGCATCCGCGCCTTCCGCAAGCGGCGCGAGTTGACCTCTGTGGCGAACCGGACCGCGCAGATCAAAGCTGACGATATTCTGCTGTTTTGCACGCAGCGCAACGAAGCGATCCGGCTGCCTTATTTCCTGAAATACTACCGCGAGATGGGCGTCGGGCATTTCTTCTTTGTCGATAATGACAGCGACGATGGCGCGCTCGACTATCTGGCCAAGCAACCCGATGTCTCGGTCTGGAGCGCCAAGGCCAGCTACAAACGCGCGCGCTTTGGGGTGGATTGGCTGAACTGGTTGCAGATGAAATACGCCCACGGCCATTGGGCGCTGACGGTCGATCCGGATGAGTTTTTGGTCTACCCCTTTTGTGACACGCGCCCCCTGCGGGCGCTGACCGATTGGCTTGATGCCTCTTCGATCAAGAGCTTTTCGGCGATGCTGCTGGATATGTATCCCAAGGGGCGGCTTGAGGAGGAGCCCTATCAGGCGGGACGAAACCCGATTGAGATCGCCGCATGGTTCGACAGTGGCAACTACACCATTTCGCGCAATCGGCGGTTTGGGAATCTCTGGATACAGGGCGGTCCACGGGCGCGGGTGTTCTTTCCTGACGCGCCTGCCAAGGCGCCCGCGCTGAACAAGGTGCCGCTGGTCAAATGGGATCGGCGCTATGCCTATGTCAGCTCGACCCATATGCTGCTGCCGCGCGGGCTTAATCAGGTCTATGACGAATGGGGCGGAGAGAAAGCCTCGGGCGTCCTCTTGCACGCCAAATTCCTCGACACCTTCGGGGTCAAGGCGGGGGAGGAGTTGCAGCGTAGCGAGCATTACGCGGCTTCGGTCGAATACAAAGCCTATGCTGAACAGCTGAAAGACGATCCGCAGCTTTGGTGCAAATGGTCGGAACGCTACATCAATTGGCGACAGCTTGAGATTCTCGGCCTCATGTCCAAGGGGAACTGGGCATGAGCGTCGGGATCGTCATGTTGGTGCACAACGCTTTTGACCGGGCCGAGCAGGTCGCGCGGCATTGGGCGGCAGCGGGCTGTCCGGTGGTGATCCATATCGACAAGGCGGTGCCCCGGCGGGCGCATGATGCCTTCGTGGCGGCGCTGTCGGATCTCAAGGATGTCTGCTTTAGCCCGCGCAGACGCTGCGAATGGGGCACTTGGGGGATCGTTGCCGCCTCTCAGGGGGCGGCGGAGATGATGCTCTCGCGCTTTCCCAAGGTGCGCCATGTCTATCTGGCCTCCGGCTCTTGCTTGCCGCTGCGCCCGGTGCAGGAGTTGATCGACTATCTTGAGGACCGTCCCCAGACCGATTTCATCGAAAGCGCCACCACGGCAGATGTGCCTTGGACCGTGGGCGGGCTGGATGCAGAGCGGTTTACCCTGCGCTTCCCCTTTTCATGGCGGCGCAATCGCTATCTGTTCGACCGCGCGGTCGAGGTGCAGCGCCTGCTGCGGCTAAAACGCCGGATGCCGCGCGGGATCGTGCCGCATATGGGCTCGCAATGGTGGTGCCTGACCCGGCGCACCCTATCGGCAATCCTGCAAGACCCCGACCGGCCCACCTATGACAAGTTCTTTCGCCATGTTTGGATCCCGGACGAAAGCTATTTCCAGACCCTTGCACGGCTCTATTCCAGCAAGATCGAAAGCCGGTCGCTGACCCTGTCCAAGTTCGATTTTCAGGGCAAGCCGCATATCTTTTACGACGATCACCTCCAGCTTTTGCGCCGCTCGGATTGTTTCGTGGCACGCAAGATTTGGCCCCATGCGGACAGGCTCTATGATGCCTTTCTGACCGACCCTGCCGGTGCGATGAAAAAGACCGAGCCGAACCCCGGCAAGATCGACCGCATCTTTGCCAAGGCGGTGGAGCGGCGCACCCGGGGCCGCGCCGGGCTTTATATGCAAAGCCGTTTTCCAAACGAGGATTGGGAGAATGGCGTCACCGCCGCGCCCTATTCGGTGTTTCAAGGCTTTACCGAGATTTTCGAGGATTTCGAATATTGGCTCAGCCGGGCCAGCGGGGCGCGCGTGCATGGGCATCTCTTTGCGCCCGACCGGGTGCATTTCGCGGGCGGGGAAACCACGCTGAATGGTGCCTTGTCGGATAACCCGGTGCTGCGCGATCACAATGCCAGTGCCTTTCTGACCAATCTGATCTGGAACACCCGGGGCGAGCGTCAGTGCTTTCAGTTCGGCCCGATGGACATTCAAGACATCAACTGGCGTGTGGCCAAAGACCCGAATGCGCATATTTCGGTCATCACCGGCGCTTGGGCGGTGCCGCTGTTCCGCTCGAACCTTGATTTCGCAATTATCCGCCGTCTGGCCGCCAAGTTGCAAAAGACGGAGAGCACGCATTTGGATGTGTTGAATTCGCCCTATACCAAGGCGCGTGTGCGGGTCTGGACCATGGCCGATTTCATCGAAGCGCCGATGGAGCCTTTGCAAGATATCCTTGACGAAATTGGCCGCCCCCGTCTGCGCCGCCTGTCAGAGGCGCCGCGCATGGTTGATCTGAACGGCTTCGGCCAGTTCCTTCAGAACCTCAAGAACCAAGGCATGCACCCCTATCTGGTCGGCGATTTTTCGGTCGCCCAAGGGGGCAGCGCCGATGCCAAAACCTCCCCAAAACCCTATCTGGTGAAATAACCCATGCGCGACAAATTCGACAGTTTCGTGGTCTTTGCCGAGATGCGGACCGGGTCCAACTTCCTAGAGGCGAACCTGAACGCCTTTGCCGGGATCGCCTGTCATGGGGAGGCGTTCAACCCTTTCTTCATGGGGTATCCCAAAAGCGAGCCGATCCTTGGCGTTGATCAGGCCACACGGGACGAAAACCCCACAAAGCTGCTGGCGGCGATCCGGGGACAGCAGGATGCTTTGGGCGGTTTCCGCTATTTCCACGACCACGATCCGCGTGTCTTTGATGAGATCGTCGAGGATCAGCGCTGCGCCAAGATCGTGCTCACGCGCAACCCGGTCGACAGCTATGTCAGTTGGAAGATCGCGCAGGCCACGGGGCAGTGGAAACTGACCGATATGAAGGCGCAGAAGGTGGCGCAGGCCGTCTTCGATGCAGATGAGTTCAGCGCCCATTTGGATGCCCTCCAGCAGTTCCAGATCACGCTGCTGAACCGTTTGCAAACCTCCGGCCAGACGGCATTTTACGTGGCTTACGAAGACCTGCAAAGCGTTGAGGTGATGAACGGGCTTGCGCGCTATCTCGGCGTGGATGAGCAGTTGGAGGGGCTGGACAAGAACCTTAAAAAACAGAACCCCAGCCCGATCTCGGCCAAGGTCAGCAACTATGACGAGATGCTGGAGGCGCTGGCGCGGCTGGACCGTTTCGATCTGACCCGCACCCCCAATTTTGAGCCACGGCGCGGGCCGAATGTGCCCTCTTATGTGGCGGCGGCGACCAGCGGCTTGATCTATCTGCCGATCAAATCCGGCCCGCAGGATCAGGTGCTGGACTGGCTCGCCGCCCTCGATGGCGTCCCGCGTGAGGCGCTGCGCGATAAGATGTCGCAAAAAGAGCTGCGGCAGTGGAAACGTAAAATGCGCGGGCATCGCGGCTTTACCGTGCTGCGCCATCCCGCCCTGCGCGCGCATGACGCCTTTTGCCGCCATATCCTGACCACGGGGGAGGGCAGTTACCGCCAGCTGCGCAACACGCTGATGCGGCGCTACAAGGTGCCGCTGCCCAAGGATGGCCCTGACGCCGAATATGACCGCGAGGCGCATCGCGCCGCCTTTGTCGCCTTCCTGAAGTTTCTCAAAGGCAATCTGGCCGGGCAAACCTCGATCCGGGTGGATGCTGCATGGTGTTCTCAGGCCCAAGCCATTGCGGGGTTCGGGGCGTTCTGCCTGCCCGACCGCATCCTCCGCGAAGAGGAGTTGGCCAGCGAACTCTCCGCTTTGGCCGCGGGTCAAGGCCATGCCACCGTCCCCGCCGTGCCCCAGATGGTGGAACCCGGGCCCTTCACGCTCGGCGATATCTATGACGATGAGATCGAGGCCCTGACGGCGGAAGCCTATCAGAAGGATTATATGACCTTCGGCTTTTCGCGCTGGCGGTGAGGGGCACAGGCTAGATTGACCTTGCCGGTTCTGACGTAAACTGGAACAACAGGGCATCTTGAGCATCCCGTCAAAGGTCGCGCCGTGAGTTTCCTGTCTGTCACCTCTGTTCCCCGGCTGCGGTGGAGTTCGCCGAAAGCCTTCACGCTCAGGCCGCCATTGGCCTCGATGGTGTTTCTGGTGCTGGGATTGGTGATGTTTGGCTTGGGCGAGGCGCTTTTGGTCACGGCGGGCGTCGGCGTCAGCCCTTGGACCGTCTTCGCCGAAGGGGTGACCCGCATCACGGGGTGGAGCCTTGGCTTTGCGACCTTCCTGATCAGCGCCGTGGTTCTTTTGCTCTGGATCCCGCTGATGCAGACGCCCGGTATCGGCACCATTCTGAACGCGGTGATCGTGGCGCTGGTGCTGGAATATGCGCTGCCAATCCTGCCCCACTTCGACAGCTATCTGGCGAATGCCGTGCTGGCGCTGACCGGCGTCTTCGTGACTGGTTTTGGCGGCGCGATCTACCTCGTCGCAAACCTCGGCCCCGGGCCGCGGGACGGGTTGATGACGGGGCTACAACGGGTCACTGGCAAACCCATCGCGCTGGTGCGTATGAGCATCGAGTTATCGGTCGTCGTGGTCGGCTGGGCCTTGGGCGGGACCTTGGGCCTCGGCACGCTGCTTTTCGCGGTGGGGATCGGTCCGGCCATGGCGATTGGGATGCAGATTCTGCAACTGCGCAGCGTGACCCGCTAAGCGGCGGCGCTGCAAAAGGCTGAAATCCGCTTTTTCCTGAACCCCCCCCCACCGCATACTGCGGTATACCGTCGACCTTCGCCGCCTCTTCCGCTATCAGGGCAGCAAATGCAGCAATTTGGAGCAATCATGTCCGATATCATTTACACCAAAGTTGACGAAGCGCCGGAGCTGGCCTCTGCCTCGCTGTTGCCGATCATCAAAAAGTTCGCCGAAGCCGCTGGTGTGAGCGTCGGCACGAAAGACATCAGCCTTGCAGGCCGCATCCTCGCGACCTTCCCTGAGCACCTGACCGAAGCGCAGCGCCAGTCCGACGATCTGGCCGAACTGGGCCGTCTGGTGAAGACGCCCGAGGCCAATGTCATCAAGCTGCCGAACATCTCTGCCTCCGTGTCGCAGCTGGTCGCCGCGATCAAAGAGCTTCAGGCCCAAGGCTACGCGCTGCCCGACTACCCCGAAGAGCCGAGCACAGACGAAGAAAAAGCCGTGCGCGCCAAATATGACGGCATCAAAGGCTCCGCCGTGAACCCGGTCCTGCGCGAAGGCAACTCCGACCGCCGCGCGGCCAAGGCCGTGAAGAGCTTTGCCCAGTCCAACCCGCACCGCATGGGTGACTGGAAATCGGACAGCAAGACGCATGTCTCGTCGATGTCCGGCAATGATTTCTTCTCCAACGAAGTATCCGCCACGCTCGACGCCGCCAGTGGCGCGAAGATCGTGCTGGAAACGGCGGATGGCGAGAAGGTGTTGAAAGACGGTCTGGACTATCCCGCCGGCACCGTGGTCGACGCGACCTTCATGAGCGCCGCGGCGCTGAAGGACTTCCTCAACACCCAGATCGAGAAGACCAAAGAAGACGGCATTCTCTTCTCGCTGCACCTCAAGGCCACGATGATGAAGGTCTCCGACCCGATCCTCTTTGGTCACGCGGTCAAAACCTACCTTGCGCCCGTTTTCGAAAAGCATGGCGCAAAGCTCAAAGATCTGGGCGTGAACCCCAACTCCGGTCTCGGCGATCTGCTGGAGCGCGTGAAGGGCGAGAGCGAGATCATGGCCGACATCGACGCCTGTATGGAAGAACGTCCGCCGATGTATATGGTCGATTCCGACAAGGGGATCACCAACCTTCATGTCTCTTCCGACGTGATCATCGACGCCTCCATGCCCGCGCTCATCCGCGCTGGCGGCAAGGGCTGGGGCCCAGACGGCAAGGAGCATGACGCCAACTGCGTGATCCCCGACAGCTCCTATGCACCCGTCTATGACGAGGCGATCAACTTCTTCAAAGAGAACGGCAAGCTCGACCCCGCGACCGCAGGCACGGTGCAGAACATCGGCCTGATGGCGCAGAAGGCCGAGGAATACGGCTCCCACCCGACCACGTTCGAACTGGCCGAAGCGGGCACCGTCAAGATGATCCTCGACGACGGCACCGTGCTGCACCAACATAAGGTCGACGCCGGTGACATCTGGCGCTCTTCCTCCGCGCGCAAGGCGCCGATCGAGGATTGGGTGAACCTCGCCATCTCGCGCCAGAAGGCCGAAGGCTGCCGCGCGATCTTCTGGCTGGACGCAAATCGCGCCCATGACGCCGAGCTGATCTCCTATGTGAAGCCCATCCTTGAGGCACAGGGCGTGGCCGACAAGTTCGAGATCATGGCCCCCCGCGAAGCCACCCGCGCCTCGCTTGAGACCATCACCAAGGGCGAGAACACCATCGCGATCACCGGCAACGTGCTGCGCGACTACCTGACCGACCTCTTCCCGATTTTGGAACTGGCGACCTCGGCCAAGATGCTGTCCATCGTGAAGCTGATGAACGGCGGCGGCTTGTTCGAGACCGGCGCGGGCGGCTCTGCCCCCAAACACGTTCAGCAGTTGATGGAGCAAAACCACCTGCGGTGGGACAGCCTCGGCGAATTCTGCGCCCTTGGCGAGAGCCTGAAGTTCCTCGCCGATGCCCGCGGCAACGAGAAGGCGCGCGTGCTGGGCGATGCCGTGGAAACCGCGACGCAGGGTATCCTCGACCACGGTCGTTCCCCTTCGCGCAAGGTAGGTGAGCCCGACAACCGCGACAGCCACTATTGGTTCGCGCGCTACTGGGCCGAAGCCGTCGCCGCGCAGAGCGATGACGCGGACCTCGCCGCCGAATTCGCCCCCGTCGCCAAAGAGTTGGCCGCCAAGGAAGCCGACATCCTGTCCGAGCTTGCAACGGCCCAAGGCACGGCTGTCGATCTGGGCGGCTACTACCACACCGACGCGGAGAAAACCGCCCGCGTGATGCGCCCCTCCGAGACGCTGAACGGTATCATCGGGTAACTCGCCTGATAAAAAAATCCGCCGCGTTGCTGTTTAGGCGGCGCGGCGGATTATCGTTTTAAGACTTGGCAGCGGCGCTGGCGCTTTGCGGGCGCCTACACCGCTGTAGGGACGCGTATAGCGTTGCACACTCATCACTGATTTCATTGTCAAAAAACAGGGCTTGTGACCAATAATTCAGCACCCCCACTTCGCATAATTCTGCACACGAAGCCTATAAGTTTGCACCGCAAGCACGGTACACTAGGGACGCGACCAATTATGCCTAACATTGCGCTTTCGGTGAAGTATGCTTGCATTTCCTTCGAATGGAGGCAACCAGTTAGCTGCGGCGCCGCAGCCGTTCATGACTGGTGAGGTTTTGACGTGCCGGTGGGCAAGTTTGCAGGCCATTGACTGTCAATGGTACTGGGGAGCTAGCGCGGCTTATTCCGCTGCCGCTGTTTCCGCAAAGCTGATCTCCATGCTTGACCAAGGCGAAGGGCATCTGCTGCTGCACGATGAGAAGAGCGACTACTAGTGTAGGCTTTGAAGAACATCCCAAGTGCACCGCCCGTAAAACGTGCTGCGGCGTTTTCTTGTATGCTCTCTACTTTTAAGGCGTCACATGCGTCTATAGTGGCCAATAGGCGGTTCAACCATCTTAAGTCAAAATCTGGTGCGTCGCTTAACAACAATGAACCGCTTAAGCGTTCGAGTGCCCATCGGGCTACATCGGTAGCCTGCTCCGCAGTTTCTAGTTCCTGCAGGCCGATGCCGTGTATCCGTTGGCTTGCTTCAGACCAAGCGCTCAACGACCAGTCGAAATGAGGTTTGATGAGCTTCGAGTCCGTACGCAGTTTTTCCTGATTATCGAGCCAGCAAACACCAAGCTCAATTGGCCAGCTTTCGTCCCCCAAGCTTGAGGCTTCAAAATCGAGGAATATTATCTCGGCCATCTATCCGCTCACCGATTTGTGTCAGTATCAGCCCTCAGTCCTGTCGAAATCTATGCCCGGAACTCCCCGGTCATGATATCTAAAATTGAGGCTCTCAGCATTGGCAGATAGGTCGTTTTCGGTTTCTAAGGCATGCCATCAGCCTCAAGGTGCTACAACTTAAGGCATCATGAGCGGAAAGCTCTTGTCCTCAACGGTTCATGTGCATGCGAAGAGGTCGCGAAATTTTCAACGGATGAGTCATGCCCACGTAGCTCATATCCGCTCTTGCCAAACAGCCCAATAGCCCATATCAGTACAACCATGTCATGCAGCGTCCTCATATCATTCAACGATTGATATACCCCTTTTCCGGGGCTTTGCGGGGCTGCGTCCACATTTTCCCATAGCTACAGTGCTGCGAAGCTCCATCTGACTATTTATTTCGGATGGCCGTCATGACAGTTAAAGTCCCCTTTCTCTCCCGAGTCCGTCATTTTGCCGTAGAAAACGACCGCGTCGAAAGCCGCCTTACGGCCCACCTCGAGCACCTTCGTATGAGGAAGGCCAATCAGCTCGAAATCAAGTTGAGTGCGGAAGATGAAGCGAAGATCAAACGCCGCACAAAATTCATTCGCGACCTCCGCAAGGACTACGTTTCGCTGCGCACCTTAAGGAACGAGGACCGCACCCCTCTAAAGAACGTATCGAAGGGCGTAACCTTAAAAGGCCCTGTGACTGAGGATGAAGTAGACGTCCTAGGAGCGGCCCTTCACAACGAAATGCCCTGGATGCAGCCGGTAACGGAAAAGATCTGGTTGGATATGCGCAGGCACGTTCAATCTGGCGGGGTAGGGATTAAGTTCTCGCCAACCCTGATGGTCGGCCCGCCGGGGATCGGAAAATCCCATCTTGCTCGGCGTTTGGGCGAACTCAGCCAAACGCCTTCCGTGGTTATTGACGTATCAGCCACCACGGAAGGCTTCAGCGTGGTGGGCAGCCAGCGCACATGGGGCAGTTCCACCCCCGGCCGACCGGTACAGACTATCCTAGAGAGGGGCATCGGGAACCCTATCGTGGTTATCGATGAATTTTGCAAGGCAGGCATTGTCACGTCAACCAGTGGGGCCAGAACGTCAGTCTTAGACGCTCTCTTGGGCCTGTTGGAGCCCGTTAGTGCTCGGAACTGGGATTGCCCCTACTACCAGACCAGCTTCGACATGAGTCATGTCAATTGGATCCTGACGGCAAACTTCAAAGACAGGATCCCCGAAGCTCTACGGTCTCGCATGCGCATCGTGCCGGTTGCAGCTTTGACGACAGCTCACCTCGTCTATTTTGCAAAGAAAATGGTCCGTAAGCGTGGCTTGCCCGATGAAGTCGTCGAAGATGTGCTGCGGTTGCTTTCTGCGTATCCAGAAATGCACCCGAAGAGGAACTTGCGCACGGTTACGAAGCATCTCGATGAGATCGAAGCCTTGTGCAAAACCCCCATTTTGATGTGAGAGGATCCGCCCAATGGCAAACTGGTACACCGCCGATCTTCATCTCAATCACGCGAACATCATTCGACATTGCTCTCGACCTTTTGCTTCCGCAGAGGAAATGGACAGGGAGATCCTGCACCGAATGCAGTGCGTGGAGGAGGACGATGACCTCTGGATCCTCGGGGACTTCGCCTTTGCAAGGAATGCTGACAGTAAGCGCTATGTCGCAGAGCTTTTTGAAGCCATTCCTGGAAAAAAACACCTTGTCCGAGGAAACCATGACCACAAAAGTACCCTTAACCTTCCATGGGCATCCGTTGGGGATCTGGTAGAGATCAAAGACCAGGAGCAGGTTTTGGTCTTATGTCATTATCCTTTAATCACTTGGAATAAGGATAGATACGGAGCCCTGCATCTATTCGGCCACGTTCACGATAAGTTCGCGGGGTATCGCGGCGCCCTGAACGTCGGAGTGGATTGCTGTGATTTCAGGCCACTAGGACTTTGCGACATTCTCTCTCGGGCGCAGCAGTTTGAATCTCACCCACCAATTACGGTAGGTGGGAATAGCCGTCCAGAAAGACAAAGCAAATGACTTACTCCCTCTTTATTGACGACGAACGCTTTCCTCCTGATGATAGTCAATCATGGCGCATCGCGCGCAATCTCTTGGAGGTCGCCTCAATCATTGAAGAACTCGGCCCACCCAACTTTATTAGTTTCGATCATGATCTCGGGGAGAAAGAACCGACGGGATACGACATTGCCAAGAAGTTGGTGGCAGGGGATCTCGGCGAACTTGACGGGACGGCATTCGAAGGAGGTCTGCCCGGCGATTTCTCATTCTACGTGCACAGCCAAAATCCGGTTGGGTCTGAGAACATTCGCACTTTATTGGATAACTACTTAAGTTTCCGTGGTGAGAATTGACCGGCCACTTGGTGCGCCCTTGGCGCACCAGATCTAGCGATCACGGTCCTTTTGAGTTCCAAATGCGATAAATGAGCCAGATATCCGATCTCGAGGTTCCGGCCCAAACCCTGTAGATCCCGGCTTTTCGACCTAGATGGATTAGTATTTCTTCCCGTTCAGGAAATCGACCAAAACATAAAATAGGAAGACGATGAATATACACGCGCCAGGCGCCGACAACAGTTCCCCATTATCCCAAACCCAGATTATTCGATCTCTTGGCCAAGCCTTGGAATGGTTCGAGAAAGAGCTTTATTGGGGAGTAGCACCGGGTCAGCTGAACCATCTTACAGGGCGCATTGGCGAACTATATGCCGCTATGGTCACACGCGGGCAGATGGCTAGGGCAACCAATCAGAGGGGTTATGATGTTGTCTCAGCGGATGGAGACCACATCTCCGTCAAAACAGTAACCAGCGCAACCCAAGCGTTATTCAATGCCAATACCTTCGATGTCGTTAACCGCGTTATGATCCTCCAGATAGTGGTCGAAGAAGGGGAGGTTTCAATCGAAGAGCTCTACGACGAACCTGCGTCAAAATTCTTGGAAACGTTCACCGCTAACAGTCAAGGTAAGTATGCCGTCTCGATCTCCAACCTGAAGAGCAAATCAAACATCCAAATTGGGGGTGGATCTAAAACAGTGCTATCGCTTGAAGAACAGCGACGGCTAAAGGAAACCGGCGAAGCAAGGTACGGTGAGTACCGCATTGTTCAATACGAGAATGGCACTGTGTTAGTAGACAAGAATGGGGAAAATCAGGCGCCCGCGCTGCCTATTCTAAAAGAGATTGCCCGCAAGGTTTCAGTACCCGTGGTCACTTCGACCGGAACGCCGAAGAATACGCGTTATCTCGGATCGGGGATAATTTCAGCTTTGAGCTGAACGCCAAGATACTGCTCGAAAATATCTGAAAGGTTCAGGGTAATCGTTGTAGTTGATGAAGATAGTCCCGCTTTGAACCCGCCGACCGTCAACGCATACTTGCCACGGAACTTTGCAAAGGAGGTCGTGTCGTGGGTACAGTGGGCACATAACCAGAATCTTCAAAATGACATATCCGCATACCAGCGTGCTCTCTGGGAAGCCAAGCAAGAGCGCGATGAACTGTGGAAGAAGCTACGGGACGCAGAGTATTTGAAGGAGCAGTGGAAAACTCACTACACAGCAGAACAAGAAGTTCGAAATCGGGCAATGGAAGAGCTAGACAAAGCCTCTGGTGGAGCTGATAAAAACCTGTTGCGGGCTCAGGCATATGCCGATCCTGACGCTTTTCGAATACCTAAGGGACCTCGAGAAGGCGAAGTCGTTACCAAGGCAGATCACATATTTCTTTCGAAGTTTCGTGACCTGTATCAGAAGCACTACGAGTCCAAGTGGAAATTCTGCAAAAAATGGACCGACTTCATAAACAAAAACGTTTCGATATGAAACGAAACATAGAGCCCTGCTTAGGCCACCGATGGCGCATAAGACCGAGCAAGCTCTCTTGATGGACGCTGACACTACAGAGCGAAATGTGTCTCTACCACGTTACATCTGACCTGTAGTTTCTGAGACAAGTACGGCGCATTCAGTCGTCACTGCTTTCAGAAAACTTAAAATGATGTAGTAGCGTTGAAGGATAGGTTGAAAGGCGAGCTGACCTCGAAAGGAAGAGCTAGGGTCACCCTTGGCAGAACCTTTGAAAACATGACCTGCCCCCCGCGAAATCCCTCACCATGATTTAGAGTCTGCCCAACCCTGAAGGAGCAGACGAATGCGGAAGAG
>NZ_JBIFFK010000025.1:0-4933 GCF_043557045.1 Sulfitobacter sp. 1A15258 | reverse complement strand
TGTATGCTATTTCAACAAGGATTCGTCGTCCTGGACCGTAGTTTCTACCCCGAAAGTCTATAATCATTTCGTCACCGTGTGTATCAAAATGATTTTCATGTCTTGCTCCCAGAAGGGCTGTGGATTTGAGATCTGCAAGGTAAGCTGTTAGCTCTTGTGCTGAGTAGTGTTGTGAAGCGTCAAGATGGGCGCGGATTTGGCGGCTTAGAACCTCCTCGAGAGCATCTGTCTGACCGGTGGTAATTGCCTCAAGAGCCACCGTTTCCGGAACGTCTAGACGGCAAGCTATCTTAAGGAAAATATCCTGGAATCCAACTCCAGGCTTGACCCAGATTGAGTGGTGGTCGATTTCGTCTGTGGCTTTCTCAAAGCTTTCCGATACCATACCGAATAGCTCGAAGGTCGGATTAGCGTAGGGGTCGTCATACCCGTAATCGAACTCCTGGAAGCAGTGGTCTTCGACCACCTCAAACAGCGCTTCTGCCGTATAGTTTGGCGGAAGTGAGAAGTCTGCTTCGTCGAATAGAAGTCCCTTAATGCGTAGGTCGTTTCCCATATCGTTCTCCTTCTTAATAATTATAGTTTGGAATTGTCCAACGCGATTAGCAGTAAATTTGTTCAATAATTTTATGTGGATAAATTATATTTTGCGATATAGAGGATACTCGGATGCGGAATACCATATCCTTGGTGCCTCTTCAGAACTGAAATAATAGCTTCGAATGTTGTCTTCGCGTTCTGCCGATCTAGTAGAAAAAATGGTACTCTTTTCCCGCTATTTCTGTGCGATCTCGAATCCTTTCTGATAGGGCCTGTTGGGGCCCTCGTGCGCTGATCTTATGCTTTGACAGACGGGAGCTTTATGGTCTAATCGAAGCTCCTTTTTGGACCTATGGAGGGGTGAGGTACACGTAAGTATTTGTAAAGGAATGGAATTTTAGGATTATTGTGTGGTGGGAGGCTGCACTTTGATTAGCTAGGATACCTCAGGAAGTTCGTAGCCGTTCTGGCGGATATTCCCTTCTGATAAGGAGTTTCTAACCTTTTTCAGCTACATAGATCTGTTGTCTTGACCGATTTTTGACCCTTTATTTAACTCTATACTCAGGTGTGCAGGAGAGAATTTTCTGGCGGTCGTCGGCATATATTATTGATTGTTTGACTATTTTGCTGCGAGGTTCTCACTGTCTTTTCGATATGGAATTCAAGTCGTGACAAGAGTGGTATGCCGAACCGACGCCCATCTGAACCAGACATCTTTGACGCAGTTCAGCCGGTTTCATGCATTCTCAATACGGTCTCTTTAGGCGCTCTCTCCGCCTGAGCACGTGATCGAATTTGAGTGTCTCGGATCGATGGTTTGTGTCTCATATTGGTGCGTATGTATGCGAGAGCGAGAGGACTGGCCCTCGCATATTGATACTTCCCGTGAGGCTTCGTGCTTTATCTTGGTGCGCCTATGATCTGGTCGCCGAGGGCGGTGAACGGCAGTTCTGGTGTTCCAGTAATCAAGGTGCATAGCATTTCGGCACCTGCGAGGAAGGCTTCTTGCTTTGTCTTATAGGGATGCGCATCGCGGGTTCCTATTGCATCTGGTTGTCCAGTTGGAACGTTTTTGAAATAGATATCTGCGACCCACCCGCCGTTCATCTTCTGGAGCCGGAAGTCAGCGAGGTTTTGAGCATTCATGTGTGGGGGAAGGAACGGCTGGGGGATATCATAGATGGCTCGGTTCGCCGTTTTGAGGGCGTCTAAGATATAGTCGAGCATGACGCGCTCGCCGGTGGCATTGAGGTCCAGCGTGTTGAGCGAAGAGGTAGCAGCCATGGGGTATCTCCTTTTGGGCTTGCGGTTCGGGATGCAGCGAAAGCGCTGTATTGAGGAGTTGGGATCGTTTTCTTTGGGGCGGAAACGCGCGCGGTAATTTTTTGCGGCGCGCTGAATATGGCCTCTGCGATGGTTTAGTCTTTCGGTCTCCTTTGTAGGCGGGGGCAGGGCGGTGCCCTGCAGGGCTTAGAAGGGATATCGGAACGTTTTTCGGGGGACGGTTGTCGAACAGTGCTTTTTTGGCAAATTAATTTGGCCGGCGCGCAGACCTACGCCCCTGCACGTTAAAAATACTGATATTTTAAATGGTTGATGTCGATTGAGGGCTGATCGCCCTGCGCGTCTTTTTGCGGACGCGCAGGTCGTTCAGCCTCTCCTACATCGAGAAGGAGGCGGGCTGTGTGCCATTCACTCTTCTTAGAAAGAAAGAACTTCATATGACCAGTAAGACAAATATTCCCGGCCCTCAAATTTCCGCGCTACTGCTGTTTCGCCGCTTAGCCCCTACATGTGCTGAGGAGTTGTCGAAGCAGATGCACCGCGCAGGTATTCACAACTCAAATGATGTTGTGGATGTCCTTGCCACTGGCCTCAGGGCCTTTGCGCGCAAGCATGGTATTTCTTCGGCAGCGGTGTTTTCACAAGCGTGGCCGGAGGCGCTGAGTGTTCTTAAGAACAGCCGGAGTGAGGAGGATTGGACGCGTCTTTTGCCGCAAGAGGCAAGCGCGTTTAGAGCGCCGCCCCGTCAGATTAGCGAAGCGGGTATGCAAATGGTTCGGGTACTTGAGGTCGCAATGGAGACCATGCAGATGGCGCCTCGCACGGCGGTGGGGTTTGGTGTCTGGATTATAACGGCTGTGGTCATTGGGCATTCGGGGCCGCTTGACGCAGACCTCAGCTTAGAAGAACTGGCGCATTACTTTTGATCTCGGGTCCTCCTCGGCCTTTGGGGTCGGGGAGGACCGGCCTGAGAACGTTTTTGATCAGCACTGTGAGTTGGCGCTGCGCATGAGGTGAGGTACATGAGACCTGTCTACTGAGGGTGATTGCTTTCACCAGGCGTCGGATGTGAAGCACAGGCACATCGTAGAGCTGTGCTACATGTGTGAGAGAGCGTGCGTGATGCATTTCCAAGTATGGACGGGCGGGGCAGGGGCGTCGCAGGCCATCACAGCAGTCGCAGCGCTCTTCAAGGTGGAACACTCCGGCTTTGTCGAATTTGCCCGCAGGGTGCGAGAGGCGCTCTTTGCGCCGAAAGGCTTCATGCGCAGCCGACAATTCAGTCGCTGAGTAGCCTCGCTCAGCGGCGATGGTTTCAATTATACTTTCTGGCATTGGTATCTCCTGTTCCTCGCCGAAGGAGGGCAGGGACCCTTTTTGCGAAGCTCTCCAGAGCACATAGGCACCGCTGGGGCTGCGCCAAAACCTCGGATGAGTTTTCTTTAGGAAGGGGAGAGCTCTAACAAACCCTCCAAAACTGCCCGGCACGGGCTCTTTCAAGGGTTTCTTAATTCTCTTGATTCAAAGCCGCGTGTATTTTGGTTTGAGTACAAGTACTTACAGGATATGTGACGCAAAATCCCCGCGTTCTGACGCAATTTCCCGGTGGTTTGACGCAAAATCCCCCCGTTTTGACGCAATTTCCCCCCATCGTGACGCGATTTCCTCAGGTGATATTTTGCGCGAAAAGCAAGACGAGGCAGAGCCGTCCCCAGCCCCAGCCCCAGCCTCTGCCGGTGAATGTTGATAGGTTTCTTTTGGATGAATGCGTCGGACTGAGAACCAAAGGTTCTGCTGCTATTCGCTAAAACCCAGAAACCAAGAGATCAATGGCAGCAACGATCTCGTCGCGCCAAACCGACGCGTCACCAATGACAGAGCCGATTTGTGCGCCTAGGATAGCAACCAATTGCGACATGGCTATGATGTGCGGAACGCCATCCAGATGAATTGGCACATGCAGTTTTGGAATTAATGCGCCCCAGGCGGCGCGAGGGAAGACCGGAGTACAAAGAATATAGGGCGTCTCAATGCCGAGGTCTGTCTGAACACGACACACGATTTCCTCGCCATCGCGCATGCGGTGGATGTTTCCTTGTGTCGGCACCTGAATGTGCGGAGGGGGGGAACACCGTTGTCTCGCAACCCGGCCTTACGTGGCGAAGTAGCCGGCGATCTGTTTGGCGCGCCGCGACGGAACTCCGGCGGCGTCTGCGTGTCGCGGCCAGTCGGCGATGGCGGCGCGAACCGGATCAATGAGCGCGGCGATCGCTGCGGGTTTCATCCCGAGCGCCTGCCCGACTGCCTCTACATGCTTCCTGCCGGGCTGGCGCCCCTCTCCGGCGATGGCGAGATGGTGCTCGCCGCCGGGCCCGTCGGAGAAGCTGACGTCGTAGGCCGGCGACAAGCGCCAACCGCCCCCAGCGTCCATCAGGAAGGCGTGGTTCTTTAGGTGATCATCCCGATTGTGGGCGAGGACGTTGAAGGCCATCCTGCGGAACATTTCGTCCTGATCTCCAGCATGCCGGGTGGTCCAACGCACCAGCTTATGCAGGTTCTCGTAATCGGTGGACGGCTGGCGGAAGTCGACGTCGAGCATGCCGGCGGCGGTATGCATATGCACCCGTCCGGCGCCTGTGCGGTCAAAGCGCTCAACGGCAAAGAAAGCATCGCCGCGCCCAGAGCGCAGCACCATCGTCCAGGGCATGGCGATACCGGCCGCCCGCGCCATCCTCGCGTAGGCATCTTCCTCTTCGATCGCGGTCGGGCTGTCGGTTGTCGCCCGGTGCTTGATCAGCACCTGCCGTTCGCCGCGCTCCGGGGTTCGCCGATGGTCGCGCACGCGGCCGGTCTCCACATCGAGTAGGGCCACGAGTTTCGGCCGGGCGCCGGCAGAGCCGCCGGCCGCCGCGCGGGCCTTGCGGAGGTCCTCCACGGAAGCGTCTTCGGCCATGCTGGTCGCGAGATCGGCGAACCACTCGAGGTCGACGCTGTTCGGGCCGACCACGCGCTCTTCTGGACGATAGATGAGGGCGCCCATGCCGTGGGTGCCGACGATCGCCAGACGGTCAACCGGGGTGATGGCGGTGCGACCGCTGCCGCGGCG
>NZ_JBIFFK010000024.1:0-5205 GCF_043557045.1 Sulfitobacter sp. 1A15258 | reverse complement strand
GCTTTTTGTCGATGCTCATACGTGGGTCTCCTTATAGAGCAGTTACCACGCCAGAGCACAAAATTCAGGACAGTCCCCACGACCACCACGCGCGTGCTGACCATCATGATGGCGCGCGACTGGTAGGGGAGGGGACACCCCTACTGACTGCCCAGACGATGAAGGCCCGCTGCCCCTCAAAAGGCAAAGCGGGCCTTCTGTCGTTGTGATCCCCGAAGCCGGGGATTGGTCACGCGCGTGAACGCGGGCCGCATCTTACCCATCTGGAAGGACATCCTATGACCACAAGCTTTGCCCCCCTCACCGTCGCCATCGGCGATCTGACAGCTCACCCCGCAAATGTGCGCAGCAATTCCCCGGAAACCTATGATCCAGAAAACATCGCGCATCTGAAAGCCAGCATCGCTGTGCTGGGTGTGCTCCAGCCGCTCCTCGTCCAGAAACTCGACGGCAAATACGCCGTCCTCGCCGGCGGCCGGCGCCATGCGTCGCTAAAGGAGCTGGTCGCCGACAAGGCCGCCAAGGGGTTCACCGCCAAGACCAAGATCGACTGCCGCCTCGTGCCAGAGGATTGCGATGTCACCACGGCCCTGTCGCTCGCCGAGAACGTCACCCAAGCCCCCATGAATGCAATTGACGAGTTCGAGGCCTTCGCCCGGATGATGGAAGTCGACGGCCAGACGCCTGAGACCATCGCAAAGACCTTTGGCACCACGGTGGCCGCCGTGAAAGGCCGGTTGCGCTATGGCCTTATCCACCCCGACATCCGCGCCGCGGCCCGGGCCAAAGTGATCACGCTCGACACAATGAAGGCCTTTGCCGAGCACCCAAGCCAAGAGGCGCAACGCGAGGTCTTCGAGGCGCTCACGAAGGATGGCGGATATCTGCAGGCCTACACCGTCCGTCAGTCTCTCAAATCCCGCGGCGTGCAGGTCAGCGACGATATCGGGGCCTTCGTGCGCGAGGAGTATGAGGCCCGCGGCGGAGCGATCGCAGCCGATCTGCTGGAAGAGCATTCCGTGCTGGAAGACGCCGCGCTCGTCGAGACCATCCTGCTCGAGAAGCTCAGGGCTGGACCTGTCCCGCTTTCGTGCCGCCCCAAGTGCTCGTTTAAGCCACTTTCCGTTCGAAGGCGACGGGGCTTTTCCAGCCCAATGCTGAGTGGCGTCGCCTTGGGTTGTAAAAGCCGTTGATGTATTCAAAGATCGCCATCTCAGCTTGCCGCCGTGTTTCCCATGACCTGCGCCAAATGAGTTCAGCTTTGATGGTTTTGAAGAAGGTCTCGACGGCAGCATTGTCGTAACAATTGCCCTTGCCAGACATCGACACCTTGAAGCCGTGCTGGCGCAGAAGTTTCTGGTAGTCGTGCGAACAATATTGCGACCCGCGATCCGTATGGTGGATGCAGCCCTTGGGCGGTGCCCTGAACGCAATTGCCATCTTCAAAGCCCGTATTGCCAAGTCTCGTTTCATACGGTTGCTGACCGCCCAGCCGATCACGCGCCTTGAATGCAGGTCGAGGATGACAGCCAAATACAGCCATCCCTCACGCGTCCAGACATAGCTGATGTCACCGGCCCATTTCTGGTTCGGTTGGTCAGCCATAAAATCCCGGTCCAGCAGGTTTGGCGCAATATTGAACTTGTGATCACTGTCTGTCGTCACCTTGTGTTTACGGGTTCGCACCACGGATATGCCGTTCTGGCGCATCAAACGACCCATACGGCGGTGACCGACATTCAGGCCGATCTCCTTCAGTTCTTCTGTCATGCGCGGCCTGCCATAGCTGCCCAGGCTGAGACGGGATTGTTCTTTGATGTGCGCCAAGGTGACCAGATCAGACCGCTGTCTGCGGCTGGCAGGACGGCTTCGGAATGCTCGCAAACCGCGCGAACTGACACCGACAACGTGACACAAGCGGTTCACGGGGAAGTGGCTCCGGTGTTCCTCGACAAACCTAAATCTCATTGCTTTAGGCCCGCAAAGAACTGGGTGGCTTTTTTTAGGATTTCCCTCTCCTCCTTGAGAAGACGGTTCTCGCGCCGAAGTCGCTCATTCTCTTGGGCGAGGCTCAAATCCTCTTTCGACACCACGTCTGTGCCTCGGTGCGCGGTGATCCATTTGTTAAGCGTCGACATGCCAACACCCAGATCGTCAGCCACCTGCTTGCGCGTCAGCCCACTCGTCAGTGCGATACGCACCGCATCTTGGCGGAATTCGTCCGTCCGTTTCAGTCCCATAGTCAGTCTCCTTTGGTGCAGTAAATGCTATCAAAGGAGCGGCATCAAACCGCGACAGGTCCACCCAGACCTGTTTTGGCAGCAAAGGCCGTTTTTGACCAATGATCCGCCCATTGTTCCAGGCTCTGCGTTTCGGGGTGGTTGCGGGAAGTTGGAAGTTGGACTCTTGGCATGATATGCCCAATCCTCCCTCCGCACCCAATCATCAACACCGCGCTGATTAGACGATCCTACAGTTTGATCGAAGGGCCGGTGTCAGAGACTCACACTGGCAGCCTTTGTTGCGCGAGCATTGGGCGGCTCAGAGCCCAGTGTTCCAGATGCTGCACGATGCGCGAGTGTCGGTTATCGACTTCACTACGCCTGCGCGCGCGTAATCTCACGGATCAGATCACTTGTCTCTGGTCTCGTCGCTTGGTGCCGATAACGAAGGGCAGAAACAGTGCGCGAAATTTCAAGGCCGTCGATGGGTATCGACACGAGGCCCATGTCTGCGGGAATTGCCGTGGTCGGCAAGATCACCGCACCTGACCCTTGCCGAGCAAGTTCAACTAACCAATCCACGCGATTTGACCGATAGGCCGCGTAGAGTTCGTGACCATGGTCCGCACACGTCCCATGCAAAGCATCCCGCATTTCGCAATTTGGTCGGTCAAGCATATCAGTTTCAGCAAGCGTCGAAAGGGAGATGGCATTTAGTTCAGACAACGGATGCGACTTTGACACCACCACTCTGTAGTCCTCTTCATAGAGATGGTCTATTCTATAGAGGTCTTCACTAACCTTCTCTGCTGTGACCACGACATCAAAATCACCATCGCGCAACCCGGCCAGAAGCTCAGACGAAGATGCCACGATCAATTCAATTTCAGCTTGCGGCAACCGCGCACGAATACGCTCCATAGCTGCCGAAATTCTGCTGTGTCCAATCGTTTCGCCGACACCGACAGAGATTGGAACCCGCTCCAAACGCATATGACGGACCGCCTCTGCCTTGGCCTGTCGCGTTTCATCATAAATCTTCTCCAGCCTTGGCTGTATGAGTTTTCCGAGGGCCGTAAGCCTGCATCCCGCACGGTCCCTTACAAACAGGTCACCTCCAAGCTCGCCTTCAAGTTTCTTGATCGCAGTCGTCAAGGAAGGTTGGGAGACATTGGAGGCACTGGCTGCATGGGTAAAGTTTCGGTGCTCGCAGACAGCGAGAAAGTACCTGATTTGGTTCATTTCCATTGCCGCATTCTCCGTCACATCTCTATCCGGGCCATCAAAACAGCTTCGATAGCTCGTGTCTATCAAAGAATAGAAGTTCGGAATTGGAGTCCGACGCATCCGGCATGGGACAAGAGTGCATCGAAACCAAACACGATGAACTTCAAATCAGGAGACGACCATGAAAACGCAAATCCTTCAGACACTCGCCGCACTGGCTCTGATCACAACTTCTGCAACTGCACAGGACAACCCAATGGAAAATCACACTGCCAGCTACATCGCCATGCCCGCCGCCGAAGGCCAGACCGAAGCATTCGCTGAGTTTCTAGCCGGAGCGGCCCCGACTGTGAAGGAAACCGAGCCGGGCACTGTGCTTTGGTTTGCACTTCAAGCTGACGATACACTCGCTATCTTTGACATCTTCGCGGATGAAGAAGCACGCAATGCTCACTTCTCAGGAGCTGTTGCCGCGGCCTTGAGCCAAAACGCTGACGCGCTGGTCGCCGGGGGATGGGACGACGGTGTTGTCGCGAATATCAACAACTCCGATGTCCTGTCGGTGAAGGAGCCGGTTGATCTCTACACGGCAACGACCGCAACTTACATCAAGCTCGAAGCTGCTCCAGGCAAAGGCTCCGAACTGGCAGCCTTGCTGACCGCAGCTGGCCCCATCGTCGCGGACACCGAACCCAAGACACTGTTCTGGGCGGCGCTGCAGATTGACGGGAACAACTTCGCCATCTTCGACATCTTTGCCGACAACTCAGGCCGCGAAGCGCACTTTGCCGGACAAGTCGCCGGACTGCTGAATGAAAAGGCTTCCGAATTGGTCTCAGGCGGGTGGGACGACGGTGTGGTGGCAAACGTCCACAATTTCGACATCCTCGCTATCAAGTAATATTGAAATGACTTGAGAAAGAAGTGCCTGGTGCAACGCATCGGGCGCTTTGCTGTTTGAATTCAGGTTCACCCTAAAGCGGCCGTTCGAGTAACTGCAGCGAATTGGGGCTTCGTCCGGGACCTGTGAATTGCCCATAAAAATCTCGCTGCGCGATGTTCGAATGGCCGAGTTTGCGGCCGCACTGCGGCACGCCAGACCGGGCACTTGCAGCAATTTTCGTGCTGCGAGCGCGCGCAGCGAAAAATAGTAGTGACCGCCTTGGGCTCTTCGGTTGCATTGGCTGCAGGCGACACGAACGTCTGCAATGACCGCCGTTTTCTTAGAACACACCAACGTAGAAAAGGGGAACCGTGGTCCCACGGCTCCCCTTTCTGTTCAGATCGTCTAATCTCGCGCGTTGATCACGCCACCAGCGACAGCCCCACGCCTGCATCCTGCGATTGCTCACCGCTGTCGATGAACGGGATGATCGAGAAGGTCTGCCCGCCGCGCTGCTCTTCGTTCTGCACGGCGTTGACGCGCAGGTCGCCATCGGGCGTGTTGATAAGCAGCGACAGGTAGTCGTTGCCAATTCCCGGCTGCTTTTCGCCATCCAGGCCGAGCCGACGCGGATCGGCTTGCCACGGGGCGATCTGACCTCGATCCGGTAATCGGGGTGGGTCTCTTCTGACTTGTAGTCGTTCTCGATCAGCATGAACTACAGATCGAACGGCATCGTCAACTTATCGGATCTTGCTGAAAAGGAGCTACACCGCCCTGGTCAAGCGGCCATCAGCACACATGTGATGTCGTCCCAAATGCTGTGAGCATCTGAGCGAGATTGTCGATAGGCAGGGGCGGACAGTTTGTGGC
>NZ_JBIFFK010000023.1:0-5934 GCF_043557045.1 Sulfitobacter sp. 1A15258 | reverse complement strand
GTTCGCACTCGATCACATGCTCGAACGGTCAGAAATTTCTTGCACTACGGGCGGCAACCACAGAAGCAGCCTGTTAAACCTCTTCAGTAAATTGCGGCGCCAATACTGCCGTCAAAGCTGCCGTTGACCCCTAAAAACTGGCGGGACAAGGAGACAGCTCCAACTGGACTGCCATCGGCCCCGCGAGGATCAGCGTCACGAGGTCGATCTGCCGGTTCGTGCCGGTTTTCTGAAACAGATTGCGCATGTGGAAAGACACGGTCGTCGTCGAAATCCCAAGGGCGTCGGCCACATCGGAGGGGCGTGCGCCGCTGGCAAGGAGGGCCGCAACCCGTGCTTCAGTTGGGGTCAGGCCGAACAGATCGATCAACAGCCGCTCTGACACCTTTTTGTCATGTGTTGGGGAGGATAGGAACACGGCGAGTTCTGCTTGGGGCTTTTGCGCCGCCGTTGAAGGCCCCAATGCGCCGATCAATGCTGACATTGCGCTCTCAGCGCCTTGCAACATGATACCGCCGACCCGTTCACCACGCCGGGCGGCGGTTTTGACCTTGTCGATTGCCTGCTGCAGCGCCGTGTCACTGACCGGATCCGTCGCCGCAATCCTATTCCTGCGAAAGCTGAAATGCGCGGCGTCTCGCGCCATATCCTGCGCCGCTTTATTCGCGTGGACGACATTCCCCTCGGCATCCAGCAGCACGATCCCGAGGGCGATCAAATCCAGCACCGGATGGGGTCCGCCGCCGGCGAGGTCGGCCAGTGCGGCTTGCAGGCTGGCGACGTCCTGCTCGATCTGGCTCTTGATACGCGACACCTGACGCAATCTGGCCGATACGGTGGCCAAGAGCAGATCATAGTCGACGGGCTTTATCAGATAGTCGTCCGCTCCGCGCAGCTTGCCTTCGATCACCTCGCGCGGCTCTGACATGGCGGTGAGAAAGATAAAGGGTGTGCTGGCAAGCTCGGGGCGGTTCTGCCGCATGGCAGAGAGCAGCCCGTAGCCGTCGAGCTTGGGCATGGTGATATCGCAAAGCACCAAGTCAGGCGTGGCGTTTTCCATGAGCCGGTCGGCCTCTTCCCCATGCGCGGCGGCGAGGCTGCGATAGCCTGCCTCCTCAAGCTCTTCGACAATGTCGCGGCGCAAAGGGGGTTCATCTTCTACCACAAGGATAAGCGGGGCGGGGGTGTTTATTGCTGTATCTGTCATTATTTTTCCCCTTCATAGCGGGGCAGGGTGAAGCGAAAGGAGGTGCCTGTATCGGTGTCGCGCAATTGCAGATCCCCGCCTTGCATGCGTGCCAGACTGCGGGCGATGAACAGGCCAACCCCGGTGCCTCGGGTGCCGACACTGTTCCGGCCGCGAAAGTTTGCGTCAAACAATTGCGCGCGGTCCGCTTCTGCGATCTTTGGCCCGTCGTTCGTGACATCGCAATGAAGCTCCGTTGCGTTCCCATGCAGATGCACGGTGATCGCAGAGCCCTTAGGCGCATATTTTACGGCGTTCGACATGAGGTTTTCCAGCACCTGTTCCGCGTGCGCGGGGTCGCAAAGGGCGACGGCATTCAGATTGGCAGGGTGATCTGTCTTAATCCGCGCTTCGGGGGCCATCGCCTGTTGTCTGGCACGGACCCCTTCGAGCAAATCTCTCAGATCGCAGGCGATCCGGCGCGCGCCGACCTGACCGGTTTGGAGCCGTGTGGCGTCCATCGTGCTAGCCACCAGCCGGGTCAGCCCCGCGATGGCATCCCGCGCCCCGCGTGCGCGGTCGACGATCTCTGCTGTGCTGGCGCGGTCGCCCCGGCGGATCAGACGTTGCAGTGCGGAATCGGCCACCGCCAGAGGTGTGCGGAATTGATGCGAGATCATCCCTGCGAAATTGCGGTAAAGATCCGCGGCAGAGCGCTCTCGCAACAGCGCCTCATCCAGCTCGCGGGTGCGTTCCGCCACAAGTTGTTCCAGATGACCGCGGGTTTGCGCGGCCCGTTGGCGCGCGGCGTAGCGGTCGCTTGCATCATGCATAAAGACGATCGCACCGACGACGCGCCCTTCGTCCAACATGGGCGAAAAGCGCAGGTCGACGTAAAGCGCCGGCTCCCCCACATCGCGGTAATAGGGCTGTAAGGCAATGCTGCGGTCCTTTCCGCACAGCGATGCCTCAAGCGCCGTTTGAACATGGCTGGTGCCAAAAAAACCGGCGATGTCAGATAGTTTTCGTCCGACGGCTTTCTCTGCAGGTTGGCCGGTCATGGTGGCCATAGCGTCATTCCAGATCGTGCAGCGCCCTCCTGCGTCGATCGCCAAGATCCCGTCACCGCTGGAGGACACCAGAAGCGCCGAAAAATCCCGCTCGCGCCGCAGCATATTGGTGCGTTGGCGCGACAGACGCAGCGAAAAAAAGAGCGTCAGGATCAAGACAGCGCCGGTCACGGTGATCCCTAAAAGCGAGGCGATGATCTGGCGCAGCTGCGCGCGTGCGGTTTCAAGCCGCCCGCCCAGATCGTCCCATTCGCGGATCATGGTTTTATTGGCGGCGCGGGAAAAGAATCTCGTAAACGGTTCAAGAGCCGCGCGTAGATCTTTTGCCGTGGCGGGAGAGACCGGGGCGGGAGGTGGCTCGATGGCCTGCAAGGTCTGGCTCAGCGTTGTAAGCTGCTTGCGCATCCCGATCTCTTCCATGAAGCGCAGTTGCGGCCCTTCATGCAACAGCGCAAAGCGGCTGCGGAGCAGATCAAGCCGCAGCGCGATCTCCGCCGCATCCGCCTCACCCAACTCCACCCTCAAGGTTGTCTCGACAAGACGCCGTGCGGCAATCTCGCTTTGGTGCATGACCCAAAGCATATTATGCTCCGCATCGACGCGAATATCATCCGCGACCCGGACCATGCGGTTCAGCGCAAAGGCCAGAAGCACCGCAAAGACAAAAATGGCGATCAGCGGCAGGATCAGAGCAAGACCGGGCCGACCGAGGGGTCTCATCTGATTTCAAGCTCCGACAATTGCCAGACCCAGCGGTAATCATAGCGGATGTCTTGCAAAGCCTTATGCCCATCACGCGGATAGACGATCCAAAGTGGGCCTTTGTCCGCCCGGTCCAGTTCTACCCCATTCATGCTGTAGCCAACGATCACGTCGAATTCCTCAACATCCGCACGCGGGATGTCGACCACATAGTCGTTCAGCGCGGTGGCGGTGATCACATCCCCCGTAGCTTCCAACTGGTCGAGCAAATCGCGCAAAAGCACTCCGGTGAAGCTGTGAACCCCGTCGGTCACCACTGTGGATGTCTCTAAAGTTGTGGTCGGCATGGCGCGCAGGTCAGCCATAGTAAAATGCACTGGCGCCCCTTCGATCAGGCCGGATACCTTTAAAACCACCTGTTTTTCGACGGCCAAAGCGGCGCCCGCAAGCGCAATGCAGGTGGAAATTATGAATGCCGCATAACGCATAAGACCCTCATTCCTTTTCACCAGTTCAGCAGCCTAACAGTCAGTATGCAATCATAACGTGAAGTTTTTCGCTTTTCCCCGTCCAAACGAAGGGGGCGGCTTGGCGGTTTAGCGATTATGCGAAGGGGGTGTCGAAAAGGATCATCGCACCATGCGTCTTGTCAAAACCGTTCCTGCCCTCTTTGGCCTATTGGTTCTGCAATCTTGCGGGACGCCGGAGTATCGCACCGAGCGGACCCATTGTGAGGCGGAGTGGCTAATCAAGATTCCACCCGTCTATCGCCATGAACCGGTCACCAAATACCGCAGCGTCGAGCGCCCGAGTGGTGAGACCGTGTGCGAGACCGCAGGCACCACCACCACCTGCAAGCCGGTGATGAAGACGATCTCAGTGCCTTACACCACGGTTGAGCGGATCGATATTCGCAAGGCGCAGCGGGGCCCGCAGATCGCCTCCTGCGCGGCGCGGGCCTGTGTGGCGAAATACGGCAATAGCAAATGTGAGATCTAAGCCGCCGCGCAACTGTCCGGCGGGGCGAAAAGGGAGGGGAATAACCATGTGGAATTTCAGCATCGGCGGAGCGCTTGGGCTGATGGGGCGCACCTTGCCCTTCATCCTTTTGCGCATGGCAGTTTATTTCGGAATTACGCTGGGCTATATTCTCGTCACCGGCATGGGGGCGGGGGTCGGCTGGGGCATCGGCGGCTTTGGCGATGCGGAGTTCCGCGCCACGACCACCGCATGGGGCGGTTTTGCGGGCTTCGGCATTTTCGGTGCGCTGATGTACTGGGCGCGTGAATATATCCTCTACATCGTCAAAGCGGGCCATATCGCCGTGTTGGTAGAACTGATCGACGGCAAGCCGATGCCGGAGGGCCGCAGTCAGGTCGCCCATGCGACCACCGTGGTCAAAGAGCGCTTTCCGCAGGCCAGCACCCTTTTCGTCATGGACCAACTGATCAAAGGCGTGGTCCGCGCTATCGCCGGGCTTTTGCGCGGCATCCTCACAATCCTGCCTGTGCCGGGGGTGCAACAGCTTGCGAGCATCCTGTCGGCCTTTCTGCGCATCGCAGTGGGTTTTGTGGATGAGGTGATCCTTGCCTATGCAATCCGCACGCGGTCCGACAACGCGTGGATGTCCGCGCGAGAGGCTTTGGTGCTCTATGGGCAGAACTACAAGGTGATGCTTAAAAACGCGGCATGGCTGGCGCTAATCGTCTATGGGCTGAGCTTTCTGGTCTTTGTGGTGATGCTCGCCCCCGTCGCCTTGGTTGTCTATCTGATGCCGGGGGCATGGGCCGCCGGGGGCGTGGTCTTTGCGCTGCTCTTTGCTTGGAGCGTCAAGGCCGCCTTGCTCGAACCCTTTGCCATTACCTGCATGATGCAAGTTTATTTCAAAACAATCGAGGGCCAAGAGCCGAACCCCGAATGGGATGCCAAGCTGGAGCAGATGTCGGGCAAGTTCCGCAAGCTGAAAGAGCGAGCATTCGGCGGCGGAGGCGCGGCGACCCCTGACTCTGTTGCACAGCCCGTCGCGTAATGCGGGTAGGGGCGGCACGGGTAAATGCTGCCGCCTACCTCAGCGTCGCCTATTGCGGCACGGAACATAGTTGAAAGAGAACCTTAGATGAAAATGATTACTTCGAAACTCGCTATCACCGCGATCCTTTGCGCCACTGGGGCGCAGGCGGCAGAAGATGTCGTCATCGTCTATGATGCGTCCGGGTCCATGTGGGGACAGATTGACGGCATCTCCAAGATGGAAATTGCCCGCGATGTGCTGGGGGATCTGGTCCAAGGGTGGAGCGCTGAGACGAACTTGGGGCTCGTCGCCTATGGTCATCGCAGCCAAGGCGATTGCACCGATATCGAAACCTTGGTGACCCTGCAGCCGGTGGACAAAGAGGCGTTTCAAGCCCAGGTGAATGCGATCAAACCGGTCGGCAAAACGCCGATCTCCGCCGCCATCGAACATGCCGCTGACCTGCTCGCCTACCGCGACAACCCGGCAACGCTGGTGCTGATCTCGGACGGGGTAGAGACCTGCAACGCCGATCCCTGTGCGCTGTCGGCACAGCTTGCGAAACAGGGGGTAAAATTCACCGCTCATGTCGTGGGCTTTGACCTGCAAGACGAGGGACACGCCGGTCTCGCCTGTATTGCCGAGAACACGGGCGGCGTATTCCTCCCCGTGAGCAATGCGACCGAACTGCATGACGCGCTAAATCAAGTTCAGGCCGCGATGGCCCAGCCCGATCCCGCGCCTGAGCCAGTACCGACCCTGCCTGAAGTCTCCATTTCCGGGCCGGAAAGCGTACCGACCGGGGCAGGCTTTGACGTTGAGTGGAGCCCCCCAATCCACCCCCGCGACATGGTCACCATCCTGCCTGTCGGCAGCAAGGAAGGCGCTACCGGCCCTTACCGCCGTGTTGGCGATAAGACCACAGGCCAACTCACAGCACCTGCTGAGCCGGGGCTCTATGAGTT
>NZ_JBIFFK010000053.1:0-1015 GCF_043557045.1 Sulfitobacter sp. 1A15258 | reverse complement strand
TAGCTGAGGGACTGGGCTTCGGGGACAGCGGCTCCCATCGCCTTGGCTCGTTCTTCAAATTCGCGCCCGATACCGTTTGCTTCAATCGTGTTCTCATGGCGATACCAAGCAAAGCCTTCCACGCCCACGGTCGTGATATTGCCCCCAAAGCAACCGAAACGTTCCACCAGCGTAACATCAACCCCTGCACGTGCAGCAGCCAGAGCTGCGGCCAAGCCTCCCGGGCCTGCGCCGACAACGAGCACATCCGTGGTATGTAAGACATCGATTTGGCGGGACGGCTCAGTGATTTGCATTTTTTGTTCCCGTAGAAGGTCGTTCAGGCTATGCGCGGTAGTTGCACGGCCTCTACCCGGATCGCAACGGCTCGGGACAAAGCAGCGCAGGAAAGCAGGCTTTTGCGCGGCCCCGCGAAGACACATTATGTCTGCGCTTTTTGGCGCGTCGCGGTGCACCAGCTATAGGCTCATCAAAGTTCTGAAACCGGCCGCTCGATCTTGATGCTGCGCCGCAATTGGATGGCGTCGAGGGATGGCCCCCCACCGCTGTAGCTTTGCGTTGGCCTCACCCTTTTGGGCGCGGTGTAACTTTTTTGGCTAAAGTGCAGGATTTCATTATCGGCCCCCCAAAATCGTTCCCAGTTTATTTTTAGGCGCTGCAAGTGCCGCTCAACCTGAACCATCAAACTGGAAAGGATACACAGATGGGACTGGATATTGGTTTTTACCGCGATGGGGAGGAGGTGTTTTACCTGCGCAACCACGACGGTCTCTTTGACGCGTTTGCGAAAGGCTCTGCCGGTAATGTCTATGAGGCGTATAGTGACTTCTATGTCACGCTCGGCACGTTAGCAGTGGTTGCGACCATGCTAAAAAAAGAGTTCGCCGCCTCGGGCCTCACTCTCGCCGATGCTTTGTCCGACGTTCCCGAGGAATTTTACGATTTGGATGCACGGGCTGCGGAATGGAAGGACCTGCTGCGCTACTACCCTGCGGTTGTCACGTTCCTTGCCAAT
>NZ_JBIFFK010000052.1:0-1025 GCF_043557045.1 Sulfitobacter sp. 1A15258 | reverse complement strand
GAATACACCATCGAGATGGTGGCGTAATTTACAGACCAGCAACACCTACGACACGCGGCCAACAACTTGGCAATGCCATACGAATTCCCGCCGCGGTGTCAGAGCGTTTGACGATCTGGACGGTCCATCGGCCGAGGGCCTTTAGCGCGTCCCGCAGTTTGGGCCCTGCATACCCGCCATCCGCAAATACATGTCGCAATGATGGATAGCGCGAGGCGATCGCTTTCAGCACATCGGGTGCGCCATCCCGATCCTGAATTCCGGCGCTGTGGACCACCAAGCCTATCAGCAATCCAACCGTGTCGGTTACGATGTGGCGCTTGCGGCCCTTGATCCGTTTGCCCGCATCATAGCCCCTAATACCACCGCTTTCAGTGGTTTTTACGCTCTGGCTATCTATGACCCCTGCCGTTGGCTGAGCTTTGCGGTTCTCGGCCAGTCGCGCAGCTTCGACCAGCTTCTGGTTTATCTCATCAAGCAAGCCGTCATCGCGCCACGCGTAGAAATAGCCCCGAACCGTTGAAACCGGCGGGAAGTCGTTGGGCAACATACGCCATTGGCATCCGGTCGTTGCAATGTAGAGGAGTGCGTCGACCACGTCGCGCAAACATGTCGTACGGGGCCGACCAGTTGTCTTCGGCGGCGACATCGAAGGCGCTATCAACGCCCATTCCGCGTCCCTCATATCGCTTGCGTATTTATCGCCTTTTCGGTCATGTTGACGGCGGGTGAGTTCAGTCCAAGCCATTGTGATCTCCATTCAGCTTCACAACCGAACAGAATCACAAACCACTGAACTCACTCAAATAGTTTTAAATCGGGCTCTCAGACAACGTGGTGCAGTTGAAGGTTCATTTCCATCAGCGCCTTCTGCATGTGCTGGATATGAGCAGCGGCATACTCCACCAGCCTCTCCCGTTGGCGCAGATACGCCCGCAGGGTGGCAATCTTGGCTGATGGCCGGAAACTGCCACGTAGCAAACCGTAGGAATGGAGCTGTCGCAGCCAACTGGCATCACTAACGT
>NZ_JBIFFK010000022.1:0-7056 GCF_043557045.1 Sulfitobacter sp. 1A15258 | reverse complement strand
TCATTCAACGGCAGCCTGCGCGACGAACTGCTGAACGAGGAGATATTTGACACCCTGGACGACGCCCGCCGGAAGCTAGCGCTCTGGCGTTACGATTACAACGCCGTCAGGCCGCACTCATCGCTCGGGAACAAAACACCGGCCGAAGCGCGCCGGACGCTTGAGCAATTTGAGGGCTCCGCGCCCGGCGCGCTTGCCAAGCCCGAAACCGACGACTACCAAAATCAAACCCGCAGACTCTCGTCATGAACGAGGGACCAGTGGGGGGCACGTCAAACAACAAACATCCGAGCAGCTCTAGGTAGATGCGAGCTTGATTTCGCGGCATGCTAGTATGAGTGAGCTTGGCGAGCAGACTCCACTCTTTTCGTAAGCAGGCATCTTGGAGGCACACTTTGAAACTTACCATACCAATCGCACTGGCTGTTTCTCTGGCCCTTCCAGTCCAAGCTCAGGACTTTGGCAGTGCTTTGCTCTCGGGCATAGGTAATAGCGCTCTCAAGCGAGGAGACACCCTTCTTAAAGCGGCCCCAAACGAATTTGAAGACTTCATCAAATCAACCGGTGACGGCAAAGAGTTTGCAACCGAGGCTGAGTGTCTCGGAGCTCTTCAGACAGCAATCAACACTGGCGTAGTCTTGGCCAACTTGCTGCCATTCTCTTCGGTTGAAACCGCCGAAGATGATCGTGGCCCGGCTGCGCGCTTTCGGATCATGCTGAATGGTGCAAAGTATCACTTCGCAGCCTATTGTCGGGAAAGCCAAATGGTGACCGCCCAGATCCCTTGGGGGAATGGTGACGGCCGAAGCCTTCACACCGAAACGATCCAGTCTACCTTTGACGCCGGAGCCGGTCTGCTGCTTCTCCTGCATGCGCAGGGAGCCTTTGAAAAGGAAGATGCCCTCATTGCGTCGGAATCCTACGGGGATCAGACGAGCCCACCTGAAGTCTCCGAGCCTCAGTCCGCATCAGAGAACCCGAGCGGCCCGCCTTTGTCGTCTGGGGAGCGTGAGTACTTACGCATGATGGTATCGGCCTGCTGGAACATCGGCGCCCTATCTACCGATGCCGCTCGGACCACCGTCATTGTCAAGGTTGACCTCAATCAGGACGGAACGCCGATTGCATCCACCATCCGGCTTGCCTCCAGTAGCGGTGGATCCGAAGGTGCAGTGCGTCAGGCTTTCGAGGTAGCAAGGCGCGCGATCATTCGCTGCGGTTCAAGAGGGTTCAACCTTCCAGCTGAAAAGTATGACCACTGGAAGACCCTGGTCATCCCCTTTGACCCCATGCGCTCTCGATAAGGTAATCCCCCAGTGCTTTCCCTATTGAGAAAATAACATCGCTGGAGGTGCCTAGTGCAGTTCTCAGTGGAGAAAACTTTTCCCTCATGTATGCTCACACCCCGGCGGCGCAAAACCTGCACACGGACCTTCTATTGGAACCTTACGTAGCACGTATTGGTGTCTGGGTCGGGGCATTTGCCTTTACCACCAGCCTTCCTTGTCTTCCTGAATATCAGTGATACGAAACCTACTTCGTAGGTCGTCAAACTCTTGCCTGAAGGTGCTATCCTCAAAGAACGCCTTAAAAAGTTCTAGATGTACATCTCTTTTCTCGTAGCCTAGAGCCAAACTTTGAGACGGCCTCGGCGGGGCTGCACCTTCGAAATGCTGCGCAACGGTCACTTCAAAGCCTTTGCGCTTTCTGGCGGATTCAGGTGGACGCCTCCGGCACCTGAGGACGACAGCATAGGAACCACTCTCAGGTTTCGCAGGTTCATAGTACACTCCTTTGAGACCCTCGTTCTCCATCCACTCAATGGCTTGCTTCGGACAGCCAAACTCCTTGAGTAAAATGATGTCCTCCTCACGCTGAGGGTGCCAAGTCAAACCCCACCGGGTCTTCTTCCTTACGACTGTCCGAGCAACATGCCCGTCCCAAAAGATGTCGCTATAGAGCTCATCCAATATTTCTCTAAAGGCTGCACCCATCGTTCGATCCCTTCAGACGCTTATCGATCACCTAGCTTCGTTTGCATCATCGTAGGCATCAAGGACACGGATTAAGCACCACCTAAAGCACTGTACTTGAGATACTCTTGCTTTCAAGGCGCTCGGTCTGCCGTGGTAGCAGTACTATTCTTGACGACAAGCGCACCTAAATGTACCGTAAAGGTTGATTTGCAGTTGAATAATATTCTTCTTTTTCAGTTGCTTTCATCTATTTTCTACACGAAAGATTCATTGTGTGGGAAAATATTGACAACTTTTGATAGAAGAAACCTATATCAAAAATATGATTTTGAGTTTCTATTTCTCATCCTGCTCAAAGCCAACCGTCGCGAGATCTAGAGGGTGGCAGCATGGTTCCATCGACAAGGCCGTAGAGTGCAGCGTCCCGCGGCGGGGGGGGGTGGGGCTGCCATTTCGGAAGGCGGCGGGGGGATACGCGCAGGATGAGAATACCCATCCTGCTCAGTGGAGCCTGAGCCTCCCTTTCGGGGATTCCAGATTCTCGAAAAATTTTGCCGGAGCGTTTCTGCATCGAGGTAAACGAAACAATCTCCCAGGGACTACGATAACCCAAGGAGACTACATGACCCCGACAACCATCTTCCTCATCATCGCAACCAGATACCTTGGGGCCGTTACCAAGCTCCTGCGCGCGATGATCGACCTGCGTAAGCAGATTCACCAAGAGCGCAGGGATAGCGACCGTACATAGCACTCACCGGTTTCTTGGCGGCCAGGTGAAGTATCTTGCAAGCCCACCTGGTCACCGAAGGAAGCATATGGAGCGCGCGACACTGGTTTTGAAGCGACTATCCGAAACTGCCCGACTTGCTTTCTATATCCAACGGATACTGCAAAGCCTGATGTGATGGAGCCCCCTGTAGAAGGCTCTAAAGCGGTCTCTATGGGGGTAGTCTGCCTCTGATAGGGTGCGCGCCACCGGCGTCACCGTATCTCCCCCCCCGGACCCCCCTCTATGTCTCCCAGGACGATGCCAGCGCCCGACAGCTAACCGAAGATCAAGAATACAGGTTTCTGATAGATGAAATTAGAAACGCACATGCACTTAACGGGAGGCCTGAGCTCTCGCTATAATGCGTCGCACGGTCCTTCCTACGCATGTGCTTAGAGCGTGTACGCCAGCGTTGTGGATCTAACTATTGCGGCAGGCGAACTAAGATAAGAATTGGGGGTGTCCGCAAACCGTGTTGGTCCGCAATGCGGACGAAGCTGCCGTCCGTGTCAGCGGTTCGCCTGGCGCAAAACAGCAGATCGCAACCAAACTACTGCGCCTGCGAGAACCAGTCCGGCCGCCGACGCCTTTCCAAAATCCAGCCAGTTCAGGAACCCGAAACCGATTGTCAATTTTGCAGCACTGAGCCCCACCATCGTCGCTGTAAGCAAATTTAGTTTCCGTTTAGACGGGAGATTAGGGGGGACGACCAAGGCACAAATAAGACTGGCGAGCAGGATGGTGAGAATAGCCAAATACTCTACCATCTTGATAGCTTTCGTCTGTTCACCTTTCTCGAGGGCCGCGAATGCAGCTTCTTTGTCCTCCTCGTTTGAGGGCAGCGCCAGGCTCAGAAACTCGTGGGAGAGCTGATGGGCCTCTGCCCTGAGAGGGAAGCTGCCATAGAACAGGAGCCATGAAGCCAGAAGAGGGATTGCAAAAACAAGAAAATATCGAGCCACCATTTTCAACCCAACCCCTCACCATCTTGGTTTTGATCGGTGACAATGCGCTGCCAGCAAGCCAACGTCAATTTGGGCTCGAAGCAGACCTCTGGGCGCATCCTAAATTACGATATGCGGACAATCTCCGCCGGGCGCACGCCCGCCAGCCAGCGGATGTAGCAGCTGAGGTTCTTCGTGGCCGGTCCGCAGAATGGCTTGATGAACTTTTCGTAGCGGGCGTGGAGCGAGTTCACGTTCTGGATGTGATAGCAGCCTGAAGCCACACGCGTGCCTGGCTTGCTGCCGACCACAAAGTGCTGGAGACCGCCTGCTGCTGCGACGTTCTTGTAGCCGCTGGCGCCGTCGGAACAGAGCACGGCATCGCTCGGAACCAGCGGCTTCATGGCGCGCTCGAGCGTCACACTCTGGCGGTTCGGCAGGCGTTGGAAGAGACGCGCGCCGCCGCGGTCAGCGACGGTGAGTATGGGGAGCTGCCACTTCGAGAGGCCTCGCATCATCTTCAGCCCGTTCGTCGTAAAGTCCTCCCACCTGGGGCGGGGCGGCGGTGCAACCTTCTTCGGATCTGCGAAGTGCCGGACCCATTCGCGAGAACCTTTGCGCGATTCCCGCTGGAAGGTTTCATCCGCCTCCACGATCCCGGAGAAGCTCACGGTTGAGCTGCTGCCGATAATGGAGAACACCAGCATCCGCCAACGCCAGACCGTATATTTGTTGAGTCCCAACTGCCGAGCGAGCTTGCGGACCGACAGGGGTGCGGCAACGCCCAGCATATCCCTCAGCGCGACCATGAACAGGTCCGGGCGATGGAGGCGGCCGATGGCGCTACCCGTTCTGCCTGAATAGGTCTTCTGACAGCCAGTGCAGCGATAGCGCTGGACCTTGGTTCGAGTGCGGCCCCATTTCTGTCGGCGCTCGTCGCCGCAGAAGGGGCACTCGTGATCCTGGTTTGTCCGTGCTTCAATCTCAGAGATCGCCTCCGTCTTTTGTCGGAGAGCCATGATCTTCGACTGGGCGTCCTCGATCTGCGCCGGGTTCAGGCGGTCGAGAGTTCTCTCCCTGTATGGACTGGCAGGGGTGCCGCTGCCACAATGGTTCAATGCTGCAGGTGTTGTCCTTTCAATCGGAGGAGTGGTCCTCCTATTTATTGAGCTGCCGCTATTTTGGACGCGCGCGCTCTATGGATTCTTACTCGTAGTATTTATACTTATGATCGTTGCAACGATCCCTTTGTATTCCGGGCCGGCAGGCGGATGATTTTCCGGCATTAGACCTAGGGTAGGCAAGCCCCTAGTCAGCTGCTTCTCGCATTTATACAGATGAAAGGTTCAATACTCAGTCGTGGTCAAAGTATACCCGCAGTCTGGGACGAATTGGTGACCCTGAACTCCACCCCGACTTGTGGCAACGCAGCGAGCCCGTCATTTGGCCGGGGGGGCCGCGACTGTCGTTCCCGGCCATAAGTCGACTTTCAGGTCCGGTCCGGGGTGCTGTAACGCAGCCACCTGAAGCGGTCACTGACAGTCTGTCACCCTTTCAGTCAATGACACCGATGGCTTGCGGTCGGGCGTGGGCTGAGGACAAGTTCCACGGAGGGCGCCCACGGAGTTTTCCCATGCCTTCCGCAACGGTGCTGCTGGGCGCAGCCGGTAAGCACTACGTCATGTGTCAGTTTTGCGGCATGGCTTGATTGCCGCGTTCGCGCCCGTCGGGGTCAAAAACGCCGATGGCCTCACCAACTGGGAGGGCGGATTACAGAGCATTGCTGCTCAATCATCAATGGCCGAAATGTCGGTGAAACGGCGGCGCGGTCGCAAGCGACCCTGTGGATCTCGTGCACCGATGGGAGCCCCGATACTTTTTAAAGGTAAAGTTGCCGGGAAACGGACTTAGGGAGTTGGGCGATCTAGCGAGCAACGCCCTATGGATTTGAGGCGCTGGGTAGGCTAACTAACTTGCATATATGACGAAAATTCGAAGTGAAGCCAGACGGTTCATTAAGTGATGCATAAAACGTAGGAATTTCCTCGGGAGGTAGGCGAAAGTTCGTGAGCAGGATAGGGTCGTGAGGTAGTTTGAAATCTGGTTGCTATGGAAACTGACGTGTCAAAAATGTTGACCAGATACCTTCGTCAACGGAGCAAGTTGTCAGCGACGATAGCATCAGAACTTCTCAAATACGTTTTGCAGCAGCGTCTCGATATGGGCGGCAGATTTGTTCACAGACACCTTCAGGGTGTTTGGGTGTCCGCAACCATTACGCAGGTCAAGGCAAGCCTTGAGCTGCGCTTTGACGTTCTTGCCGATGATCGACAGGGCCTCGATACGGTCCAAAAAGTCACTCTCGCCCATCTTGCCAATGTCATCTTGTGACTTCGCAGGCTTCCACTTGCTGTTGACGCGCTTGGCTTCGACGTTGAAAGCGATGAGGTGGTTTTGATAAATGTGCTTCTGCAATACGTCAACCGCGCCCAACCACGACATAACGATGGCGGAGCGATACAGCTCTACTTCATGGCACTTGATGGCCTCTTCAACAAAGTCACGCGTTTGCCCGTCCGTAATGTCAGTCAGGTATTTGCGGAGATCAACCGCGACCTGCATTGCTGCGGGGCTGATGGTGGACACCCCCAACTCCCGAAGATGCATCTTGCCAGCATCGGTTAGCTCCCAACCTGTCGTGCGGATGGCTTTCCCTTTGGAAGCGCTGAGGGTTGCGGAGATGTTCCACTTTCGCATAGCGCGGAAGCCAGCGGCGTCGGCGAGTTCTATGATCTTGGAGACCGCAATTGGCTTGTCCTGTGTTGCCAGCACAAGCAAAACCTTGTCGAGTTTGCCGAGGTCTTTGTGCAGCCACCCCTTTAGTTCATCCGATGTCAGCAACTTTGGCCTCGAGTTGTTTGCGCTCGTTTGCGCTCAGTGCGTAGGTATCTTTGGCGATCTGGTTAATGCGTTTGGCACTCGTCAATCTGGCAAGGCTCTTGGTCATATTGCTGCGCATAGTTTGGTTGTAGTAGGTGGTTGCGCTTTTCATCTCGGCCAGAATCTCCGTGCGAGTTGACGATGCCTTGCCTTGGACGAGTTCCAGTTGCGCAAGCGCGCTAATCACCAGTTCGGGACCGGTCTTTGCATCCAAGTGCGCCGCGATAGTGTTGGTTGAAAAGGTGAAATGCCCACTGCTTACGAGCGAGCCGTCGCCATTATCGTTGCTATTGGCAGGCTGTACCTCTGCAGGGAGGGTGGGTGCGGACGGGGGGGGCGTTTCAACGGGGAGTGTGCGTAATTTTGTGCCCTGACGCCTTTAGTTACGCCATGGGAAAGCGTTCTTCGAACATGATGGCGAGTT
>NZ_JBIFFK010000021.1:0-7105 GCF_043557045.1 Sulfitobacter sp. 1A15258 | reverse complement strand
GCTTTTTGTCGATGCTCATACGTGGGTCTCCTTATAGAGCAGTTACCACGCCAGAGCACAAAATTCAGGACAGTCCCACCGGCAGCGCCTGCCTACTGTGCGCCGCGATCAGCACGAAGAGCGCGTAGACAACGGCGACGTTGGATTCGGACAGAAAGAACGACGCAGGCCCAAAAACGGACATCAGCTGTGAAGCGAGCAACGGCCCGATCGTGGCGTCGATGGAATAGGTCATCAACAGAGGCTCCGAGGCCGCCACGTAGACCCGCTTCTCCAACCGGTCGAAGGTCTGCGCCACGCAAAGCGGATAAACGCTGCTGATCGCCCCGCCAAAGGACCGCGCCATGGCGATCAGCAAACCCAAAAGCCCACCGCCCGCAAACGCGATGCTCGACAGCCCCCAGGACAGCCCAACCACCAGCAAGAAACAGGATATGACAATGCGCCGGTCGAAGCGATCCGCAAGCATCCCCACGGGCCGCCGAAAGCCAAGACCGCCAAGCACGACCGTGCTCATGAACATCGCCGCCTCAGATACGCTAAGCCCGATCTGCCGCGCGAAGACCACGCCGAGCGCGTAGAAAGACCCGATGAGCATACCGGCGACAGCCACCCCGACGACCCCGACGCGCGACGCGTCGAACAATCTTCGAATGTCAAGTGGCTCGGAAGCTTTCAGGTCCGGCTCGCCCAGACGGGTTATTGCGATGGGGATCAGCGACAGTCCGATAAGCGTCGACGCGATCATTAGATGCGCGCTCCCACCGACGGGGCCGAGGTTGACCCAGGTCTGGCCCGCAGCGATCGCCAGGTAGAAGACCACCATATAGAACCCGAGCACCCGGCCCCGGGTCTCGTTGCTGCTGCGGTCGTTAAGCCAGCTTTCGGTGGAGGTGGTCATGCCGGCGATGCAGAAGCCGTTGAGCAGCCGCGACAGGATTAAGGCCGCGGGAAACGCCACGAAGCCATAGGCCAGACAGACCGCCGCCGTCAGCGTGGCAGATGCCGAGAAGGCGCGGATATGGCCGAGCCGCAGGATAACGCGTTTGGTGTAGAGCCCGCCCAAAACCAACCCCATGTAATAGGCGGCCATCACGATCCCGGTCAGCGCAACCGATTATCCGCCGCCTCCATCCGCAGGGGCGGGATTACGCCAAGCAGGCTGTTGCCCGCAATCATAAGTGCCGTCCCGCCAAAAAGGGCTTTGACCGGGGCGATCAGGGTACGGACTGCATGGACTATTATTGCCTCTTTCAGATCGAGGTCGAGCGCCCCTTTAGGTTCTATTCGCGCGCTTTTCGGAGAATGGAGCTGATAAGAAAGAAAGCCTTGGCGGATGCCGGAGTTTTGAAGGGCGCGTGGTGGACTGGGCGGATCGGCAGCCCGGGCAGGAACACCTTAGTGACCTGTCCGGGCATTGGACTTGAATGTTACCGTATCTCTTCGACCTCCAGTAACCGCCGGGCCGGGGGCATCGCCACTTTGCTCGACTGCATGGCGGAATGCACCGCGGCCAGCCCGAGAAGGGCGGCGATCATGGGCGAGGGAGCCTGGCCCCGCCATGATCTGCTGATCGGAGCGGGCGCGCCGCCATCGTCCTCCCAGCGGGCGATACAGCCGTCCGAGGGGGCGGCAGCTGCGCCACTAGGTTTCGGCTCGAACAATTCCGAAAACAGCTCTTCGAAATCTGCTTGGCAAAGCATCATCTCTTCAATCCACTCGTAGCTTTGGAATACTGCAGCTGCCGGGAATGCGGCCTCCGGCGGCTCACACGTGCTGCTGCTTGAGAGAGGTCGAGCGGTTCTGTGGCAGATCATCGGCCTGCATGCGCTCGACGATCATCGGGATTTCGTCCCGGCGAAGACCGATGTCGCGCAGGACGTGATCGTCCAGTTCACGCAGGGCGGCGATTGTTCTTCGGCGCTGCCAGTTTAGAACTGCCTTGCGCAATATGCGGCGAAGTGTGCCCGGCTTTCCAGAAGTGCGCCCCATAGGCTTTGGCGAGGGAGGAGCAGATCTGAACGGTGAGTAATTGGCGATGAAATAGGCGTACATGACACCCTCCATGACGAGATGGTTGAACCGCGACGGAGGCCGCGCCGTGCTTTGCCACGCGCTTACGAGCGATGGGCCCAAGGGCGCATGCGTCCGTCATGTCGATTGATCCTGCGACCGAATGAACCCCGTGGCTGGAACAGGCTCGCGCCGTTCCGCCCGGGGCTACCGGCGGTTCAGTGTGTTTCCCGCATTCAGCAGGAACCTCGTATGAAGTTTGAACATCGTCATACCTCTGAAATGGGCCACCCCGGGGGACTTATCAAGCGCTCGGGGTGGACTGCGACCTTCTGTCCTGTTCCGGCCAGCGAAGGCCGATTTGGCTAGCGCTCCGGCATTTCGCCGGATTCCTCACATTTCACTTTGGTCTCGTCCATCCGGTTCTCCAAAAGCGCGGTCGTGCCTTTGGTCGATAAGGTGTCGGCCCCTGAGACATAGCGCGCACCCGAGCCGGACACGACGTTGACGAAGATACGCGGGCTGCCGTTGATCTCGGCCAACGCCAGAGCGTTCTCGCCCGCAAGGAGATACTGCACCCGCAACGGGGCGCCGCCGTCACAATCATAGGTCATGGTGTCGAGACTATCGATCCCACCGAGCGAAAGATTTACGGTCGTCTCCGCCGTGACCGGTAGGGCCAAGGCGAAGCAGGCCAGCACAGTTGGGGTAACGCGCATGATATTTCTCCTTTGTGTTAAGAGGTTAAGGGGCAAGTAGTTTGCCCGCCTTAGGCCGCAAGACGCGACGGGCGTCGGGTGCGGCAGGCAGTGCAGGTGAGGGCGGCGGCCCCTTGCAGCGGGATCGGCGCATCGCAGCGGCGGCAATGCACCACCCTCTGCGGCAGCGCCTGCGCGAACTGTGTACGGCAACGGGGACAGCGTCCTGCCGCGGCGCGCGGGATCGCGGCAGCGCAGGACGGGCATTTGGATGGCAAGTGAAGAGACATGGCGTAACTCCGAGCAAGATGGCTGTGCCGATAAGCGGCGGGTTCGCTCCCGGACGGTGCGCCATGCGGTTTCACAGCATGGGTCGACACCCCCCGGGCCGCACATGGTTTTTGCGCGTCCTCATGTTTGGCTCTCTCATGTCACGCACTCTGCAAGGTTTCTTCCTCAAAGGGCGTGACCTTGAGGATTTTCAACTCGCGCCGTTCTCCGCCGCGGGTTTCCCAATGGAACACGGCGTCTTCGGCCAGCCCAATGAGTGCAATGCCGATGGGCGTCATGACCGACACGAGACCCTTTGAGATATCGGCCTCCTGCGGCAGAACCAGCGTGACCCTATGGTTCTTGCCCGTTGCTGCGTCGTGGTAGGTCACTTCGCGCCCCAGATCGACGACATCGGCGCGCAGCCGCGACGGGGAGACGATGCGCGCGCGGCTCAATTCCTCGACCAGTTGTTTGGCCAATTCGGGGTTACGGCGCATCATGCCCTCGGATAGCGCTTCGAGCTCGGCCAGGCGGGTGCTGCTGAGCACGATCTTGGGACGTCGCGGGGAACGGCGTAATTTGGATGAGGTGGTCATCGGAAAACTCCTTGAAAGGGTTGAAATGTCGGGCGGGCGCGGGCGCTTACGCGCCGTGGATGTCCAGCACGACCAGCGTGTCGATCCAACCGTCTTCGCGCAGCAGGGGGACTTTCTGCCGCTTTTGCATGCCCAGCATCGTCGCGCCCAGGAAGGACGTGACCGGGATGCAGCCTGCACCTTCGCCCGGCACCAAGGTCAGCATGCCGCTGCGGGCTTTGCCGCCACTGGTGGCGAAAGCAACATGGCGTCCTGCCACGACGAGGTTGGCCGGTGCTGGTTCGGGCGCGGGGCGCGCCATGCGCAGCTTGTGGCGCAAGAAGCCCTCGATCAGCGTCGGGTTCGGGCAATTCTCGGTAAACCCGAGGCGCAACAGGCGCTCGACCCCGATCCGGTCTGCGCGTGTTAACTGAAACCTGCCTTCGAGCGGCGGGCTCTTGAAGGAAGGTCGATAGGCATTGCTCGCAAGCAGATGTGTGGAATTGGTGATATACATGATGGTCCCCCGGAAAGGATCGCAGTCTCAGTGGAAGGTTTGAGATGGCCCCGGGGGTTGTAGATAAGCCTAAGCGTGCGCCACCCGGGGACGGGGGCGGTTCAGAAGCAGAAACCGAAAATGATTCTCATGCGTGACCATGGCTCAAGTCTAGCCTTTCTCATTGGACTGTCAATCAGGGGGGGGGGGAGCAGAACGCGGTTGATCAACAGCGTGCGAGGACTGGTTGCCGAGATCGGGATCTACATCCCAGGCCGACTGGCCCGGGTAATTGGATTTGCAGAAGACATCACCCATGGCGAGATGCTTGGCCGGCCGGACATCGCCAACAAGGTAATTCGCAACCTGTCAGAACAGCTCATGGCTCTCCACTGACGGATTCGCTGGTATGAAGAGCGCCTAAAGCAGGTCGCTAAAGCATCAATCTACGCCAACGATACAACAGATTGGGGGCCACGCCATTACGACGAGCAACGGTGGAAACGCTATCGCTGTCATAGTGGGTCTCTTCAACGATCCGTAGCTTTTCAGCCGCAGACCAGCGTCGAGTGCGTCCACCATCAGAGATGATTTCCATCTCAGATATAAGCACGTGCTTAAGGCTAGTCTTAATCCTTCTTGATCAATCCATGGTGTCCGGTCGAAATGGGCGCCAGTTCAGGGTGAAACTGGCGCTCAGCCGCACCCTGTCTTCATAGGTCTCACGCTGGCGGTCATAGTCGAAGGCTTGATTTTTAACTGGGGCCATCACGGCCTCACAGTCACCGACAAAGCTGAGCGTGAAGTGATCATCGCTCCACCGGGTCACGATGCTTGCGCGACTCTCAAGCTCGGCACCGTAGGATTGATGAACCTTGAAGTCGCTCCTTTCAGTGTCAGCAAGTTGATTGATGAAGGTAATCCCACCGAACCCGGCGGGCACATCATCAGCGCCGGCTATAGTTACCACGCCGACACCCCCATCTTCAGGACCGCAAGGAATGTCCCTGATTAGGATTTCGGAGCAGGTCTGACCATCACGGTGGCGGTGAACATGCAATATGATGCCAAAAATGTCGCTATTCTCGTACCCCCGGCGCGGAAAGATCGCCTGGCCAGACATCTTGCCGCTTCAGCTCCCAACAAGATTGTTCCCATTGAGTGCGTCATATGCGTCATACTAAGGTACATTCACATCCTTTGACTAAGCCTCGCCAGCCAGCGGGAAGATGTTAACCGTTAAGGCAAGCAGCGCCATCTTAAGACATGACAATCGCATCTGATGGTTCACTGCATCTCCCTCTCATACTGTACTTGCTCAGGTGGTCCTTCTTACCTGCCTTGGCTCAAGGGGGTATCAAAAGTGCCGTCGACTTGCTTGCAATCATCCGGTTCCGCTTCTGAGAAGAAGTCCTCTTTTCGACACAGAAGCGCCGTGAAGCTGCCTGATGCGGCAGAGACTCCATCCGCGAAGGAGAGAGTGTCGAAGAAGACCTGGACTTCGACCTCATTGCCATCACTTATATAGAAAGGTGCGTTCATTCCTTCAGGCCACCAGGATACGGTCTTGTCCATTTGAGGGGCCGAAGCGTTCTCCCCCATGAGGGAAACCTCGAGGGAAAGGACATTGTGCATCCTGCTTTGGACCTGGGGATCATGAGCCTGGATGGTCACCTTTGTCATAGGTCCGAAGGACTGGAAGGAGGCGGTTGCACTTCCCTCGCTCGGCACCGACAGGGTTTCTCCCTGATATGAGGTCCCATTGATGGTTGCTTCTAGCGCGCCAATCGGCTCAATTGCTTGGCCCAAGACCGGCTCTGCGAGCGCAAAGCAAGCACCTATAATGGCTGATGTCATCGTGTTGCGTTTCTTTATCATATCAAAAATCTTTCTGTTGTTCGGCATTACAAAAATGACCAGTCGCCATGCTTGATGCGGAAGATACGGAGCGAGGCTCCAGGTTGTGAAGGATCCGCCCGCAATCGAAACACAGCGATATCCGCCTGCGTAAAATGCTTACTGTCGACGTAGAGTGTGATCATGCCATACAACATCGGATTCTCAGGAGCTGGCCGATTGCATTAGGCACTAAAGCAAGGGCAGGGCTTAATAATTGCCGCCTGCCATTTGGCAGGAATGCGCCGTTGTATAGTAAGACAGGCAGGTGATCTTGTGCCAGTCCGCGCGCGTTATGCGAAAAGGTCTCATTGATAGGGTAATCGGTACCGGGTCCCATTCGGGCATTCGACACGTCATTGGACGCAACGTCGCGGACCTGCCACCCATCGGGTCCACGCCGGTCGATCTCTGCCTCAACTTCAGCTGAAAGCCTCCAAAATAGGAAGGCGCTAGCGATAGTCGCGGAGCGGAGTATTTTCTGTGTCATTGTCAGCCCTTTGGAAATCTCTCTAACTAAGCGCCTCGGCGTGGCAGTATCTGGAGGTCATGCTGAACGCCGAACGCCTTCAGCCGCCATCTACACGAATCAAATAGCAAACATAGCCTGCTGACGCCCCGTTCTTTTAGAGGGGAGGGTTAGTTCTGATATGCTATTCATTGATTGGGCTGGCCCTGGGTTAATTCGAGCTTCTCTTTGTCTCTATTTCGGGATTGATTGTTCTTACGCCAATAGACGACGGCTCTTGCTCGACCGTTAGCGCACTCGGCCTGCCGTCGTAGGGCAATTGTAAAATTCAGATCTTAGTCCAAGGTTGAGGAGCAGGGCATCATCTCTTCCTAGCTCGGAATGAAAAACGAAGCGCTTTTTTACGTTCGTTCCGGTCTGTGGTTCTTGGTTCGCCGCGTCAAAAGGGCAATCGCGGCCTTGCAAGAGTTGGGCGACCACGTTCTGAACAACATTGATCTTCATCGCGAGGTTTCGTTGACCGTGAGACACGCGTAAACAGATACGCAGTGCAAGAACGACTTAACAGGCTGCTTCTGTGGTTGCCGCCCGTAGTGCAAGAAATTTCTGACCGTTCGAGCATGTGATCGAGTGCGAACTTCTGTCAGGCCTCAGTATGCGACATTTCCAGAAGCCGCGGGCCGGG
>NZ_JBIFFK010000051.1:0-1052 GCF_043557045.1 Sulfitobacter sp. 1A15258 | reverse complement strand
GGCTTTGTTGCACAAATCGGCTGAACGCCGAGGTTCCCCTTTCCCCGGACAGACTTATCCCACAGCTTCCGTGACGGGTATGCCGAGCGCGGTGTAGCCGTTCAGGACAGCGATGCGGACCTGGAGCTCGGCGACCTGTCGGTCGAAGTCTCGCGCCATGAGCCGCTGGCCCAGCAGTTTCACACAATGCATCTTGGTCTCGACGCGGCTTCTGCGGTGGTATCCGCTCCATCTTCGCCAGAGGGCCCGGCCAAGGTATTTTGCGGCGCGCAGGGCCTCGTTTCGTGCGGCCGCGCCAGCTGTGATCACCTTCCACGGCTTGGCGTTCCTGCGGGGCGGGATGACGGCATGGGCACCGCGGTCAGCGATGGCATCGTGGCACTTGCGGGTGTCGTAGGCACCGTCTGCCGTGACACTGCCGATCTGTTGGTCATCCGGGATCTGGCTGAGGAGGTCGGGCAAGACCGGCGCATCGCCGATGTGGCTTCCGGTGATCTCAACGGCCCGAACCTCCAGCGTTTCCTCATCGATCCCGAGGTGGATCTTGCGCCAGACGCGACGTTTCGGGCCACCATGCTTGCGGGCGTGCCATTCGCCTTCGCCCTCGACCTTGATGCCGGTGCTGTCGATCAGCAGGTGCAGCGGGCCTTTCGATCCACGGTATGGAATGTTGACAGCCAAGGTCTTCTGGCGGCGCGACAGCGTGCTGAAGTCGGGCACAGTCCAGTCGAGGCCAACCAGTCGCAGCAGACTTTCGACGAACCCGGTCGTCTGCCGGAGCGCCATCCCGAACAAAACCTTCATTGAAAGGCACGTCTGGATAGCGGCATCGCTGTAGGTTTGCTGTCGGCCACGCCGGCCTGTCGGCGCGCCATCCCAGCTCATCTCAGGGTCGAACCAGATCGTCAGCGAGCCCCGGCGCTTGAGCGCTTCATTGTAGGCTGGCCAGTTCCTGGTTCTGTAGGTTGGGGGTGTAGGTCTGCTCATGCATCCCAGCTACCACGCTGGATTCACGAGATGAATCCCTCACACGATTTGTGCAACAGAGCCAT
>NZ_JBIFFK010000020.1:0-7493 GCF_043557045.1 Sulfitobacter sp. 1A15258 | reverse complement strand
GCCACAAACTGTCCGCCCCTGCCTATCGACAATCTCGCTCAGATGCTCACAGCATTTGGGACGACATCACATGTGTGTTGATGGCCGCTTGACAAGGGCGGTGTGGCTCCTTTTCAGCAAGATCCGATAAGTTGACGATGCCCATGCTGCGCCTGTCGACGGGCGATCTGGCCGCGCGGATCATTGCAGAGCAGGGCAACCCACAGCATGACGTGATCTGGGGTTTTGCCGCTTCGACCATCGTGAACCCAGAGATCGAAAAGACCCTTGAGCCCTATGTGCCAAAAGGTATCGAAGGCATCCCGGCGGCCTTTAAATCGGCAGACGACAAATGGTTCGCTGTAACCGGCTATATGGCGGCCTTTTGCGTGAATAATGAACGTCTGAAGGACAAGGGTCTTGAGATGCCGACCTCTTGGGCCGATCTGACCGATCCCGCCTTCAAGGGTGAAGTGGTTATGCCGAACCCAGCGTCCTCTGGCACCGGCTATATTCAGATTAGTTCGATCCTTCAGATGATGGGCGAAGAAGATGGTTGGGCGCTTTTGGACGATCTCGATGAGAATGTCGCGCAATATATCAAATCCGGCTCCAAGCCCTGTCACGCAGCATCGGCGGGCGAATATATCGTCGGCGCATCCTATGACATGCGTGCGATCAAGAACATCGCCGAAGGCTACCCCATCACGATGGTGATCCCTTCCGAAGGGTCCGGTAACGAGTTGGAGGCCAACGCGCTGGTCGCAAGCTCGGACAACAAGGAAGACGCGAAGCGGTTCCTCGATTGGACGATCACCCCCGAAGCGGCCACCGCCTATGGCAAATGGAAAGCGATCGTGACCATGCCGGGGGGTGAGAAGCCACAGCAATTCCTTGATGCGGGCTTGCCGGAAGACACTTCTGACGTTTTGCACCCCACGGATTTCAAAGCGGCTGCTGACGACCGCACGGCGATTATCGAAGAATGGCAGAAGCGCTACGAGAACTGATGGCTTTGCCCTCGGCCTAAGAACTCTTCGGGCCGAGACCGCCCCTGACCGATCCAAGGTCGGGGGCGTTATTTTCTTATAGACCAAAAGGCGATCCATGGATCTCGACGTTAAGAGTATTACCAAACGATATGGCCATGTCACCGCGTTGAGCGATCTGTCGCTGACCATTCCCGCGGGCAGCCTGACTTGTTTTCTTGGCCCTTCGGGCTGCGGGAAAACCACCCTGCTGCGGGTCATCGCTGGGTTGGAGACTGCAGAGGAAGGCCAGATTCTTCTGGGTGAGGATGACCTGTCAGACACGCCACCGTCTGAGCGCAACTTTGGCGTTGTGTTCCAATCCTATTCGCTTTTTCCGAACCTGACCGCCCGGCGCAATGTGCAATATGGGCTTGAGTGTCGCGGCTGGAGCCGGGGACGGCGCCGGGCGCGGGCGGAGGAGATGCTTGACCTTGTCTATCTGCGCGATCAGGCCGACAAACTGCCCGAACAGATGTCGGGCGGGCAACAGCAGCGTATCGCCATTGCGCGAGCGCTAGCGCCAGAACCTTCCCTTTTGCTGCTGGATGAACCGCTCTCTGCACTCGACGCAAAAGTCCGCGCCGAGCTGCGCAGTGAAATCCGCAGCATCCAGCAGAAATTCGGCATCACCACAATCATGGTCACCCATGACCAGAACGAAGCGCTTGAGATGGCCGATCAGATCGTCGTCCTGCGCGATGGGCAGATCGAACAGGTAGGCGCGCCGCGTGATCTTTATGCGCATCCGCAGACCCGTTTCGTGGCGGATTTTATCGGCGCGATCAACTTGCTCGACATCAGTGCCAATGCAGAAGGCACAGCGCAGTTCGGAACGCAAGAACTGCGCATCGAAGGGCCGCTCAATGGGGCCACGACGCTCGGTCTGCGGCCTGAGGCCATCACCCTGAGCGACCATCCGACAGGGGCCGAAAACAGCTTGGCCTGCACGGTGACGAACACCCGTTTCATGGGCAATCTTCAGCATGTCGAACTGCGCCCGAATGACGCGCCGGATCAACTGCTTCAGGTGGAAATGAACGGGTTGGCTCAGACACCTGTGCCGGGCGACCAACTTCTGGCCAATTTCCCGGCTGATGCGCTTTTGGTGCTGCGCTAATGGCTGATGTTATGGCCCCCCCGCGTCGCCGTTTGCCGAAGATGGGCGACACCACGATCTCGCTCAGCCTCTCGGTCCTCGTCATTCTGGCATTGGCAGTGTTTTTCGTCGTCCCGGTCATTGCCATCCTATGGCGGAGCTTTGACACGGGCGCCGGGTTTGGGCTTGGCAACTATGTTGCGGCACTGAGCGATCCACGCATATGGGAGCTTGTGATCAACAGCCTCACCGTCTCAGGGCTCTCCGCCATTTGCGCGGTGACGCTTGCCTATTTTTACGCCTATGCGCTGCAACGCACGAACGTTGTCTGGAAATCCGCGCTGCGCATGGTGGTTATGCTACCGCTGTTTGCGCCCTCCTTGATCCAGGCGCAGGGGCTGATCTTTCTCCTGGGACGCAACGGGATCTTTAACCGGTTTTTAGGCTTCGATATTGAAATCTACGGTTTCTGGGGCGTCGCGATTGCCAATACGCTTTATACTTTCCCCTATGCCTTCCTGATCCTCTCCGCGGCGCTCGCCGTCGCGGATGCTCGGCTTTATGAAGGGGCCATCGTGATGGGCGCGCGGCCTTTCAAGATATTTCGCACGGTGACGCTGACCTCCACCAAGTTCGGGATTGCCGCGGCGCTTTTCGTCGCCTTCTCCCTCTCGATCACCGATTTCGGCAATGCCATCGTGATCGGAGGCAACTTTGATGTTCTGGCGACGGAGATTTACAGCAAGGTAATCGGGCAGGCCCAGTTTCACCTTGGCGCGGTGATCGGGGTTATCCTGCTGGTTCCGGCCGCCCTCTCCAAGCTGATCGTCGAGCGGATTTCCAAGAAGCAGCACTCTCAGGTGACCGACAAATCGGTCGCACTTCAAATCCGCCCGAACCGCAAGCGGGATTGGATGTTTGGCACCTATGCGGGGCTGATTGTCGTGGTCTTTCTGTCGGTCCCGTTGATCGTGGTCTTTGCCAGTCTGGTCAAACTCTGGCCCTATAATATGAGCTTCACATTGCAGCATTACCGCTTTGACGTGCAAAACGGCACGGCGCCTTTGTGGAACTCGATCGGCGTGGCCATGGCGACTGCGTTTTTCGGGGTGATCGCGGTCTTTGCGGCGTCGATTGTGACGCTCAAATTCCGCACGCCGCTCAGCGTGCCGATCTCCTTCCTCGCGACCTTGCCAGCCTCGATCCCCGGCATGGTACTGGGGCTGGGCTATGTGCTGGCGTTCAACAGTCTTTCGAACCCGCTGAACTTCCTGTACGGGACCTTCCCGCTGATTATCCTGCTCTATATCTACTACAACCATGCGCAGGGCTACCTGATCACCGCCACCAGTCTCAAACAGATCAGCAGCACCTTTGACGAAGCCTCAACCATGCTGGGTGGCAGCGCGTTCCGCACTTTGTTCAAGGTGACCTTGCCGTTGCTTTGGCCCACGTTGCTCGGTGTTGGCGTGTTCTTCTTTATGCGCGCGATGGTGTCGCTGTCGGCGGTGATCTTCCTCATCACCCCCCAAACGCAGGTTGCTGCGGTTTCGGTCCTGCAATTGGCCGACCGCGGCGCGACCAACCAAGCGGCGGCCTTTTCTGTCTGCATCATGGGCATTGTGATCTTGATGCTGCTGCTCGTGCGCGCGGTGCTTTGGGCTGCCGGGGCGCGCGGCGTTACTCTCATTCGATAAGGCGATGCACTCATGACGATCAAGGCGATCCTTTTTGATAAGGACGGTACTTTGCTGGATTACCACGCCACCTGGACCGAGGTGAACCTCAAGGCCGCGACCACAGCGGCGCGGGGCGATGCCGATCTGGCCAGAAAGTTGCTCATATTAGCCGACGCCGATCCTGAGACCGGCCGCGCCGAAGCCGGAGGGCTTTTCGCGGCGGGCAATTCTGCCGAGATTGCTGAGGCTTGGATCGCGCATGGGGTGGGCTGGAGCCGCGATGCCTTGGTTGCCTGTATCGACGAGATATTTACAGCCGCTATGCAAAATGCCGTGCCGATCCTTGGGGGCGCTGAGGTGATCAGATCGCTTTCGGCGCAGGGCTACGTCATGGGGGTCGCCAGCAGCGATAGCGTAGCGGCGATTAAGGTGTTTTTGGATCACGCCGGGCTGGCTGAAAATTTCGTCTTCATAGCCGGATACGACTCCGGCCACGGGCACAAGCCGGACCCCGCAGCTTTGTTGGCCTTTGCCGGCGAGCTGGGTCTGGCACCACATGAAGTGGCGATGGTGGGGGACAATATCCAAGATCTGCAACTCGGACGTGACAGCGGCGCGGGTCGGGTAATTGGCGTCCTAAGCGGTACTGGAACTGAGCAAGATCTCTCCCCGATGGCTACGGACATCCTACCAGATATCAGCCATCTTGGTCGTTTTCTATAAAGTTCATTTAGATGCCGGGCGCTCTGATAGGGGCCGTTGCATTAACCGTCGGAACGTCAAAGACATCGTAGCTCCAAGCCGACGAGTATGTGATGAGCCGGCATGGGATTGCCAACTTGTTTGCGGTGCGGCGCTTGGTTAGGCGGTAGGTATGAATATACCATCCTCGATGCAGCGCCTGAAAGGCTACCGTTTCCCTCGTGAGATCGTTGCATATGCCGTCTGGGTCTACCATCGCTTCGCGCTCAGCACGGCGGATGTCGAGGATCTTCTTGCCGAACGGGGTGTGATGGTCAGCCGGGAAACGATCCGGAAATGGGTGAAACGCTTTGGGCGCCACTTTGCCGATTGCATCAGGCGCGACAGACCGGCCGCGGTCGACAAATGGCACCTGGATGAGGTCGTCATCCCAATCAACGGCAGAAAATACTGGCTCTGGCGGGCGGTCGACGCGAACGGCGACGTGCTTGATATTCTCGTTCAGCCACAGCGCAACGCCAAGGCTGCAAGCCGTTTTCTGGCAAGGCTGATCGACCGGTTCGGTGCCCCCCGTGTCGTCATCACGGATAAGTTGCGCAGCTATTTCAAGCCGGTCCGAGACCTGGCACCGGGCGCAGATCATCGCGCGCACAAGGGATTGAACAACCGGATCTAAGGATCACACAGGCCAACACGAAAACGCGAGAAGTTGATGGGGCGGTTCAAATCGCCCCGACAGGCACAGAGATTTCTGGCAACACATGATCAGATCAACATCGTTTTTCGCCCACGACGCTATCAACTCTCCGCCATCTCATACCGCCACGCCAGGACCGATGCTTTCGACCTCTGGAGAGGCTATGCTGCCGAAATGACCGCCTGACAGGCAGAGGTCTCGCCCCTCTCAAATAGGCGAAAACAAGTTGGCAATCCCAGAACAGTCTATCAGATACCGCCGCGTTGCGTGCGCTTTTGTCAGAGACATCTGACAGCAACCTGCTTGCCGAGATGCTCGGGTTCGTCGCCGACCGCCTCATGGCGCTGGATGTCGACCAGCTCTGCGGTGCCAGTGCGCACGAGCGAAGCAGCGACCGCATGAACCATCGCAACGGATACCGGTCCCGAGCTTGGGAAACGCGTGCGGGAAGGGTCGACGTGAAGATCCCGAAGCTGCGCAAGGGCAGCTACCTGCCTGAGTTCCTTGAGCCCCGCCGGGCGGCCGAGAAAGCCATGACGGCTGTCATTCAAGAGGCCTATGTTCAGGGCCTGTCGACGCGCTCCGTGGATGATCTAGTCAAGGCCATGGGAATGACTGGCGTATCGAAGAGCCAAGTCTCGCGGCTCTGCGGCGAGATTGATGAACGCGTCGATGCATTCCTGAACCGCCCGCTGGAAGGCGATTGGCCCTATCTCTGGCTTGACGCGACTTACATCAAGGTCCGCCGTGGCGGTCGGATCGTCAGCGTCGCTGCCATAGTGGCAGTGGCGGTCAACATGGATGGACGCCGCGAGGTTCTGGGCATCGCTGTCCAGCCCAGTGAAGCCGAGGTCTCCTGGGACGAATTTCTGCGCTCTCTGGCCGATCGCGGGCTGCGCGGCATCCGCCTGATCATCGCCGACGATCATAAGGGGCTGAAGGCCGCCGCGGCAAAGGTGCTCGGTGCGACCGTCCAGCGCTGCCGCGTCCACTTCATGCGCAACGCACTTGCTTGCGTCGGAAAGAAGGACAAGCCAATCGTCACGGCGGCGCTCAGAACCGCCTTCGACCAAGACACGCTGGCCGCATCAAAGGAGCACTGGGCCAAGCTGATCGACGCGTTTGATCCGCGCCATCCTAAGCTCGCGGATTTAATGCGCCGTGCGGAGGATGACGTGCTGGCCTACAAGAGCTTCCCTCGCGAGCACTGGGTCAAAATCCACAGCACCAACCCGCTTGAACGCCTCAACAAGGAGATCAAGCGGCGGACCAACGTTGTCGGCATCTTTCCAAACGAGGCCGCAGTCACACGACTGGTCGGAGCCCTGATGCTGGAGCAAAATGATGAGTGGGCAATCACGCGGCGCTACATGACACTGGAAACCGTCGCCGCCATTTGCGACACTACCCCTATGGACCCGGCGACAATCGCCGCCCTGCAACTGTGGCCAAGCCATGGCCGAAGAACAAAGTTACACCATTCCTTGGGACACTATCCTTGAATGCGGGGGGTGTCTTCGTGTGCGTCCATAAGGACACTCGATAAACGATCTCACAGCTCAGCAGCCAGACGGCCCTCGGCGGAGGTTTACGAAAGATCGAGCGCAGGCCGATCTGCTCATCGAAGTTCTGAGCGAGGAAAGGCCTGGCGAACTTGTGGAGGCATACGAGGACGCGATCGGCCGCGGAGCGGCCTAGCACAACAGGATATCCGCTTCGCTGGACCTCATGCCCCAGGATCGCGAGCGGATCGACGACATCACCTGAAGCAGTGGTTGGGCGACCTACACGGTTTGCGGACATCCCCTTTGCCAATGATGAACGCGTGCCAAGCGGGCTGTGGGTTCATTGCTATCACTTATATACTCAGATAGCATTGGCTCGGTTCTATCTATTGATTTTATTCAAAATTTATGGGGGCTCATGCGGGCAGAAAAAGAATGACGGCTCATGCTATAAGCATTCACGAAGATTTTCCCCTCACTTGTCAGACCTGCCCAGCCCGTCATGATGGGATCTGCGCTGAAATCGACGATGACGAGCTACTGCGTATCGGTCGAATCAAGCGCTACCAGAAATGGGGTGCAGGTGAGACTATCGCAATAGAGGGAGGTAGCTTGCCTTTTGTTGGTTCTGTCGTGAAAGGTTCTGCGTGTCTCACGCGATCTCTTTCAGATGGACGCGTACAAATGGTGGGTATGCTGCTACCATCTGATTTTGTTGGGAAGCCTGGGGGAGTGTGCGTAATTTTGTGCCCTGACGCCTTTAGTTACGCCATGGGAAAGCGTTCTTCGAACATGATGGCGAGT
>NZ_JBIFFK010000019.1:0-7775 GCF_043557045.1 Sulfitobacter sp. 1A15258 | reverse complement strand
GGGTTGAGCCCGATGATCTGGCGGCGTGTTTTGGTATCGGATTCGACGACACTGCGTGAACTGCACGGCATTCTTCAGGTTGCGATGGGCTGGGAGGGCATTCATCTGTTCCTCTTCGAGGTTCACGCGGTACAGTACGGCTCGTTCGAGTTGCATGCTGGAAACCCCGATGTATCCTTGCAGCAGTTTGGATTCTGCGAGAACCAACGATTTTCCTATGTTTACGATATGGGGGATCACTGGGAACACGAAATCCGTGTTGAAGCGATTAATCCGCCACCAAAGAAAACCTATCCGGCCTGCATAGGCGGTTCCGGAGCCTGCCCGCCTGAAGATTGCGGTGGCGTATATGGGTATCTTGAACGGCGGGATGAGGCTGACGGCTATGATGCCTGGAATGACATGGACGTCATGGTTGGTTTCCTCGAAGATGTTGTAGCAGCGAACGCCCCCAATCGGCCGGTATCTGATTTCATGTCCGACGATGTGGAATCCGCGATGGAGCGGATGGTGGCACGCAAGCCGTTCGTCGAGGGGAAGTTCTCACGGGGTGCTGTGAACAAGCGGTTTCGATCCGGAGATCATCGCGACCTGATGCGCCAGCAGATGTGGTAAGGGCCGTCCGAAATGGTTCGGTTCCGGACAGGGCGTAATGATCTGTCCATAAATTATCTTGAACCTGTATCGAACAGGTGTATTGTTTTGGACAACATTTCCGGACAGAATTGCAATGCTGTGACCAGAACATTCGCCTACGCCAGAGTATCGACCGTCGAACAGGACCCCGAAAACCAGATCCGGGAGATCGCTGCCGCAGGATTTGCGGTGGAGCCACACCGGATCATTACCGAAACGGTTTCCGGCTCACAGGCCATCGCACAGCGGAAGGGATTTGCGCGCCTTCTGGACAAGATGGAGCGTGGCGATGTTCTTGTCGTGACCAAACTGGATCGATTGGGGCGTGATGCCATTGATGTCAGCACCACCGTAGCCAAGCTGGAAAAGCTGGGCATTCGTGTCCATTGCCTAGCCCTTGGCGGCGTCGATCTGACCAGTTCGGCAGGGAAGCTGACCATGGGGGTGATCAACGCCGTCGCACAATTTGAGCGCGATCTTCTCATCGAACGCACCCAATCCGGCCTCGCCCGTGCCAAAGCGCAAGGCAAACCGCTCGGGCGACCGGCGGCGCTGACAGCTGATCAACAAGCACAGGTACGGGAGCGGATCGCGAAAGGCGAAACCGTCTCTGCCATCGCCCGCGACATGGGGACCAGCAGACAAACCATCATGCGTGCAAGAGACGCGCAGACGACATAAAAACGAGTAGACAGGACATCAAATGAATATCGAGATTAAGGTTAAAATCACCGGGCCGGACGGCACAGCCCATACGGAGAAAATCGCCACACTTACCAAAAACACTGACGCTATTGGCGAAATTGGGCTGTCGATCGGTGAGAGCAAGGAACTGCTCCTGAAACTGCAGCAGGAAATCGTATCCGCGCAATGCGTGGCTTACGGTGCGACGCGCACCTGTTGTCCGTGCTGCGGGCGAAAGCTGCGCGGAAAGGCGCGTGGCCATATCCGGTATCGCACTGTCTTTGGAGATGTCACCGTCCCGAGCCCGCGTTTTTACCATTGTCAGTGCCACGATGGCCCGGCTAAAACCTTAAGCCCATTGACCGATCTTCTGCCCAAACACGTCGCACCGGAGCTGCTCTGGCTGGAAACGAAATGGGCCTCGCTGGTATCGTTCGGGGTCACAGCGGACCTTCTGAAAGACGTGCTACCTATCGATCTGAAGCTGAACCCGGATACCATCCGCCGACACTTGGGACGCGTGGCGGCGCGGATGGAAACCGAGTTGGCCGAAGAACGGTTCAGCTTCATTGAGACCAGCGCTTGCCAACGGGAGCAAATGCCAAACCCAGAAGGACCGATCACGGTCGGCATCGATGGCGGATATGTCCGGTCCCGCGACGCCGGTCAGTCGCATTTCGAGGTCACTGTCGGCAAATCCATTCCCACAGATCGCCCGAGCCGTTATCTTGGACTTGTCCAAAGTCATGATGACAAGCCCAAGCGGCGACTTCATGAGGTTCTGAAGGACCAGGGTTGGCAGGAAAACCAGCCGGTAACATTTATGACTGATGGAGGGGACACGGTCATCAATATGGCCCTGCGTATGGCTCCTGCCTCGGAACATATCCTCGACTGGTTCCACATCACCATGCGCCTCACTGTCATGCACCAATATGTGAAAGGGTTGGCGCATCACAACGAAGAGGCCGCGGAAAAGCTATCCAGATTACTTCGTCAGATCAAAGGTTTCCTCTGGAACGGTAACCTGCATGACGGCCAGACGGTGATTGAGGACCTCGTCATGGACTTGGACGGAATCGAAACGGACTACGCCAGCATCAAAGCGCTGCGCAAAGCCGCTGCTGAGTTCGAAACCTATATCGCGAATAACAAGGATATGATTCCGAACTATGCGGAACGGCGGCGCTATGGCGAGCGCGTTTCCACTGGCTTCGTCGAAAGCACCGTCAATACCGTGGTCGGCAAGCGCTTCGGAAAACGCCAGCAGATGCGATGGTCAAAGCAAGGTGCCCACCTCATGCTGCAAACTCGTACCCGAACCCTTGACGGCACACTCCGATCCAAGTTCGAACAATGGTATCCAGGCATGAAATCGGGCGAAAATGACAAATTTGCGGCGTAGTTGCCCCACACTTTGCGGTACTCTCCTTGCTTCTCGATCGCGCGAAACAGGGTGCTTGTCACCCTGAAGCGATATCGGTCACGCGCAGTGAGGTCGCTGATATGACGAAGTGATCCTCCCCAAAAGTCGCGCGACCGTTGCCGGTTTTCCGCTCGACGGCTCTCCTGTAGCTGACGGTGCTCTGCGACCCATGCCTTCACCTTCGGGTGCAGCGCTCGCATATGGTCAAGGCTTTCGTCGTTTTCATCGAAGGGTGTTAGTTCCGCAACGGACTCAGCGTCGCGAGATGGGACGGACGCAGGTACTAGCGGTCTACCACTGCCCCGCGCTGGCTTGATTGAAGGGGAGGTCTTTTGGGGCGGTTCGAATGACGGCAAAGGAGGCATTTCAGGAGCACGGCCAACGGCCTTTTTCTGCCAGTAGCCCAAGGGTGGCGTAGGGATTTGGCGCTTTCGACAAAGAGCGGCCAAGCCTGGCCCGTTCGTCGCGAGTTGGGCACCAAGCTTGCTCATGGGGGTCTGCCAGACCAGTTCGTAAAGTTCTTCGCGAGACATTTCCTCTGCGGGGCGGGTAACGATGTCATTCATGTGAGCCCTTTCTCTCTCGTAAATTCTCCATGAAATTGACTGCCGCCTTCGTACCACCCCTTTACTTGTACTTAATGTTGTACATATAGAGGAAAGCAAAGGAGAGTCGACATGGATGTTATGACCTACTCAGACGCACGAGCTCAACTGAAGGGCGTCATGGATCGAGCGATCCACGACAAGCAGGAAGTTGTCGTGACGCGCAAGAAGGGCGAGTCCGTTGTGGTCGTGTCCTTGGACACTTGGAACGCCGTCAACGAGACGTTGCACCTCTTGTCCACACCGAAAAATGCATCCCGCTTGCGCGCGTCGATCGCGCAACTCGATGCTGGAACTGGCGAAGAGCGTGAGCTGACCGAGTGAAGCTGGTTTTTTCCGATCAGGCGTGGGAAGACTATCAATACTGGGTCAACACCAACGACAAGGTACGCGACCGGATCAACGAGCTGATCAAGCAGTGCAAGCGGACCCCCTTCAAGGGAACCGGCAAGCCGGAACCTTTGAAGGGCGATTTGACAGGCTGGTGGTCGCGGCGAATTTCTCAGGAAGATCGAATGGTCTACCGGGTCAGTGGAGCTGGCGATCGCCAAAGCCTAGAGATTGCGCAACTGCGGTTCCATTACTGAATGGTCCCAAGGTTAGCGCGCAAGCTTTTGATATTCTTCCCACATCATCTCTATTAGCTGGCCCTGCGTGATGCCAAGACGCTCTGCCTCAGCGGCAATCGCTTCCCCGACTTCAGGGAAAACCTTCGGGTGCAGCTGATAGGTGCGTGGGCTTGGTTTACGCCCTGGTTTCTTGCGTGGGGTACGATCAAGGAAGCCCCTCGCCTCTCCAACCTCATCGACACGGCGGACCTCGGCAACCGTGGTGTCTTTTGGTCGGGCCTTCAGCCCTGCAAGCCTATTTGAGCCGCTCATAGACAGCCTCCGTAAAGTATTTGGCATTCTCCAAGGCCTTATCGACCTTGCCGCCAGTTACCATGTCAGGGTCTTTCATCATCGCGGTCAGATCACCGCCATAAGCGAAGATTTCTGAAAACGCCGCGCGAGCGACGAGCGACGGTTCGATCAGGTCTATCCCTGCCCCGCGCAGCTGTTCTTCCAGATCTCTTTGAACGCGGCTTTTCACAGCTGCGCTTGTTTTGGTCAGAACAACGGCGTGACGGATTGTGCGACCAAGCGCCTCTTCCTCTTCCCGGATCAAAGCCAAGGCTTCAGACCCGATCTCCGCGTCGAGCGCCGTTGGCTGCATAGGAACGATAACCAGATCAGCTTGAGAAATAGCGCGGCTGACAAGCTGCGATGCTACGCCTTCAAGATCAACAATCACGATCTGCCCATCGCCATCTGATGCCCTGATCGTCGGCACTATCTCAGAGCGCCCTATATCCTGATGAAGCGTCACACCTTTGGGGAGTCCGTGAGATGCCCATCGGGTCAGTGACTTGTTGGGGTCGCAGTCCAAGACTGTCACTTGAGCTCCCATCCGAGCGAACTCTGTGGCCAGGATTACAGCACATGTGGATTTTCCGACGCCCCCTTTGGGGCTTGCCATGACGATGACGGGCATTGCTCGGCCTCATACTATTTTCGTTACCGGAAACATATCACTTACCGGTAAAATTTCCAATACCAGAATAAAATTTGATACCGGATTTAAATCAATAACCGGTTTTAAATCCGATTATGGTCTACCGCGCTTCTCGAACCACTTGCGGCAAAAGCCTACAAATGCGGCATCCACATCCCTCGGAGCCTCCACGATCCAGTCACGCCACTCACTTTCCAGGTGACGTACATCCCAACCAGGCGCGGCCTGTCGCGCCCTATCGTAGGTTTCAGACTTAAGTGGAGGAATACGCCCTTCGATAAGGGAGGGCGGGGTCATCGTGCCGCGATTGGTAAAAACCACCATGTCCGCCACTTCATCGAAGAACACTTGATAATCTGGCAGGTGATCATGAACCGCCAGCTGCTTAATCATCTGACGAAATCGCTTTTCTGGGCTTTGCGACCCAGACTTCATAAGCAGGTGCTTTAGGGTAATCTTCCAGCTTTTTTGCTGGCCACAGTGCTTGCGCGCTAGCTCGTAAACGCGGCGTTCAATCGGCTTGCGCAAGCGAAAGTAGTCGCGGTGAAGGGTCAGCACCTCTTCGTTTTTGATTGCATTGAAGACCCAGTCCGACAGCTTGACCTCACACCAGAGCAAACGACCGTCGAGGCCTTGCTTTCGACGGATGGAGGAGGCGTCTATCAACCCGAACCCATCAATCTGTTCTTCGTCACCAGAAACAATGTTCGTTCTGATCCGCGTGCCTTCCAACCGGTCAAGCGCATCCATGAGCGAGATGTATTCTCGACCACTGGTGCCACGGTTCGTGAAAATCAGGAGTTCGTGCGAATTGATACGAACGCGAGGCGAGACCGGTTCCCCATGTTTAAGTTTCGCCATAATCTGACTGATGCAGTAAATCAGGATGTCCTTGTCATAGATGGTTGCCAGCCCTTTGACACTCGGCGTGATTTCCAACCAGTGATCACCGTTCCTATAACGCTTCACAGAAGTCTCTGGTTTCTTGGAGAGTGAGTAGAACGGATGCTCCATATGTTGCATGACGTCCTTGAGAACAGCGTCTGCAACGTCACAGATGAACAGATCGTGCTGAGGGTGACGATCAGGCAAAAGGGGTGTCAGTGGGTTCGTGTTTTCAGTTACCATAGCAGCACATTCGTGTTTTCAGTTACCCATGTCAAGATTCGTGTTTTCAGTTACCAAAGTTCGTGTTTTCAGTTACCGAGATTCGTGTTTTTAGTTACTGATCGAATGCGTAACACGTTGATTCAAAATAGTAAAACAGGCCTCAAAAACAGCTTAACACTATATTTAACACATATTTAACACACTAAGCCTGTGGATAACTTGGAAAATCAACTCAATTCAGCGGATTCTGATCAAACCGTCCACGGTAAATCTTGCTCTTGAAATACACATTCTGCTTGGCCTTGAGCGGGTTGCGATTGCCCACCAACAGCAGCAGATCATCCGCCTTCATGCCAGTGATCTGCTCAGCAGTCATGAGCTTCTGTCGCTGCTCCGAGTAGGAAAAATCCCGGCCCTCGTTCGGGGCTTTGCCCTCTCGAATTTGCTGAGAATAGACGGTGCTTTCCCCGAGGTGGCGCGCTGCCCATTCGGCGGTTTCGATGTCGTTGAGGTTGAAGACGCGCTTGGTGATGCAGGAGCCAAAGATCGAACGGGCATCGTTTGGCCCATAGGCCTTTTCGACCTGACCCGTGTCTTGCGTGACGAACAGCGCTTCCACACCGGCTCCTGCGGCGACGTTGGCAATGTTCATGATCTGCTCCATGCGGCCCATACGCACGAATTCATCGAGAACCAGCAGGATCGGGGCCTTAACCTTGCGCCGCCCGTCCTGACGCACGACCGTGCCCAGGACAAGGTTGATGAACAGGCGCATGAAGATCGCTTGCTTGTCCACCTGGTCGAGGGGCACCGCGATGAAGAGATCGACCCGATCATCGAGAAGATCATCCATGCGGAAGCTGGACCCAGCCAGGAAGTGGCGCATGTTGTCGGACTGCATCCACTCAAAAGCTTTTGAGACCGCTGTCTGAATCGACCCGCGTTCTCTGTCTCCCGCGCGCAGAATGGTGGCGGCGGTCTGGGCCGGGCGGTGGCCGACAAGGTCGCCATTTTCAGCCCAGGCCTCAAGCGTGCCGTCGAGGTTCGCGGACAGCAGAAGATCGGCGACGGCGATCAGATTGCGCCGGTTCGGTTCTTCCTGCGTCACGATCACTTCGATCGCCGCCGCGACCAGCTGGCGGGCCATTTCAGAGAAATGCGCGCCGTCGCCTTGTTCCGGTTTGACCAGGCCGTCCGCAACCAGGGCAACGTCTCGCGCCAGCTCATGGGGCCGGATGTAGTCGAGCGGGTTGAACTGATCCTTTCCGTCTTCGACGAGGCCGAAGGGGTTGAGAACGGCTACCTTGCGCCCGAGCTCTTCGCGGTGGCGGCGCGTGACGGCGAAATTCTCGCCCTTGATGTCGAGGACGACGACCGGTCCCTGGTGATCGAGGATCGCGGGGATCACGGCGCTGACGCCCTTGCCGCCGCGTGTGCCGGAGACGACGAGGTGATGCCCGCCGCGCCATCCTTTCGCATCGTTCTTGACGTAGCGCAGGAGCTTGCCTTTGTGCAGGGCCAGGGGCAGGCTGGTCTTGTTGCGGACAAGCTGGGCAATGTCGCGCGGGTCCATCCATCGAGAGTACCGTAAAGTGTGGGGCAGTTGAATTTTGGGATTGATGCTGGCAAGGATTTTGGATGTCATCCGCTTCTCCAATCTATCAGCTAAAGGTACGCCTTCTCGGGTTGAGCCCGATGATCTGGCGGCGTGTTTTGGTATCGGATTCGACGACACTGCGTGAACTGCACGGCATTCTTCA